>JAAEMV010000471.1 GCA_024225195.1 Planctomycetaceae bacterium | reverse complement strand
GAACCAAGTTTAAGGAATTTGATGCTTCTAAAGAGATTTTACAATCGTCAATTTCCACGATGGTTAGGTCCCTTGGTTGGGTCAATTGTCGGGGCATATTGTGGATTTGGAAATCCGTTTGTTCCTGGAGAGTTACCACTTTGGGTTACGGTGGTCGGTGGAGCCTCGATCGGTTGTGTCGCAGGTGTCCTCGTGATGTTTCTAGATCCTTTACTGCCAGACACGACGCCGAAAGCCCTAGCCGACCGCTCAGGAAAGATTTTGGTGAAGTGCCGAGGAACTGGAACGCCATCGGGTGTCGTTGGCAGGGCATTAACGCTATTCGGTTTGTTGCTAAGTTGGATTCCATTTCTCGGGTTGGTACTTAACTTAATTGGAGTCCAAGTGAATCGCGAGACCGATGATTGGGCTATCGTTGGTTCAAAATTTGGTTTGGTAATCGGCACGACTGTTAGTGTGCTCATGGCGATTGGTTTGATTTTGGATTGGTAACTTTGGAACCTTACGGAGCCAGCAGAGTGATGGTTACCTAGCGGGCTTTTGGTTTTACCTTTCTTGTTCGGTAGACTTCAACGAGTTTGGGGCCAGATTGGTGCGATCCATTAAGGCCTTCTGTATTACGCTACTCCAATGAATCCAGCCACGCGGCTAGGGGATTGCGACCGTCGTTCGCCACGGTGACTGCCAGCTAGGCGATCGGGATTGGGGGAATTTATCGAATTGTTGCGGATTTACATCTTTTTGTGGGGCTTAACGTGTTTGAGGGTACTGAATGCCGGTTTTTCTGTTTGACAAGCGTTAAGAGTCGGGGTTCAATGATGCACTCAAATTTATGAATGTTAACAGTTGTTCTCGAAGGGACCCCGATTCATGTTGAAGATACGTCTGATGTCTTGCGTCGCGTTAATGTTGTGTTTTGCAACAGTAGCGGTAGCACAAGATGACGCTAAAAAAGGAAATGATAAGAAGAAGGCTCGAGCAGCAGGCTCAGCTAACTCATACATCATGAAAGCTTTCAAATCAGTTGAAATGACTGATGAGCAAAAGAAGAAAGCGGAAGCAGTTCTCGCCAAGTACGAAGGCGATATGAAGGATGCCCGCAAAGCTGTTACTTCGGTTCTTTCAAAAGAAGAAAACAAAGCAAAGAACGAAGCCCGTAAAGAAGCAGCAAAAGCTGGTCTTAAAGGGAAAGAGATGACAGAGGCTGTTGAAAAGGCAATGGGATTGTCTGAAGAGAAAATGGCCAAGTATCGCGAAGCACTGAAAAAGCCTGCTGCGGTAACACAAAAAGTCAAAGACGAAATCATGGCACTTCTGACCGATGATCAGAAAGCCAAAATGCCAAAGCCTAAAAAAGGTAAGGGCAAGGGAAAAGGCAAGAAGAAGCCAAAGGGAGACGGTAACCTACAGACCGTATCTCTTAAGCTCCCGAACATGACCTGAGGTGGTTGTGCGCGTTCCGTGAAGAACGCTTTGACCGGAGTTAATGGTGTCGTTCAAATTGAAACGAACCCAACAGACAATTCGTGTGTTTTCAAAGCACCTGCGGGTTTGAATGTCGAAAAGACATTGAACGAAATCGCAGAGGCAGGCAATAAGCACATCCAGGGTTGGGAGTTGAGTGGCAAGTAATTTGGTTTGCCTACCTCAGACTTAGACAGCAATTGAACCCGTCCTCGAGAAATCGAGCGACGGGTTTTTTTGTGGTTACCCTCAAACTATGTCCGTCGAATTATCGAGCGGCTGTTCGTCCATAATGTGGGTCGAGCTAAATTGATGCGAGATCTTGTATCGCGTTGCTGCCAATTGAGCCTGGGCATCACTGGCAATCGGTGTTGTTGTTAGGTTTCGTTTAGATTAGTTGCGAATGAGGATCAATCGCCAATGAGCAGGTGATTCGTGTATTTTGGAGACAATGATTCGTTCATTAAAGATCGAGTGTTTTCGAGAGCATCTTTTTAATCGTTAAATTGGGGCAGGCTTCGTTCGTTTTAAATTTCGTTTGTGAAATAACTACTTTTTTTAGTTATTTCTGTCGCGCAAACGCTTAAAAGTGGCAGTATTAGTGAGGGAAAGCATCGACAAAGCTACTGAACGGATTTTAGATTGTGAATAAACGCGAGCGAACAGTTTTCGAGATCCACGTTCGAGAAAATGCCTCGATGCTGACTGCGTATCTGGGGAGTTTGTTAGTCGATAAAAAATCAGTCGATGATCTGTTCCAGCAAGTGATGATCGTCGCCTGGCGGCGGCTTGATGACTGCGATTTAAGCAAACCGTTTGGACCTTGGCTCCGTGGAATCGCATCGCGTGTAGTAATGGCGGAGCACCGGCGAGGGCAAAAGGTTCCTCAGTTGCTTTCGGATGAGGTCCGGTTGGCAATTTCTGAGCAATTTGAAAACATTGACGCGAATCCTGGCGATACCTGGGAACAGCGTGCTGCAGCGGTTCGAGAGTGTATTGATGCTTTGCCCGTTGATGGAAAAAAAGTTGTATCTCAACGATATTTTGATGGTCAATCGGCACGTGAGATCGCAGCGAGCAGTGAGTTGCAAATCGGGGCTTGTAAAAAGAGGCTGCAGCGGGCGCGAGGCCAGCTTGTGCAGTGTTTACAGTCAAGAGGCTTGTTGCTGAGCGAGGTACTGTCACATGAATGAGCCGATTGAAGATATTTTAAGCGACGCTGTTGACGGAGTCCCGCGTGATTCCAGCGAGCGAATTGAGCCTCTAGAGCCGGCCGCACTTAGTCAAGTCGCCAGTGAATTGGTTGTTCATGGTTTGCTTTGCGAGTTGGGCGACCGGGATAGTAATCAGGATGAACAGCGAATTGACCGAGTTATGGACGAAATTGGTGGCGGTTCCACACGGAGGGGGCGGCGACACGCGAGTGCGGGCAAACGGAGTTTGGTCAAAATAACCTCATCGCTATTAGCGGTGGCAGCAGCGTTGGCGGTAATCGCATTTCTGGCAATGCCAAAAGGTGATTTGTTGGCGGCAGCGGCGTCTGTTGAAACCATGCTCTCCGCCGCTCAGGAAGAGGCCGACCGAACCTATCGTGTGCACGTTGTTGACGAATACACTTCTGTCGATCTGACGAACGATAAACCTGGCGAAATTCAGCGTAAAAATGGATCCGTTGATGACGCAACGCTTGTCGTGCGTGGATTGGACAAGTTCGTTTTGATCCACTCTCCCGTTTGGGGAGCAGGAAGGGTTTCAGGGTGTGATGGTGAGCAAAGCTGGTCTTTTTACAGCGGTAGCCCTGTCCATGTCAGCGCTGATTTGAACCAATTCCGAAACAGTTTGCCTGGCGATCAAAATGGGTTGCCAATGCTGAATATTCAAAAGCATTTGGAGCAACTCAAAGCAGGCTATCGACTCACGCTGCTCGCAGGCTCAAAGACTGGGCGAAACGGTGAAACGTTGTCACAGTTAACCGGGGTAAAGAAGTCGAAAGAAATTCGCGGTCCCCGAGAAATCGAAATTTGGTTTGATGAATCGGAAGGGAGCATTCACTGGATGTTGCTGAATCAATTGCCGCGAGAGTCGGGCGGGCCAAAATCAATTTTACTCGAATTGGTCGGGCAATTAGCGGTCGCGGATGAGTTCTATGCTTTCCAGTTTCACGATGCTTTGAACCGAGATGTTGTGATCGATTAGAAGGGAAGCGTTCTGTCTGGAACTCTATGGGCGCTCTTCTTTTTTGGCGGTGCCCAGCAAATGTCAGGGGCAGTTGCTTTCGCAATGCATGTTAAACTGGGAGGTTTGGCGGGTAATTCTGGATTATTTGAAGTTTGACGAAAGAAAGGAGTCTGACGATTCCGATCTTCCATTGCAATGGCCTTATGCGCGAGTTGCCGCAACGTGGGCCCATAGCAATCACGACAGGATGATCGAAATGTTTTTGCCTTTCAACATGAAGGCGGTCTTTTTAGGATCGCTGGCAACCGTATTAGTAATTACCAGCACGACAAATGCTCAGCAGGCGGAATACAATCGCCGGGTAGCTGCGATGCAGGAAGCTCGGGCGAGAGCTCAGAGTAAGCAAAAACCTGCCGTGCGGCCGGTTGCAATGCAGAGCGACATTGAGATATCTGTCGATCTGAACGCACCCAAGATGAGTCGAGCTTCGACTCAATCTCGGTCGAATATGTCATCAACTCGCCCAGACCGGCAGGCTCAGCGGGCGGTTTATACCGATCAACGAAGGTCACAGCGAACTGGTTTGATGCAGACAAGCGGTAGCCAAAGTCTGTCGCGAAATCGGGTGAATTCGATTCGGGTTGCCCAAAATATGGAATCAGCAGTTGTCGAGGGTGGGGCTCCGGTCGTCTCAACTGAAATTCTCGACGACGGTTACTACGACGGTGAAATAATTGAAGGTGGATTCATCGAGGGTGGCTGCGACAGCTGCGGTGACGCGGGCGGCTACTTTGATAGCTGTGATAGTTGCTACGGCCGCGGTGGGTGTCCTCCGGGATCGTGCTGGATAACTGGTTTGGGAGAGCTACTGAGGAACGCTGAGTACTTCTCCGGAGCGACATCGTTCCGGTCTCCAATGTACCGCATTCCAGATACTGTCTTTGAAAATCGATTGTTTGATGATAGTAGCTATGGCCTCTACGCTGGTTTCAATGCGGGATTGCCACTTTGCCGGCTTTCATGTGGCCTGTTTTCAGGTCAATTTGGTGTTCGTTCAGTTCAATCAAACTTCAATGGAAACAGTTTCACCGCTGAGGAAAGAAGTCAGACCTTCGTTACCGGTGGTTTTTACCGAAGGGTAGATTACGGTATGCAGTTGGGGATGGTTGTCGATGTTCTTCACGAAGAATGGTTTACCACCGACGACGTAGTCCAGCTACGAGGCGATCTTGGCTGGGTATATCCGAATGGAACAACATTAGGTTTTCGATTTGCAAAGGGTGTTCAGGATGCTGATACATCTGGAGTGCATGATGGTATCGCGTTTGACGGCCTCATCCAGCAACCAATCGATCACTATCGATTCTATTACAAGTACGATGCACCTACCGGCGGAACCGGTGGTGGATACGTTGGCTGGTCGGGAGATTCTCAGACCGTAGTGGGGCTTGATTTTGACATTCCCGTTGCTGAGCGAGTGGCAGTCCAGGCTGGTTTCTCGTATTACTTGGGTGAAGAGGGAATGCCAACGGGAAGTCTGAACGTCGGTGGCAATCCCAACGATGCGTTTAACATATTCGTCGGGATGTCGTTCCGACCGCGTGGGATGAGCCATTACAACTCGTATCACCGTCCGATGTTCTCGGTGGCCGACAACGGTTCCTTGATGATTCGGCGAGATATTAATTAATGTAGAGCGATTGGTGCGAAATGATAAAGCTCGGGGTAACCCGAGCTTTTTTTGTATTCAGGCTGGTTTTTGGGGTGATTCTCTTGGATTGCCCAGCCTACCTAGGATTGTTTTCTCGCGGTGGCAACAAATTTGAGGTGACATTCAGGCTATTCTGGTTCAGCATGGGCTGAAGGGGTTCCTTAAATCAAGCATTTTGCGATATATTAGGGGATCAACAAATAAATTTTGGGCCTGCTAGTGCAGGCCCTGCATATATACTGCTGACCGCCGAAAATCGCTTTCGCTGGTCCAGCCTTGTGGTTGACTAGGTCAACGGAGAATTATCGTGACAGATGAGCTTTACGATTACTTTGGCGGGAATGCATCGAAAAAGGTGGAACCGATTGAAGATGATGAGTTCGATAACGAAGTAGAAGATGAAGTAACCAGTCAAGAGACGGCTGAACCTGCCCCCGAGGCGGTAGTGAAATCGAACGATGAAGCCAGCGAACCGGTCGCAGCGGATGCCGGCGGTAAAAAGGCTGGACACTGGGATTTCCTCGCTAACATGCTTGGTATTTCTTCGTCCAAAAAGGCAGCGCCCGAACCAGATGCGACACCGGTCGCCGATGGTGGCGCGGAAAAAGAAGAAGTCGTTGCAGAAGCTGAGGACGAAGGTGGAATGTTTGGATTGGAACCAATTCCTTCACCAGAGAAATCAAGCGTTCTTTCATCAATGTTCAAACCAGGGGACGACTCTGGTTCGAGTGAGGCTGAATCAAGTGACGCTGAATCAGATGACGCCGGTGACGATTTGATTGGATGGAATCCTCGACCCCGGAAATCATTTATTTCAGAATCGGAAGAGGCGGCTTCGACGGTTGGGTCGTCACAGACTGATGATCTGGTAAGCGAAGAAGTGGAAGTGGTGTACGAAGAAGGCTACGGCGATGTAGATGTGAGCGAAGGTGACGAAGTATTCGAGTTCGAAATTGAGGAACTTGATCCGAAACCCCGAACTGATGAAGGGGACGCGGCTCATGGTCGGCGTCGACGTAAGCCCGCACGTTCTGAGGATTCATCGGAAAGCAAGAGTTCTGGCTCTCGCCGCCGCGGTCGTCGGGAAAAAGTTTCCAGCGATAGTCGTTCAGAATCGGGAACTGAAGCGAAGGCCAAGCGTTCTGAAGCAAAAGATCATGATGAAGGTCGATCCGAAAAACCACGACGCGGGCGACGTTCGCGACGAGGACCTCGTGAAGGCGATCGCCAGGAAGCGGCTGCTGAGCGGCGAAATAAGCCAGCCACAGATGCTCCTGCAAAGCGGCCGGATCGCAACGATTCAAAAGGTGGGTTCGGCGCTGGGCTTGAGGATTGGGATCACGACCTTGATGATGCACCGGTTGCCTCACGCAGTGAGCAAGGGAGCGAAGCTGACGCCGATCATTCCGACACCGACAGTTCTGAATCACGGCCGAGCGGTCGCAAGCGGCGGAGACGACGCGGTGGTTCAAAGTCAAGTTCTGAGCGAACAGAGCGAACAGAACGAACAGAACGAGAAGCTAAGCCGGCTGCGGAGAGCGGTAATCGACCTAAGAGCGGTGGGTTTGGGGCTGGGCTGTTAGACGACGATGATTACGGTTCGGACTTGGACGGCGATTCAAGTGAAGAGGTGGTTGAGCGAAAGGATCGCGGTCGCGGACAGCGTGGCGAGGAAGGTGAAGGTCGATCCCGACGTCGTGGACGTTCTCGACGGCGTAAACCGGAAACTCAGAGTGACAGCCGTCGCAGTGAGGGCGCGGAAGATCGAAGCTCGCGTGACGAGGATGATCGGTTGGATTCGTCCTCGGATCGAGGTGAGCCAGCGAGGAAGCGTGCGAAGGTGCCAACGTGGGAAGAGACGATTACCGTCCTAGTTGAATCTAACATCCAGAATCATAAAAAATCGGGTGGTGGACGGCGAGGAAATAGCGGGAACCGTAGCCGCGGTGGTGCGGGAGGATCCCGTAGTAGCAGTCGCAGTAGCGAAGGAAGTTCGCGTGGTAATAGCCGCAGCAGCAGTAGCAGCGAAGGTGGATCGCGCGGAAACAATCGTGGTAACGACGGCGGGGCGCGTGGCAGCAGTCGTAACAGCGACGGTGGTTCTCGTGGCAACAGTCGCAGCAGCGAGGACGGCTCACGCGGTAGCAGTCGAAGCAAGGATAGCGGCCGCGGACGCCGGTAAAATGGTCTCCGATTCGGTAATGAGCTAAGGTTGTTGGAAGCGGTTAGAAAGAATTTTGATGGGGCAACCGATTCAGCAACCGGATTCGTCGCTTGATATTTTTGAATCCGTAATCGGCTGGTTTGGCGTCTTGTATTTCCGGAAAACTGTCCGCGCAATTAAGCTCGGCTTTGACGACCCGGGAGAGGTTCGTCGTGCGTTTCAAGAGGCCGGGTTGGGTGAAGTATCATCTTACGAGCCCATGGAAGAATTTCGGACTCAAATCCGAAAGTACCTTGCCGGAAAGAAAGTCGGTTTTGAGCGTTTCAAAATCCAGACCGCTGGGATGACCGCGTTTCAATTGGCGGTTACCCAGGCCTGTCGGCGAATACCTCGCGGCGAGATGTGGACGTACGGCACTTTGGCAAAAAAAGTGGGCCGAGCGGGAGCCGCCAGAGCCGTCGGGACGGTGATGAAGAGAAACCCATTTCCCATGATTGTGCCTTGCCATCGAGTCGTCCGCAGTGGTGGCCTGGGTGGGTTCTCAACCCAAGGTGGTGTCGGGACAAAGAGGTGGCTCCTGGAGCTTGAAGGCGCGCTGCCAAAAGTCAAGCAATTGCCGTTGGATCTTCGGGAGTGATTCGGTCACACCAGCGGTAGCAGTAGCCTGTTTGGGGACGCTCGAAGGCGAAGTTCCGCTGCTTATTCAATTTGCCCATTGCTCGCCCATCCTTTGCCTAACGAAGTGTCGTGCGTCTTGCCTTGTCAGTGGCGGATGGATTGCTGAAAAACAAAGGGAAAACAAGGGGAAATCGTCCGGCTTGCTTCGGGTTTGGTCGTTGTCGGTTGTTTATCCTTGAAAAAGCACTCCTGCGAGCGTATTCTAGGGGCATCGGTCTCGGCGACAAACCGTCTGTCTTGGCTCCCCATCCTGAAATTTTTCTTCTCTGAATTATTTGGTTTTCTGATCGATGAATCGTTTTTCACTTGGTTTTATTGTTTTGCTCGTCGGGTGGTGTTCTACCTGCGAGGGGCAAATGAATATTCGATCGAGTATCGGAACGAATGTCCTGGCCAACCAATCATTCCAGCGAGCTGCCAGTACGTGGGGAGCTGAATTTCACGACAACATCACGGTCTTTCTTGATTTCGGTTTTGTCACGTTAGATCAACGCACGGTAAGCTCTGCTTCGTACGTTCGAGATTCGTTTACCTACAGTGAATTCCGGAATGCAATCGGTAACGACGTGACCACTGCAGACGACACTAAGATGTTTAATGGTCTGTCGGAAGGGCCCTCTTTTTCGATTTACACCAACCAAACTTCTGAGGCGCCGGGAACGAATTTCGAACTTGGATATCTCGACAATAATGCTGGGTTGAATAACACCACCGTTACACTGACAACGGCCAATGCAAAAGCCCTTGGCTTGAGGGATTCCCATTCGTCAACCGTTGACGGGGTCATTAATTTCAATTCGCTTTATGACTGGGATTTTGACCCGAGTGATGGAATTGAAGCGAACCACTTAGACTTTTTCGGAACTGCTTTGCATGAAATCGGGCACACCTTGGGATTTTCAAGCGGTGTTGATGAGCTGGATAACAACGGTGGCGGGCAGTTTTCGGATGACGAATTGAATTTCGTTAATAGTTTAGATTTTCTAAGGTTCTCAACTGAGAGCGAAGCTGCCGGCGCCGATCTCGACTGGACGGCTGATGAGCGGGATAAGTATTTTTCGATCGACGGGGGGCTGACCAACGCAGCTGGTGTCGCTTCAGCTTGGTCCAAGGGAGTCAACTATGGCGATGGTGAGCAAGCAAGCCACTGGGCTTTAGAGGGTGGCCTTGGGATCATGGATCCGACGACTGATTTCGGAGTTGGCAATGAGCTTTCCAATATTGATTTAACGGCGATGGACGTGATTGGGTACGACCGTATTTTCTCGGCGGTTCCAGAGCCGGGCAGCATGTTGGGGTGGTTAGCTCTCGCGTTTTGTTTTCGTCGACACCGCCGACTGACGGTTTAGCCAAGGGGAAGTGGGTTAGCTATCCCTGCCGTCGGCGATTTGATTTCTCGCGCGGGACTTAAAGTTTGGGTTAAACGGTAGCGTTTGTAGAATTCCCGCGTCATTTATTTTTGGTTCTTGGTCAACGCTTTTGACTGGAATGCAATTCTGCCATCAATGATGGTCATCTCCACGCGAGTATTTTTGATTTCTTCTGCATCGCATTGAATGAGATCATTACTGAGTACCACGATATCCGCCAGCTTTCCGGGGACTAGAGAGCCCTTGATATTTTCTTCAAAAGCAGCGTAGGCATTGTCGATCGTGTAAGACCGAATGGCCTGTTCTCTGGTCAGCACTTGTGCCGGAAAAAATGTGACCTTGTCGGTCAAACGACGCGTAACTGAGGCGTAAAACGAAGCAATTGGGTCAACGTCCTCAACGGGGGCGTCGGTTCCATTGGTGACGATGGCTCCAGAATCAATTAATGATTTCCAGACATAGGCGCCTTGCTCGCTGCGTCGCATCCCTAATCGTTGCGGGACGAAGATAGCGTCAGAT
>JAAEMV010000470.1 GCA_024225195.1 Planctomycetaceae bacterium | reverse complement strand
TTTTTGACCTTTGTATCGTTTACTTTCGCACACAAATTGGACAATTAGCGATGTTCGATTTGGCAACAAAAGAAATCGAGAGAATAGAATATGAAAAATATATTTGGAGCATTTTTCGGGTTTATCTTTAGTGTGGTTTTTGCGGCGATCGGGTTTTGCATCGTTTACTTTTTTGGACTCCCAACCGTGATGCAGGCTAAAGCCAGTCTTGAGTGGCCACAGGTTTCTGGAGTAATTACGAGCTCGAAGGTTCAGTCTCGACGAGACGACGACGGGGCGAGTTATTCTTCAGAGGTGATTTATGACTACACCGTCGATGGCGAAAAGATGAGCGGGGAAACTGTCTATTTTGGAGATTATGTCAGCAGTTCATCGAGATCGACGGCATCAAAAACAGTAAGAAAATACCCGGTTGGAAAAGAGATACAGGTTTATTATTCCCCGGAGTCGCCAGATGAATGTGTCATTGAACCGGGGACAACTTGGAGTAGTTATTTTGTTTTGATACTGGGGGCCATTGTTGGGGTCGTTGGATTGCTGGTTGCGCTTGGAACTGGCTTTATATTGTTCGGCGGCGGGTTGGCGATTTTAGGTGGAGCGACCGGTTTGTTGGCCTCAAAACGCAGGGATACTCCTCAAAATTTTGGAATGAAAAATACTCCTAGATCTCAAATGTCTCCACAAGTGGATAACGCGAGTCGTTACAATCAACCGTCAGTAGATGATGATCATGATGATGGGTTCGATATTACTTAATTGATATTAGGTAATCGGATTTGGCGGCGGTGAGCAAATTGTTGCCGACTAATTTGAATAATGATCGCATCTTTCAGATTATCGACTCTTTACTTTCCAAGTATGAAATATGAAAACGATCATTGCAGCTTTCTTGTTGCTTCTTGCGGCAACTAGCGTAGCCGACGAACGTCCAAATATCGTAATCATTATGGCGGATGATCATGGCTATGGTGACACTGGGTTTACGGGGCACCCCTTTGTGAAGACGCCACATCTCGATGCGATGGCGGAGTCGGGTGTTGTTTTTAATCGATTCTATGCGAGTGCTCCGGTTTGTTCTCCGACACGTGCCAGCTTCATGACCGGTCGCCATCCGTTTCGCACGAATGTTCCCAACCACGGTCACTACATGCGGCCTGCTGAACAAACTATTGCAGAGGCTTTGAAGGCGTCCGGTTATGTGACCGGCCATTTTGGAAAATGGCACATTGGTTCGGTTCAGCCAGAGAGTCCCACCAATCCTGGAGGTGCCGGCTTTGACGAATGGCTTTCGGGGCTCAACTTTTTTGATAACGATCCGTACCTAAGTCGCAATGGGAAATACGAACGTATTAAAGGTGCCGGTACGGTGATCAGCATGGATGCGACGATCGATTTTCTAAAGCGTCATTGCAGCGATGACCGACCGATGTTCACCGTAACCTGGTTCCCGTCGCCTCATGATCCCCAGGAAGAGATCCCCGAGGGTCTCGCGAATGCGGGCAAGCTCTATAACGACGAGTCGACCAGCAAGCCCGGCTATTTCCGAGAGATCACGTTACTCGATCAGCAGGTTGGAAAGTTGCAAACAGTCTTGCGTGATCTTGGGATCGAAAAAAATACATTGTTCATTTATTTGAGTGATAACGGAGGTCTTGTTCGAGAGTCTTCCGGCGGCCGAGAGAAGAAGGGAAGTATCTATGAAGGCGGCTTGCGAGTTCCGGCGATCTTTCA
>JAAEMV010000469.1 GCA_024225195.1 Planctomycetaceae bacterium | reverse complement strand
AAGTACCTTTTTGTCGTTTAAACCAAACCCCTGTTGCCGAAGGTGGTCGGCGATTTCTATATATTGAGAGCTGGCGATATGCTCACGATCTCTCAGGGTAAGCGACCGAGGTGGAGCATCCTGTAGTGAGGGAGAGGAAACCATGATTAATTTACCTCCACAGTTTCGCGGCGATCCTGAGGAATGGCGGCGATTACCGGAATGGAAAGTGATTGCTCTACTTGTTCCGGTGTCGCGTAAGAGCGATCAAAATACTCACAGGTGAATATGAAAAAGAATGCTGCGAATATCGCCAATGCGGTTCCCATCACGAGTTTATTAAGCCGACCTATGCCAGCCGCTTGCGAGCTGTAGCTTGCCTTTTGCAGTAGGCTAACGCTAGAAATGTTGGCAAGCTCAAGGCCTTCAAGAATCGCAGACTGCTCGCGACTTGCGACACTGGCAAGATAAATGGTTTCGAGACTAAGGCTCTGACGTTCTAGTTCCTGAATGATAACTTCGTTGGCATTAAGCTGATCGATTTCCAATAAATTCGCTGAGGCTTGTTGCTCGAGAGCTTTAGTCTCGGCTTTAAGAGCCGATGCCAGTGCCTGCTCATTGAGTTGTGATTGTCGAAATAGTACTAGTGTCGGATTGGGACTGCTCGTTGATTCCGAGGTGACCTGAGACATATTCTCAAGAATCTTTTCGAGGGCTTTTCGCTGTCCCGTGATCGCGATGACTTCTGGGTGTAAATCAGATTTGTTTGCTTTTAATCCGTTTTCTACATTTTCCAGTTCAAACAGTTTGTTTCGCAGTTCATACCAGCCATTAGGAATAGCTGTTTTTTCGTCATTCTCTATCCGTTCCGGCTCGGTTTTTAGAATTAGTTCGATAGATTTGAGTTTGGCTTCGGATGAGGCAAGAGAAGCGAGACTGGTTGAAAGCCGAGTCTTGATAGAGGTGGCCTGGTCTTCCAGGATTTTTCTCTGCCCTTCTATGGAAACTAACCCCGCTTTGGATTTGGCATCCCGAAGTTCGCGTTGGACTGAACTCAACCTCAATTTATTTTTTTCAACTTGATTCGAAAAGAATGACAAAGATCCATTGGTTCGGGTGACGCGGAGATGTTCCTCTACAAAGGCTGAGGCCCAGGACGCGGAAATTTTTCTAGCAAGTTCAGGGTGACCAGCCTGGCAAATTATTTTGAGGACATTGGAGTCTTTGGGAGCGCTGAAGCTAGAGCGTTCGCGAAGCAGCTTAATCGCGGTTTCTGTTTTAGTTGGTGAAAATTCATTCTTGATAATTGTGCTTTTTAGATCTGAAATCCAGTCTCTCAAACTCCAGCTCGGCGTTTCCTTCTTGGCAGGTGCTCCACTCGAAGAAATGGAGTTGGCGATGATTACGTCTGGCCCAATGTCATTGACGACGCGCTTGACGGTTTCGTGGCTTCCAAGGATTTGAAGCATTGAGTTGATTTCAGAATCAAGCGATTTCTGAATGTTGACGGTTTGTCCTGTCGTTGCAGAGGGATCGAGGGTCGTGCTTTCGCGACCGAGGCGAACGTAAATTTTCGCGACCGATTCGTATTTTTTGGGAGTCAGAATGATCCATGCGATGGTTGCAGAAACGATTAACAAAAATACGATAATCGCCTTAAAAGCGTGACGAGACAGGACTCGCAACACATCTGTTGGGCCAAGTGTTGAGTGTTCCTCAAACATGGAATTACTTTTTGCTGGAGAAAATCAAAGTTGAAAATAGAAAAGGGCTGACGGAGAAATCAATTTCCATGCTAGTTAGAGCGTTCGAATCAGGGCGCTAATTTTGCGAGGAAATTCGGTTTTATCGATTTCAACCTAAGTTGGTTTCGTAGATGTCCAGCGGGTTGTAACGATTTTGACGATTGTCGGGGTTGGCAGGATGCAATCCTGGTTTTGACTTTTCGTGGCGGTTACTTCTATGGCATTTCCTGAAAACGGTGGTCTCGATAAATCGTGACGACAGAGCCTGATAATGGGTTTCGCTCCCCCCGCAATGGTTGGTCGATTGCTGTTTTGGGTGGTGACCGAATACAGACGTTGAGAAACACTCCGGGCTTTCGTCTCTGTTTAACAGCGTTGAGACGTGGTTTTCTCACATTAGAAGTCATTGGTTAGGCAGCGATGTTTGCCTTTAATTAAGGCTTTGGAAATAATTGACGGGTTGGCTAACCAATTTTGATTCGAGCCTCGTAATAAGAGAGTCGTTCGTTGTGCTGCAGTGCTATCGGTGTTTAGATTGCCGAAAGTATTGGTTAGCTAAAAGAACGGGGTCGTGTGAGGTGAATTCGGCCGACTCAATCAGGCTTTGCAAATAATGCCGCCTCCAGACCCCATGAATTCCGATACTGAGATTAGACCCACGCCGAAAATGTCTTTGCGTTAATAACTATCATGAGACTTGATTCGTCCAAAATCTCCAGCTCGCCTCGCCGCGGGATCACTTTGATCTTTGTGGTGACCATGATCGTGCTGTTTTTGTTGATGGGAACAACGTTTGTCTTGGTTTCCAACGATTATTTCCGCGCAGCCCGAAAGCGATCGACAAAACATATCCACGACAAAGACCGTCAAGCGACGCTCGAGCGAGCGCTTTATGATTTGGTGAGAGGCCCTGCGTTAGCAGATTCAAGTTCGCCACTTCGGGGACACAGTTTACTTGCCGACATGTATGGCTATGGAATTTCGGCCACTGTTGCGACAGCCAAGGCTGACAGTAGTGAGCATTTCGTTGTGTTGACTTTGAACGGTGACGCGACGCGGTTGATCGACGGTGAGACATTTGTTCCAGAAGCGGTAAGCGGATCGATGACAGGGTTGTTAATCGGAGTTGTCTCCGGGCCTGCTCGGGGGCTTACGGCTCGGATCGTTGACCATCAAGTTACTGACGATGAGCACACTTTTATTGTTTTGCCAAGTCAAATCGATTCACGATTTAATGTGACCGATGCTAAATCCCAGTTGGTCAATCGTCGGGTTGTTATTAACGGTCGTCCATTTTCAGGGACGGGGGCGGGGCAATTCAAATCGCACGTTCGTGTTGGTGCTCCAGCACTTGGTGGAAATGCGTTGCAGCCTAATCAAGTTGGCCGCTCGCATGCTCAGTTGATTGGGAAAACTGGAGGTGGCTATCTCGCTGTTCAAGACAACCCTTCTGCTGGATGGGATGCGAACTCAAGAGCTCCTAATGAACCGTATGATACCTTTGATTTCCAGAACATGTTTCTTGCCGGTGTTAATCCGGACGGCTCGCTAAAGCATGCTAGTTTCCATCGCCCAAATTTATTGTCCAATGCTCGCGGCGATTTTCGTGCACTCAAAAGTGGAGGCCCTAATGGCGACGGGGTCTCAGTTGATAACAACAACGACGGCGAGGTTGACGGGATTTGGATGGATATTGGTCTGCCCAAAGAATCCCGAGATGACGGTGTTGTGGTCAAACCGTTGGTTTCTTATTTAGTGGTCGATCTTGATGGCCGGATCAATCTCAATGCCCATGGTAATCTGACGCAGCTGCCGGGTCGGGAGCAGATGCGATCCATTCCATTACTGCCTGATGTGAGTGAGCCCAAACGAGGACAGGGGTACGGGCCTCCAGAGGTTCGGATCGATAATCTCATTTCCAATGCTGAGTCGGTCATGCTAAATCGGTATGGGAACGATGGTCTGCCAGGAGACGCCAACAGTCGCGATCGCTGGTCGGAGTATAAATTGTTTGGATACCCCAATGTTGGATTTGGGGCTGAAATCCCGGGCACTGTTGACGGGCATTTTGGTTCCGCGATGGATGTGTTCGGACGATTTGCGGTGGGTTATCCAGAGATTCGCGATGTCTCAGATCCCGAGGTCGCGATTGGTTTGCCAGTTTCTGATGTTGCTTTCTCGTTTCTAAAGACAGAGGTGCTTGATTCTCCTTATGAGATGTCTTTTTCTGCAACGGATTCAACAGGCGGGAATGCGGGAAGTGCTGACTTTCCTTATTCGGCAAAAGACCTCGAAAGATTGCTGCGTCCGTTCGACGTTGATTCAAAAACTCTGTCGCCTCGATTGATTAATCTCGGACTGTCTCCGACTGGCAGGCAGCGTCATTCCGTGGGAACCCACAGCTATGAGGTTCCGGCCAGTTTTGAGAATCTGCCAATCAAGCTTGCAAAAATTCTTGGGAATGATGACCAACTATCTTTGATGCTGCCGCCGGAAGTTTTTCGCGGGTTGCCGATGAATGTGAACCGTCCATTTGGAGACGGGATTGATAATAATGGCAATGGTGTGACCGATGAGATGGGTGAAGTTGATTCTTTAGTGCATCCCAACGGGGCGACTTTCCTGTTCGATCACGACAACGACTCGGTCGTCACGGGGGATCCGGACAGTCTGTTTGCACGGATTCGATTTGCTCGACATCTCTATGTGGTCACGTTGTTAAATACCGAAAGGATCGATCGCAACGGAGATGGGTTGACCAATGTGTCGGATTGGTACGACTTCAATGAAGATGGGAAAACGGACGCGAACGATTTAAAAGATTTTAGGAAAGTCATCGCTCAATGGGTTGCCAATGTCGTTGATTTTCGCGATCGGGATTCCATCATGACCCCCTTTGTTTTTGACTTGAATCCATGGGACGGGTGGGATGTCGATGGGAGTATCTTTGAGTCGGACGATGGCATTGCGCCAGATATGCGATTTGTTGTTTGGGGCGCTGAACGCCCCGAATTGCTAATTACGGAAACGCTCGCAACTCATGATCGCAGGACTCAAAATCTCGCTCAGGAAGATGTTGTTGACGGTGAGACCGCGGCCTACACTCAGGATCAGCCAGGGGAAGATTTTGACAGTCATCTTGTGCCAAAAGTATCTGCATTTTTCGAGCTTTATAACCCGTGGGTCATGAACGACGCGAACCAAGTTCGACCGCGCGAACTTTACGATGCGGGCTTGAACGGTGTCGATCTGCAAAAAACTTCCCCAGATGGTACCAGTCCCGTGTGGCGACTGGTTGTCACAGAAACGGATGAGGAAACGCTTGACCCTGACGATGCGTCGCGTAATCCCAACGGTAAGTCGATTACTCCCGTGCGGAGGATTTATTTCAGCCGCCCATCGTTTACCGTTGACGTTGGCCCGGAGGTGTATTTTCCAGAAGATGACATCAAAGCTGGTTTTGTAGGGCCAGGTCGTTACGCGGTCGTCGGAACCGCAGGGCAAAAAGTTGGGCAGCGGTTTGATAATTATATCGGGAGGAGAGTCACCCCCGAAGCGCTCGAGGCAAATGAGCTTCAGAATATGACTCGCCGAATCAGTTTGGATCCAGCGAATGAGCAGATCGAAATTGTGCAATGGGATCCTGATGCTTCTGAGATGAAGAAATTTACTCGTTCAGCGGTCAACTTGCCCATCGGCCTCAACGATGGTGGCTGGGAACGGGAACTTGGTGTGAGCGATCCCATCGATGGTTACGCAGGACTGACCGGAGTTGGGACGATTGCGGGCGGGGCACCTATTAGTCTTGAGCCGATCGCCGACGGATTGAAATTTACCGAAAATGTGACGACTCCAGGTACGCCAATCGATTACGCGTTTGACGAGCCCATTGATAAACGGCTCGATCCAGATCACTACGAAAAATATTTACAACACGATGGTCTTGCGGATGCGGATGCTGATCAGCGTAAGCCCTACCGCGTCGTCCATTTGCAGCGTTTGGCTAATCCGTTGCTTGCTTTCAATAAAATTTCGAATCCTTATCGAACAATCGACACTTGCTCCATCGATCTGTTTGCCTTCAATGGCGTGAATGTCAATTCAGCGAACGCAGACCCCAATATGAATGAGAATCTTGGAGCGATGCGGTTTGGGACTCACGAGCGCAGGGGAAGCGCGGGCGATTACGGACAATCTTCTGAACGTAATCGACTGCTGTTTAAAAGTGATCACGATGGATTGCAGGGGCTGGATAAATATCCGAAGCCCGAAGACTGTGATAACTTTTTCGATCTCCTCGACAGCCATGTGCTGAGTTGGAATTTACTTGAATCGCTTGGTGGCTTGAATTCTGCTTACCGCGTTGCTGAGGATTTTGAATTTGATGGTAACAAAGAACCTTTTTGCTGGTTAACGTGGAGTAACCGGCCTTATGTTAGTCAGCTTGAATTGGTCAATGTTCCTTTTACTTCAAGTTATTGGATGACACGGGTCTTTGATATGCCGGTTGATGCCTATGACGGAAACAGGCGAGATGTTTTCAAGCCAATGCAGCAGGATGATTTTCAGTCCGACTTTCCCAATGTCGAGTGTCAAAGTTATGCTTCTCAATATCCGCATTTATTAAATTTCTACGCAGACCAAGTGAAGGGAAGTTTCTCTGGTCCTGGTTTGCATCGAGTCCTTGATTTTGTTGAAGTTCCATCGCGGTTTACCGGAACAGAAACTTTTGTTAACCCGGCGACTTTCAATGATGATGATCATGAAATTTCGTTTGGATTGGCTGCGCCATTTGATCGTATTTCCAATTACCGCTATCCCGGAAAAGTAAATATCAACACGGTTCTAGACCCGGAAGTTTGGAATAGTGTGATGGGTGGGTATTCGACCGATTTCAAATTTGTTGATTGGGCAAGAACACGAGATGGCGGGATGACGGATCAGTTTCGGAATCCCTTACGGCCTGCGGTTGCAGCGAATCACGCTCCCAATGGGTATGAGGTGATGCCAAGCCAATGTGGTTTGTTTCGTTTGCCAAGTGGTAATTATTCAAATTCTGATTCGGAATTGCCTGCGTTTGATTTTTTCAATTCTGATTTTGACGAGCGAGCTGCCTATTTTAGAAATGATATGCGTCAGCGACTGGGGAACCTCGTGACAACTCGATCGAGCGTCTTCGCCATCTGGATTACTGTTGGTTATTTTGAGACCAACGCCGAAGGCGATCTGAAATCAAACAAAGGGAGAGGTGTTGAGGCAGGGAGTCAGATCGGTGATGTCTATCGGTCTCGCGGGTTTTTTCTGCTTGATCGATCGATCCCAGTTTCGTTTGAGCCTGGGAAGAATCATAACGTTGATCGGGCAGTACTGCTGAAAAGCTTCATCGAATAACGGCCAGGACTTTATTAGTTTTCGGCGGGAAGTGAAATTTGTCCATCGATCCCTCCAACGGCGGCAAATGCTTTGAGTGCTCGAACGGTCTCTGCTACTTCGTGAACGCGCACAATTTGAATTTTTTTACGCGCTAGCATTAGTGTAATGGCCATTGTTGCAGAGTCGCGATTCGCATCGGGGTCGCCAATTATTTTTCCGATCATGCCTTTTCGGGAATGTCCGATGAGGATGGGGCAATCAAGGTCGAGATACTGTTCGCAGTGGTTAAGTAATTCAAGGTTGTGACGATGAGATTTGCCAAATCCAATTCCTGGATCAAGGCAGATTTTTTCAGTTGGAATCCCCGCGTCGAGCAAGTGAATCTTCCGCTTTGCAAGGTAGGCATGGATTTCTTGGACAACATCTTGGTAGCAAGGGCTGTCTTGCATGGTTTGCGGAGTCCCCTGCATGTGCATCGCACATACCCCTGCCCCAGATTTGACTGCGACATCGATCATTTCAGGATCGCCTTCGAGCCCCGAGACGTCATTGATAATTTGAGCCCCTTCGTCGATGGCTGCTCTGGCAACATCCGCTTTCGTTGTGTCGATAGAAATCGGAACATTCGTTTGTTTGGCTAGACCGCGAATGACGGGGATTACTCGTTCCAGTTCATCTTTATGATCGACAGTTTGGCTGTAAGGTCGCGTGCTTTCACCACCAATGTCGAGAATTCCTGCGCCATCGGAGGCCAGTTGGAGTGCGTGGTCGATTGCTCGCTCTGCTTCGATGAACAAACCGCCGTCGGAAAAACTATCGGGCGTCACATTGACAATGCCCATCACGGTAGGCGTTTGGGCGAATTGGATGGTGGTTGATTTGAGTGACCAATGTTTGGCAGGTGAATTATTTAGGGGCGGGTGCATGGAGCTCCAGTTGTGGCACGAGAATCTTTATTTGCTTTCTGAGTTTAGCTCGATTGGATCAAACAGGGGAAGGTGGCGGTAATAAACTTCCAACGTGCAAACGGCGAGTGCCGTGGTGTAAATGCGACCGCCCTGAGTGCCCCACTCGAATTTTCCCGGATCCCAGCTTCCCGAATTTGAGCCGCGCGTGTTTTGTGTTGAGATTAGCAGTTCGCGCATCTTGCGATTCCAAGTCTCCCATGAATTGCCTCCATAGTGGTGCATGACCTGGGTGCCGTAATACCAATAGTAAAGGTTAGGGTTTCGTTGACTGGGAAGATGGTCGTCAATCAGCCATTTTACGGCGACTGAAAGTCGGGGGTCGTCTTTTTTCCAGCCAAGATACATCCGGCAGAGGATGGCTTCGGCCGTCATTGCCGGAGTGGCAGACTTCCCCGGTAGGTAAGCATAGGCGGAGCCCGTGGGTAATCGCTTGTTCCGCCGGCGAGCAAAACTAGCGGGCGCCGAGACTTGATCGAGGAAATAATCGGCAAGTTTGAGTGTGGAAGCGTTAATCTCGAGATCGATATTAGGTGCTTGAGCACTTTGGAGTGCCATCATCTGCCATCCGAAAACGCTGGTGTCTCCCGGTTGCCCCGGTTGGTACCGCCAACCTCCTTTACCATGTTGAGCTGACTCGATGAACTGAATTGCATTCTGCGCGGGCTGCTGAAATGCTTGGTCGCCGGTCATCGCGTAGGCTTCGCAAAGTACAATCGAGGCTTGCCCGTGGGCGTACATTCCGGCCTGTCCTGAGAATCCGGCCCTGAGGTCGCCATTGGTTTTTTGCCGTTTAATTAGCCAAGCCAGTCCAGCTGCGACGTTGGATTTGTAAAGGCCAAATTCGTGTGTTTGGCCGGCTCCGAGCAGCGGCAGTAATGCGAGTGAAGTCGCCATGATATCGCTGGCATTGTTCGGTTTTTTATGATTGGCGTAATTTTTTAAGCTCCAGCCTCCATCGCTGTTTTGCACTGAAACCAGCCATCGCAAGCCTCTTGCCACGGCCGCTTCCGTGAGAGTTGTTCCCCCTTCTTTGCGAACGATTTCAGATCGAATCCGAGGGTCTCGCGCTTCAAACGACATGCGGCGATCTGGGTTCGTGGTGATGTTTTTTCTGACGCGCTCGAGGTCTTTTAAGGGGGCCAGCGGAATCGGATCAGTTTGGAGTGATTTCGCGTCTCGATTTGCCTTTTCCATGAATTCTCTTAATTCATTTTCGCCTTTGGTCATCTCGCTGGCCATTTTGAAATCGTCCCGCAACTCATTGGCTGGGTTTTCAAAGCGAATTTCTCCCCCAAGTCGATCGTCGGAACTAAGAGAAGTGGACAGCGTGATGGTCGGTTGCGGAGCCGGCTGATCGCGAAACACGATTAAGCCTAAAATCAGAATAACAATCACATGAAGGATGAGGCTGACAAGCCAAGCGGGTGTGCCTACGAAACCATTGCGAACAAAGTGGGCGAGGGAAGAAGTTCGGCTAAGTGACTCCAGTTCATCTTCTGACCAACGTGCCGCGGGGGTAGGCTGGGGCGAGCGTGTCGTTGGTTGAGGCTTGAGCTCAACCGTCTTTTTTGTTGGCAGTGGGACGGGGAGAGCTGCAGAAGAGCGTGCAGGTTTTGCTTTTTGAGTAAGTTGATTGACGGCGTGGATTTGTTCTTCGGTGAGAGAGAGGCTCGTTGGGCAGCGCCAGCAATCTGCGAGTCCCAGCCAGACGCGAATGGTCATGGGAGCGTTGCAATCCGGGCAGCTGCATAACAAAGCGGAACCAGCCAACCAGATGTCACCGTCTTTACAGGCAACACGATGCGTGAGCGTCGGGCTGATGTCCTGGCCTAAATTTACACTCGCAGCCTTTTGCGGAAGTTTTGATTCAGGGAGAGGGGTTGCGCCGGTGTCTAGCAAAAGCCGTGGAATTGAGTGTTCAAAATCAACGTGTCCTGGAGAGGAGCCGCTGTGCTGTCCAGATTCGGCTGGGTCTCCCTCGATTTGCTCGAATCGATAGAGAATACTCTCGTTCAAGATTCGGACATTGATTTTAGAATTGGGCATTGGGAATCCGGTCAATGGGCGAACCATGAAACCCATTGTTGGTAGATGACTATCGAATCGTCAAGTTTATACCGAGAAAGCCCCCGTTCTTGGGTCGGAAGAGTAATTAAAAAACCATGGTTTTTTAAGGGCTGAAATCGATCTTGGCACGTTGTTAAAAGTGGTCGATTTTGGTAAGATCTAAGCGTCAGATTTGCCGCAGGAAAAAGCGGTGAAAACAGTGGTTTTTGAGGGGTTTTCCTCATTTATTTGCTGGTCATGTAAAGTAGGTTTTT
>JAAEMV010000468.1 GCA_024225195.1 Planctomycetaceae bacterium | reverse complement strand
GCTGTTCGACGATTGCTCGCTTTCCAACATCAACGTTGCGAATCGTGTTGAATCAGTTCGGAACGCTAGATAGATCAGGTCATACATACATCGAATGTATTCCTCAGGCTCTTTATGCGAGACCTCAAGATTGAGTCCTTTTGTATCAACTTCAGGCAGGGCCTCATGAGTCCACTTGCTGGTTCGTTCCACTCTTTGTTCTAAAGCGCGAATAGAATCAAGATACTCATCTACTTTTCCTTGATCCTCTTTTCCAAGACGATTTTTAAAACTACGACTGTGCTCGAGCACGAGATCGAGAATACTCGCATCCCGCTTCAGGCCTGCGCGCACCTGCTCAACCCCCTTACCTGTGTAGGGATTAAACAGACGATTGAAGATCTCCTGCGGCTTGTGAAGTGAGGGGATGGGCCGTCCGGGACCACGGTGGGACAGCGTTTTACAGGCGCCATAAGACCCCGTTCCTCCCTCTGTCCCCAGCACCAGCGATGAGTAGCGGGTTTTGTGGCCGTGCAACTGAGCCGCTACCTGGTCGACAGAAATATTATTGGTTTTCTCGGCCCCAATCATGTCAGCGCCCGTAGCAAACACATCACCAGAACTGTGACCACCAAGTTTCCATCCTCCCGCATGATCAAGTCCCCGCAAATAAGAAACATCTTCTTTGAGCGGCTTAAAAGGAGAAGAAGATTCATTGAAACTCAACGGCCCGGACTCTTTACACGGCCACCAACTCCACGGATGGTGTCCTTCTGTCTCCGTCTTTTTTGCTGGATGAGGCACGCCGGACGGACTCTCTGGCATGTAGGCACCGTAAGCAAAATAGCTGACGAGCATGCGCTTAGGTTGCTCGCCTTCACCCATCCCCTTGGGGCCAGCAGCCATGACCTTTTTCAATCCGGCTCCCATGCCATTGAGCAGGGGAAGTGCAATTGCAATCCCTCCTCCTTTGAGGAGATCACGACGGTCGAGATGCCAAGATTTATGTTTCATTAGTTGTCACCTTTACTTACGGTGCCTGTCCGATTGTGGAAAATTGAGCTTTGACAAATAGCAACGATCATATCCTGCAAGAGAAAATCATTTTCCCTGGCCCGGCTGAAAATGTTCTCGACCTCGTATCGGTCACGGTAGTTAAGCTCACGTCCAATACTGTAGGCAAGCAGACGGCGGATCATATTTTCAGCAACATCGTGCTTTCTCGAATCCAACAAATGAGCCTTCAGTTGCTCCATTCCATCCACTTGCGGACCGTGCGGCAACCGGGATTCTGCCAGAACCACTTGCGTATTGAGACCTTCGAGGTACTTCGCGTAGCCGGCGAGATCATTGTCTTGTTTTCTGTCAAATCCACGAACACGAGTTCCTTCTTTGGGAACCAGACTCTGATATTTACCAATGGCGTTGTATCGCTCAAAGGGGATCCCCCACGGATCAAGTCGAACGTGACAGTCATTACAACTCTCGACGGTGCGATGCTTAGCAAGGAGTTCTTTTATACTGAGTGCCTGCTCAACAGAATCACCTGCAGAATCTGCCAGAGCAGGGACCTCCGCAGGCGGTGCTTTTACTTCGTCGCCAAGAATCGCCTCGCGCAACCAGACCGCTCGATAAATTGGATGGGGAGCGGAACCAGTACCATTGCCAATCAGCACCGAACCTTGAGTTAGCAAACCACCTAAATGATGCTCCGCCTTAATTTCAACCGGGCGAAGACGCTGGCCTTCGACTCCCTCGACTCCATAGTGCGCCGCCAACGACTGATTAAGCATCGCGAAATCCGAATCTACCAAATTTGTCACACTGGCATTTCGGCGAATAAGCTCACGGACGAAACCGATCGTTTCGTCCATCATGTAATCGCGAATCGTAGGAATGTAAGGCTTCTCGGTACCAGCCCGTTCCCCCGCCTCAACGTAGTAAAGAAATCGAGGGTAAAGATCGCGATTAATCGGAACTGTTTTCATCTTTGCCAAACTAAGCCACTGATTGGTAAAGTTCGAAACAAAATCTTCAGAGCGTGGGTCAGCAAGCATTCGCTTGACTTGTTCGGCAATCACTTCGGAATCATTCAGCTCGCCACTTAACGCTAGTTCGTAAAGTACGCTGTCCGGCATACTGCCCCAAAGAAAATAGGAAAGCGATGAGGCAAGCTCAAATTCATGACTTATAAATTTGCCATCCGCTTTCGTATGAAGCAGAAATTGGGGTGTTACCAGCAACATCGCCAAAGTCTCACGCATGGTTGCCTCGATAGAACCGAGCTGAGGTTTCAGCAGGTTGTAAACTTCCAAAAATCGGTCCACCTCTTCCCGCATCACAGGCCGGCGGTAGGCGCGTGACATAAAACGAGTCAGGACTTGCCGAATGTAGTTTTCAGGATCACTTTGGCGCAGTGGAGAATCGAACAAGATGCGGGTGTGATGTTCCGGCGGCCAAATTTCATTTACCGGTGCTTCGAATTCAATCCAGTCGACCACTGCCCGTGGCATATCTGGCTGCCTCGGCCAATAAAGAAATCGATTCTCGTCATTTAGCGTACCGTCATCATAGATATTTTGAGGAGTAATCGTGAGACTGTCCGGCTGCAATTTCCCGCGATGCATCCGACCTTTCTGGACAGGGAAATTTTCAATACGCCCCCGCAGTTCGTAGACTTGCGGATTGTCTGGTGAGTTCCGCAGGTGAACCACTCCCACCGGCGCAATCTCCTGCGTGGAGCTATTGATATTGAGGTTGTAGCCCATCACAAACCGGAGCGGCAATTCAGACGCACCGTTGGGGAAAACCGCCGAAGCCTGAAAGCGTATCCGAAATTCGCCGGTCCTCGGAAAATTCTTCACCCCCATGCCCTGACCGGGTGTGCCACGGCGAGAATTATGGATCGCAATTTCGTTGCGATTGAGACTTTTCGCGAATCCCTTATTAGATTCACCCGAATCCCATTCCTGCCGCGTTTTCAACGTTTCAGGTTTTTCCACATCAACGATCGCACTAGCCAAAACGCGGCGAGCCGTCTCGAGATAACGATCAATTTGCTCCGGCCCAAGAAGCATGAATTCTGCAGTATTATTAAAATGATAGGGCTTTACAGGATCCTCAGGCAGGTACTCGATGAGGTTCAAGTCGACCCCCAACAGATCTCTCATCGTATTTTCATATTCAAAATTGGTTAGTCGACGCGCGGTAGCTGCGGAAGGCTCGGCCCTCGCTTTTTCGACGTAACCGCGGATCCCTTTATTGATCCAATCTACAACTGCCTGACGCTCAGATTGATCTGGCTGTGGCTCATCCTCAGGAGGCATCGCCCCGGACTCGATTGCATCTAACACAGACTCCCACCGTTGAATCCCACGCCCTGAACCGAGATCACCATCCAACGTATGAAGGGTTAACTCACCTTTACTCTTGTCCGGGCCGTGGCACTTAATGCAGTGGGCTTTGAAAAAAGGCCTGACTTGGGATTCGTACCCGTCATTCATCGGTGAAGCTGCCAGAACGCAAAGGGGCAATTGCCAGATCAATTGAAACATTACTGCGTTTCGCACCCACCGAATTAATGACACCCTTTGAAACTTTCGAAGGGTGTGATTGGGAAATATTAGGCAAATACACGAATACAAATCAGTCATTTCTCCGAAGACAACTTAAGCAGCAACCGCCATCCATTAACACAGGAAACACTCAAGCCATCAATTCGCTGAGCGGGCCCTTCAAAGTGAGATGTTTTAAATTCGAGTCGGGCTGGCCAAAGGACTCTGATGTTTCCAAACCAGCTGCCCGCATCAGCGAGAGGTACAAACTGCCAACCGTTTGGTGGCCTTGGTCGCCATACTTGGGATACTCAAGATAGCGCCCCATCTTTATTTTCTTACTCATGCCACCTAGAAGAACAAATGGCCAATCATGTCCTTCACAGTGATGGTCACCGGAAGAACAAGACATATAGACGATCATCGTATTATCGAGCATCGAACCATTGCCTTCTGGAATGCTATCGAATTTCTTGGCCATTTTTGCGATCTCTCGGAGATGCAATTTTTCGATTTCCATCCGCGACTGATGACCAGTCAAACCGTTCGAAGCGGTGTTGTAACCCAGATGCCCCAGTGCGTGAACGTGATCTGAAATGCCAAGTTCCGAATATTTCACACCAAGGGTGTCAGGGCGTAACGTAATGACGTTTGTTAGTCCGGCGATTAGTGCAGCGGAAGCAATTTCAAAATGAGATTCGATCCGCGCGGAGGTCGTTGTCGAATCATAGCGTTCAGTAAGCTGCGGTGCATGCGTCTGAATTTGATCGAGGAGAGCCGCTTTCTTGTTTTCAATTTCTCGAAGCGACTGAAAAGAATTCATATAAAGATCGAATCGCTCTTTCCCGTCTCCCGACAATTGCTTTTCGACCCTTCGCGCATCTTCGGTCAGAAAGTCCATCAGGTTACCGTTGAGCGCCAGTTTTTTTTCTAGTTGAGCTGGTGTCGCAACGGCTGAGCCAAATAGTTCCAGAAAAGCCTTTCGCGGCGAGGCCTGATAGGCAACTGGTTTTGCGGCCCCAAACGCCGAGAGATTTGGGTAACAATAAGAATCTTCTGGCTTTGCATTTCCGAGCAATCGCCCATTCATCGCCATCCCGTACATCGGATAAGGCCCGTCGGAAAGCTCTCGCCCGAGAAGACAGTCCAGCGTTGGCGCGACGGCAACGGTTTCAGAATCGTGCAGCGAAAGCGTACCAAAACCCTTCGTATGGTTCCCCCTGAATCCAACGCCAGAAAGACTTTGAATAATGGTTAGCCGATCCTTGAGACTCTCCAATGAAGCAAGTTTCTCAGGCAATTTATGATCTGCGAGGGAAACATCCACGAGCGGCCCTTGCCGCCGTCCCCGATTGCCGAGCTTCTTACCATCATCCGGATCAATGAAGTGATTCTCGAGCCCCTCAGGTACGAGATTAAACTTATCGATGCCGGAAGATTTAACCACGAAAACAAATCGCTTGGGCAGCGTTCGCTCATCTCCATCAACCTGCGCCCGTATCGACCGCAGACAGGATGCCATCGCAAGCGACATTCCACCAATCGAGAGATTTTGAATTGCGCGACGTCTTGTTATTAACATTGGATATACCACGTATCAGTTAAGTAGTTTTAACGCCTGTATAAAAATGAATCTGAGCTCAACAACGAAACGACGAGAGCTTTAAAGCTCCCACCATTCTCTAAATAAGCCTGTTCCGCCTCAATCAACGTTTTTGAATCGCTGAGCATTTCATTCCGCCCCATAAAGTATCGGAATAAATGTCGAATGAATGACTGCCGGGCACGATCCGAATTGCCTAACCGCTGCATCATTTCGACCGCATCCTTCACCTCACCATCGACGTCTGGGTCACCTGAAAAACGAATTTCTCCAGAGGCGTCAATTGCGCGAGTTGTCAGCTTCCCTTCTTTTAACTTTCGGTCAAACTGCCCATCTCGCCGCAGGTAGATCTTACCTTCCTCGTCAAAATAATGATGATTTCGATAACGCCCCCAGTCATCAAATATTTCGAAAGTTTCGCCGAGCGGATTGACCTTGCGATGACATTTCCAGCAACGCTCCGCCCGCAATGACTCCATTCTCTCTCGCAGAGTTTTGTGGGGATCCATGGACACCGAGGCATCTACATCCGGCGGCACATCGCCGAGAACTCCCGCCAAAAGTCGTTTATAAACCCAGATCCCCCGGTGAATTGGATCATTATCCTCATTCAGCGAATGAGCCGCCAACCAAGCTGGATGCGTCAACAAACCGGCTCGTTGATCCGCAGGCATCTTCAGAGGTTGCTCTATCGGCCAATCCCACAACTGCTCCTCGACACGTCCACTACTCGGTAGGTTGTACGGCCCAATATACAACAGGTCCCCAATTCCACGTGACTTGTTCGTGAATGGAAAACTCGGATGAGAATAGAGCCCTTTCTCGAGTGCATCTGTAAAGTTTGCTGTTATTCGCGTCGCTTCGTTTCGCGTTGCTTGAAGTGCTTCCTTCGCCTTTTCCGGCATCGCTTTAAAATTAAAGTCGCGGTCAATCTGTTCCTGGCGTTTTTGAACCCGTGCTTCGATATATCCATCCCCCGTTACCTCCGCTACCTTTTCCTCATAACGCTCCCGGGCATACTCATTGTCTCCTGGATGGGCGATAAAAAAATCGTTCGTCGTCAGTAACTCGGCTATTACGTTCTCATCTTTTTTCAATACATGCTGAATCAACAACGTTGCATCAAAGATCAGCATTTCAGTATTCCACTGAGCAATTTTTTCGACGCGTTTACGCTCGTTATCTTTGAACACCGTACCCGCTCGATGGAACCCAAAGAACTCTTCAAAAAAACGTTTGATGCGAGGAAGATCTTTTCGGTCCCAGTGGCCACTGGTGAGTTGCTCATCCATCAACGTCCGCACAAGCGTTGCCACGTCCTCTTTGGTTTTTAATTGCCCCTTCTCCATGGCGTCGCGGATAAAACGATTGCGTTTTGGGCCATGGTCTGTCAACGCGTACGCAAGTGCGTAAGCCAATTCATCGGGTGACAACATTCGACGCCCATGCACATCGACGTCTCCAAAACCGAACTCCATTCGATAGATGGATTCGGGACTCAAGAACATCGCTTTGATGGTTGTTTTGAATCCCTCCAAAAGGCCGCCGATTTCAATATTTTGTTTCAGAAACGCAAGGTATTTCGCCTGTTCCTTGTTGGTTGGCTCCCGACCAATCACTCTAACGAATTCTCGTCTTACCAGCCCTTGTAGTTTCTGTTCATCTGGAATGGCTTGACCGGTTGTCAGTTCTGCAAACTCACCGCGTTTTTCTCGTTCACTTAAAAAAGAATCGGCAACGATCATTTTCATCTGGACCGTACTTTGGTCTGCTGTCGACATCGCCGCATAATCCCGAATGCCCCGCTCAGAGGTCACATAGGTGAACGGGCTTTTGGCGTTTCCAAAACCTTGTGATTTAAAAATCTCTGGACTAAATCTCCAAAGTCTCGCAGGCGAAAACGGCGGCGTATCGATTTCGCCCGAAAACAGTTTCTCATGATTGACCCAGTTGCCGTACTCCGGTGCGAGCAATTTTTTCTGATAGGCTTCGAACCGGTTTGCCTTGACCATCTGCCCGGAAACCCAAGCGATGACATTCGCCTTTTCAATTGAATCAGGCTGAGTCTCTTCTGGTGGTGGCATCTCACTGAACTGAATCGCCTGCATTACATCGATCCAGCGATTGGCAGTTTCGTCAACAGAAAAATCTACCCGCAGTTCAGAAAGGTCAACTCCAGACTCAGCGTCTGCTCCAGAGTGGCAGTCTAAACAATGCCGCGACAGAAACGGCTTAACAGTCGACTCGAACGAGTCCTTCCCAGAATCCTGAGCGAAACACTCCAGCGTTGCTCCCATTAAAAATAGACAAACCGCTGCGGCAAAACCAATAGTCTTAATATCCCGGCGAATCAAATTAAAATCCCTAACTTTGCTGAGCGATCATTGCTACCCCATGGTAACTGAGTCGCTCACCGAGACCTACTCGTAAATAGTTTAACTGTCAAAAATTGAACCATTGCGAATCAACTTTACCCGCACGGCCGCGAGAGATTCTCAAGATCCCACGAATCACTCTTGAAATTTATCAAACCAACTTTGAACCTTCAGGCCCGGATGTTGATTCGTGGGGATCATTTTCATGAGGCGTTTCTTTGTTTCCTCATGTTCTTTTTTGTTCGCTAAATTGACCCATTCATTCGGATCAACCTGATGGTCATAAAGTTCCTCCGAGCCATCTTCGTATCGAATATAGCGGTATCGCTTCGTTCGAATTGCAGTGTTCCCATCTCCATAAGATGAGATCGCCGGCGGACGGGCCGAACTTGGTTTGAGAAGTTGCTGCTTGATAGAGGTACCGTCGATCCAGTTTGGAATCTCTAACCCCGCTAAATCGACCAGGGAGGGGTAAACGTCGATCAAACTGACTGGCTGTTTGCAAACGGTACCAGGCTCAACACCGGGACCGCGAACCATAAAAGGAATGTGAGTGGTTTGCTCCCAAAGAGCGCCTTTGCACCAGTGTTTTTTTTCTCCAAGATGCCAACCGTGATCACTCACCAGCATCACAATGGTTTCCCGTCCGCGAGGGTTAACTTTGAGGCTTTCGATAAACCTGCCGATCTGTCGGTCGACAAAGGCAACAGATGCTTGATACGCACGAATCGTCACATCCCACTGTTTGTTCTCAAGCATATATTCATGATCACTGAGACCTTGATGGAGTGCCTTGTGTGCGTGCGTTCGAGCGAGACGACGCGCAAACTCTGGCATGTCAGCCCAATCATCTTCACCCTTGGGTTCAACGGGGCGCTGGATCGACTCAAGAGGAAATTCCTCGAACCACGATTTAGGAACTTGCAACGGCCGGTGTGGCCGAAAAAATCCAACTGACATAAACAGTGGTTTATCGGTTACTTGGTTCCACTCCTTACTTGCCCACTGAGAGACCTCGTAGTCTCCCATCTCTTCGTCTGTAACATCCAGCGCATAACCATCGTTAGGTGCGCCTTTGGCATTGAAGTTGTCCTCGCCCTTTGGAGGCCTGGGATCTCGCGGTCGCTTGAGTAAAGAATCACCCGCGTTCCCTGGGCCACCATGAAATACCTTCCCCCCACTCACAACGCGGTAGCCGTTCTGTGAGAAGAACTGTTGCATCGTGGGGGTCTTGATTTTGTCTTCGTCTTTGAATTTTGCATTAAAATACGTCCCAGTCTTAAATGGATAAACTCCATAATTAAGACTGGTCCGCGAAGGGCGACATTGGGGAGAATTGCAATACGCTTGCGAAAATAACATACCACTGGAAGCAAGGGCATCGATGTTGGGCGACTTTGCATCGGGATGACCACCGAGACAACCTAGCCAATCATTCAAGTCATCCACGATGATAAATACGATATCAGGTTGTGAATTCGTCTTGGACTGAGCAGAAACAACAGCGGGCTTAACTCCAGCAAAAACAAGGAGACAAAGAACACAAAAAACGGTTTTTTTCATGACTAAATTTGCTGCAAATTCAATAATCACCAATTCTCTCCAAACCGAATTTCATCTTCTGTAATCCCAAACACGGGCTGAATCGGCTGCGATTCAAACACTATCGTAATGAACAAACGTTTACGCGTGAAATGGTATTTCTTGACAAGAGGCATTAGATTCTTTGAAACTTTCGCTTTGCGATACAAGTAAGACTCACATGACTGCAAAAAACGGAACTTCTGCCGGATGACATTGGCGAAAACAAGTACATCCTCGTTTGGCGAGACACCAAAATTAATAACTTTAAAAGTGCGAAGATGCCCAATATCTTGCAAAACCTAATTGGTACCTCGATCTTCAACATGACAACGGCTCTGTTGATGCTCTTCTTTTTCACACCCGCTCAAGCCTAAGACTTGATCGGTGATCAGGGACTCGAAGGACTAGACCTATCGACCACAAAAAAAATCACACTCAGTCCCGACAATAAATTAGCCACTGGCCTGACCGTCCTACACGAGAACAAAGGGACTTCATCTGTTATCAAAGTTTGGGACATCAAGAAAAAAATTCTCCTACGCGAATTTCGCGTTCCCGGCCAAGCTCATGCAATTGAATTCTCACCTGACAGCTCAAGAATTATTACCGCATCCGGAACGGGGAACCTTGCGTGGGCCACAACGATCAAAAAGTGGGACCTTTCGAGTGGAATCGGGAAAACACTTGGAACCTGTATCGGTTCAGTTCGTCAGCTTTCTTTCAGTCACGACGGAGAGAAAGTGGCTGCCCTCACGGACTTCGCGGGCTTCTTTGCAAAAATCGCCACACTGGATGCGACGGGCACCACCTGCGCATGCCAAATCAAGGCATGGCGACTGGACGGCGAAGACGATGAACTGAGCATCAACATCACGCACCCGCTACCGTTGAATCGTTGGCTACCAACTTGGCCACCAATTGAAGAAAAAGCAAAAGCCAGACTTACCGAAAATACGCTTCTCACGGTACCAGTCAAAATGCGCTTCAGCATGGATGACCAGCAAATAATTACGGTAACGACTACCGGCACTTCGGTGGCTTATGATTCACAAACGGGGGAAATTCTTAAGCACGCAGACCTATCTTCTATGAGTCTGTTTGAATCGATGCAGATGATCGCTGCCTCTCAAGCCCCGGCAAACGCGACTAAATTGAGAATTGATTTTGCTCCGATTGGAAAAACTATCACGATCGAACGCGATGAGAACAACTGGTGGCAAACTGCTAACGATAAATCACGTGCCTTCAAAGTTGACGGCAAAAACTACAGGTCGAGGATCAAGAACGTCGAAAAGGTAGCTAACCCTCTAAATCTCCTCGGCTTAAAACCAAAAACCAACCTTGCACAACTTCACTCGTTCAAACACCCTGCAGGTAAGGTAAAAATTAACCGAGAACCAACGGGAATCAACTTCCAGCTCATCATCGAGAATGAAAAAAACGCGAGTGAGCCAATCCCAATTGGCTCGGTGCAATGGATGCCACCGTCTGGAGGCACAACGCCCTAATCGCTAATTTCAACACAAATAAACAAATCGAATATTCTGACAACGAATGTTCTAACAAGCGCTCAGACTGGCGTCCTTCAAGGAATAGCACTTTTCCAAGCGTCCTTATCCTGTCATTTAATTAAGACCACCCAACTCCCACTTTGATCCCAACGACGAAAAGAATCATGTACAACTTGGGCGACACCTCGTCACAGTTAGTAACAAAGAGGGGGCAGAGACAGGCCGCATCCAACATCTGGACAAAGATCCAATTTTTAAGCAACGCAACCCTTTATTTCCAGTCTGCTATCAACTATTGTCGCAGCATCTTTTCTAGTCTTTTCGAACCTTATCTTATCAACCTTTAGACCTTGGGAGCACGTCAGGTGTTTTCAAGATCTTGAACGCCGACAAACTTTTCCGTGAGCAAAAACCGTACGCAATTTTGAATTTCGTGTTGCTTGATCGCGTTCTATCGCTAACAAGCTTTACAGATATTCATTTCTAGCTCTTGCTAAGCGATCGCTATACGCTCATTGACTCGAATCCGACGACCTCAAGATCTTTAATTTAGCTTTTGTTCATTCGTTTAGAGCAATTGACGAATCCACTGATATTTGAATTCGGCCGAGCCAAATTTCCCCCGTGGTATAATAAACCAATGAAAGATTTTCTCAATTCATGTCTGAAGTGACAATCATACTCAGAGAAATCGAATACGGGGACCAAAAGGCAGCGGAACAACTTCTGCCATTGGTTTACGCAGAGTTGCGGAAACTAGCAGCTTCAAAAATTGCGAACGAAAAGCCGGGAATGACAATCCAGGCAACCGCGTTAGTTCACGAAGCCTTTGTTCGGCTCGTTGACAAAACGACCCCTCAGCATTGGGATAACACGAGGCATTTCTTTTCTGCAGCAGCTGAATCGATGCGACGAATCTTAATCGAACGCGCGCGTCAGCGAGCCAGTCTCAAACGCGGAGGTGACAGGGCCCGTCTCGAACTCGATGCCATCGCTCCAGCAATTGCGCCGCTAGGCTGCAATGACATCCTGGGACTGGACGAAGCTCTCAAGAAACTTGAACAGCAACATCCGCGCAAAGCAGAGATCGTAAAACTGAGATTTTTCGCCGGGCTCACTGTTAAGCAGGCGGCCGACACACTCCAAATCTCTACCTCAACCGCTGAGAACGACTGGGCCTACGCCCGCTCCTGGCTGAAGTTGGAAATGGCGAACCAAGACTAGGGCCTGCGTCTCCCTTAAAGAGTTTTCGCCAAAGATGGCCTTTTTCCCCAAATCGATTAGGGGATTCGCTGGCCGATTTCGCATAGTTAGTTGTGACACCATTTCAAACTAATCTTAAGCCGTTCAGGCATAAATACAGAGATAAAAGCAGATGACTAATCGACAAATTGACGAAGAAGCAATCTTTCACATCGCTCGAGATCTTACCGATACTGCAAAACGATCCGAATATCTCCAGCAAGTATGCGGAGCAGATCAAGAACTGCGTGAACGAATCCAGGGTCTGCTGGACGCGCACGAGAAAGAACAGACCTTCCTCAAGTCCAACGTCCAGCTCGAAACGACTGCCGCCAAGACGCCCACCGCAGGGGCAAAATCAGGAACCATCGCCAAGCCGGGCGAGGAGATCGGTCGGTTCAAACTGCTCCAGCAAATTGGGGAAGGAGGGTTTGGAGTCGTCTTCATGGCAG
>JAAEMV010000467.1 GCA_024225195.1 Planctomycetaceae bacterium | reverse complement strand
CAAGAAAAGCGACGGGGTGCGTGAAAACCTGCCTGCTTTTTTGATGGGGCATTGGAATTCGTAATTGGCTTGGGATCTAATAGAGAGATCGAAGGCTTTCCAATCGTTGTGCTATTGATAAGGTTGTCGCTTCCACCTTTTCGACCACCTTGACACTATAAAGCTCGTATAGCCAGTAAGCAAGTTTCGGAGGTTCTGCAACCTTGGGATTGATTGGATCCGGTCCTGTTTTTAGGGAAGCAGTTATGTGCATGCGTTGTTTTTGAGCCAGATACCTCTGGATGAGCTTTGCCGGGGCCTCGAGCGGCGTGTAAAGCTTTCAAGACGAGATACCTCACAATAGAATCGACCCCCGTCCTCTTTTCGTTCCCTCGCGGTAACGTCCGTTGACTGAACGTGAGGGGAAAGAGAAAGACACGACTCCAGTCAAAGTCAGCCTCGGTGATTGACCTCCGTAGGCTCATAAATTCTCAAATCAGATCGTCGTTGCAAAATACCAAGATGATCGGAGGTGAAATCGAGCACCTCCGGTCGATTCCGCTGCAGCCAATCGTGAACACGAGGCAAGTAACCAAAGGGAAGATTGGGAAACAGATGATGTTCCTTGTGGACTTTGAAAAACATCAGTATTCCCGCGCCACGCGTACGTGCCGAACGTGAAAAAACCTGTTGCTCACACAGACGATATCGATCGTTATTCCGGGGAACAGGTAAGAGCCCCACATGTTGATGCTGTGTGAACAGATACTCATAGAATATCGCTGATACCCAGAAAGCGAACACAAGAACGAACAGATATCGAAAAAGAGCGAACACCCATGCCAGCATCGCCTGCAGCAATATGATCTCCAGCAGATTCAAGCACCATTCCAGCCTGTGTGTTGTTGACTTT
>JAAEMV010000466.1 GCA_024225195.1 Planctomycetaceae bacterium | reverse complement strand
GCCGACGAGTACGCAGCCTTTCAACAATTCAAAGCCAAACACGATGATTGGGAAAAATCACTGAGGGAGAAAAGCCCACCGAAGCGGGAGAAAAACGTTGAACGAACGCCAACCATTATTCGGCAAACCGGTAAGCCAAATATTGTATTGATTTTTACCGATGACCTTGGAATTGAAACTCTCAGCACCTACGGCGGTCACGGTGTTCGGACGCCACACCTCGACAAGTTGGCAGCGGGCGGGATGATGTTTACCCATTGCTTCGCAAACCCTGCCTGTTCTCCATCGAGAGCCGAAATTATGACGGGTACCTATCCAAAATTCACGGGAATCAAACATGTGCTTACACATTGGGAAGATGACACGTATCTGGATCCAAACAAATTCAACAGCTTTGGCAATCAACTGAAAAAGGCGGGTTACGCTACTGCGATCGCTGGAAAATGGAATCTCTCATGGCTTGAACGCAATGACACGATCAGCGATTTTGGTTTTGATGAACATTGCCTTTGGCAAATGTTTGACAGAAACGGTGTCAAACGATCGCGTTTCTACGCTCCTTATTTCCGCATCAACGGAAGGATCACGGAAAAAACAATCGCCGAGCGATTTGGCCCGGACGTTATGGCCGACTTCATGATTGATTTCATCAAGCGAAACAAAAACGGCCCGTTCCTTGTCTATTACCCCGCTCTATTGGTACACACGCCCTATATTCGAGTCCCCGGTAGTCAGACGATGAGTACAGATGCCGATTCCAGACAGAAAAATGGTGTGGAGTGTTTTCCAGAAATGGTCGAATACCTCGACAAGAATGTCGGCAGACTTATGAAGTCGGTTGATGAACTTGGGATCAGTGAAAACACGATCATTCTCTTTTGCGCCGATAACGGCACGCATGGCCCCGTGACTTCCCATTGGGGAGACGATCGGACTAAAATTAACGGCGGCAAAATGACAATGACCGATCGGGGCTCACGCGTGCCTTTAATCGCAAGTTGGCCGGGAAAAATCAAACCGGGAACGAGATGCGACGAACTCGTCGAGCTGGCAGATTTCCTACCAACCTTCCTTGAAATTGCTTCGGCCCCGGAGCCAGTGCAGCGCGTCCACGGAAAAAGTTTCGTCCCGCAACTCCTCAACAAAAAAGTACCCTCTAAAAAATGGGTCCACATCGAATACAAGAACGATAGACAGCTTAGAACCAAAAAGTGGATCTATACCGACAAAGGCGAACTGACCAGAGTGAACGAGTTAGGCCGCCCGGAAAACCGACCGGAGAAGCAAGGTGATCATGCCTTAGCCCGAAATGAAATGAAGAGAATCTTTGCGCTAATCGATGAAGAGGCCACCCAAACAAGTTCGCAGCCGGAAAGATGATAGATCGTAGCAATTTGGATCCACCAAGTTATATTCTTAGTTTGAGGATTCTACCGTCCCAAACCGGGACGATGACACTACTTCGGTAACATTCTCGGTATTGGAAAAAAG
>JAAEMV010000465.1 GCA_024225195.1 Planctomycetaceae bacterium | reverse complement strand
GGGAAAAGACTCACCTATCGTTTGCTGATTTTATTGCCGAGCATTTTGGCTACGAAAAACAGCACGGATGCAGTTTGTTAAAGTTGCATAAGCAATCTGGTCGTATCAAAGAATTTCGTCTGGCCAGCAATGTTGCCAACTATGTCATACTTTACCTGCGAGCGCACCGAGGTAGTTTCACTGGATGTCCCGCGAACCGTATTGCCAAATGCTTCGCCCTTTTCAAAGTGACTCGGTTCCGGGGGAAATGTCTAACTGGGACGCTGCCCAAGTTGTTGACCGAACTGCGTTTCTTATGCATTCACTGCCCTCTTCAATAGCGTGTGTCCAATATTTCGGACTGTTCATCGGTGATCGGCTTGGGTGATTTGGCCAGCTAACAAATGTGAACTTTGAGTTGTTTCTCTGCGCGTGCCACATGCTGAATTTAAATGAATTGTATGTATACGCGCGGAATGGAATGTCCTCGTCTGGTTTACGCCAATTAATGTCGAGACCTGCAATATCAGAGAAACGATTGCCGATCGTTCCACCATCTTCTTTAAGTATCCCTAGTAAACCCACCAAAATAATAACCCGTGGCCGTAGGAAAGAAGTGATTGCCTCAGGGACCCAGTTCACGTAACGCGGGTCGGTTTCCGCTGTCCCTGACTGTTCTGCTCCTAGATTGAGTTGTCCTGAGAGGCTTAGAGCCTGTTGGCTATCAATGTTGGGGTCGATAGCTTGCAAGATACTAACGCATAGGTCTCGAGCTTTATCCCAATAACCCTTGGTGTCAGGCACATACAATTTCGGATGTGACTTTCCGAACTTTGGTAATGCGTAGGGTTCTATTCGCTCTCCAGCAGGTGGAGAACCTCCGGGGCTGGCACCGATGATCAGGACATACGGGTTTGGAGACGTTGGCATCCCGTAGGGCCACGGTTTCATAGGAGCTGATTGGCTTAGAGCCGACAGAAACTCCTTCGCTGATCTTTCATCAACCGTTTGCGCTGCTTTGAGGCGTTCACTCGGATGCTCGCTCCATAGATTTGTGGGCAGACCAAATTGGTTTATTCCTGACACGATACCCCCGTAATATTTACACCAAAAATTGCAATCGGATGTGAGCTATAGGGAGGTGCGTTTCGGACGGCTGATTTATCTCAAAAAAATAAATAAAACATGATTTTCTGAGGGTGGGATTAAACGTCGTGCAGTAGCTAGCGCGTACCAAGAGCAACAAACAGAGGGACCAAGAACAAATAGATGCGATTCTGTTAACTACGCCTCATGAATTTCAAGACAGGAAAATCAAAAAGTACTGCGGAATCGTTCGCGGATCGGGCGTGTCCAAAGGCCGGATGCCGACTGACGGTCTGTCCGCCACCTGCCTCGAAGGGTTCGTG
>JAAEMV010000464.1 GCA_024225195.1 Planctomycetaceae bacterium | reverse complement strand
CGCATTCGGCGGCCTGCTGTTAAGCGGCCTTGCCGAGCAGGGCAGGGGAGCAAGTCCATTAAGCGAGAACTTACTGAGGTTTTACTGGTTCCGACTCGCTGATTTTGCCATTCCTGCCACAGTAGCCATCGCCAGTTGCGCTGTGGTTGGAAACTGGTTTCTCAACAGCCGACAACGCAGCACGCAGATTAGCTGTATTGCTTTTGCCTGCCTAATTCTTACTGCCTTCACAATCGCGGTCGTGGAAAACCATCAGGATATTCGACCGCGTGCCGACCAAAGGTCGCTTCCCAATTACGACGACATTGAGCGAACCGAAGGTACCTACCGCAACTGGCTACGTGTTTGCCAATGGGTAAAAACTGAAACACCGCAAGATTCTGTGTTTATTACACCCGCCGAGCAACAGACTTTTAAATGGTACACCGGCCGTTCCGAAGTCGTTTCGTGGAAAGATATTCCGCAAGACGCAATCAACATTCTCGAATGGCAGCAACGACTCAATCAGCTTTACGAGCCGCAACGCAGATACGAAAACGGCTTAATGTCGTACTCCGACGCGCAATTAAAAGAACTCGGAAAAGTCTACGGAGCCGACTACCTGATCGTTCCCCAGCGTCAAGTCGATATCGCGGGCGTCCCCTCGAAGCTCAAACGCGTTTACCCGGAAAACGAATCAGACAAATCGACTTACGTTGTTTTCCAGCTTTAAACTCGCCGCCCCCGCAAACACCTCGAGAGCCGCCAAACGATGCCATAAACCGGTAGGCCCTAAGCAACCACGAGGCGCGCCTGATACGTTCGACATAGGTTGGTTCGATTTAGGTGGGTTCGCGAATACTGCGATCCATGTAGCGCAACAAGGGATAGAGGAAATACTCGATGACCTTTCGCCTGCCGACTTTGATCTCCGCAGTCGCAGTCATACCGGGCATGAGCCGAAAATTATCAGGCAGATAATTCAACTGATTCTCATCGACAATTTCAATCAAGGCCTTGTAGGTCGTAACACCGGAAACGCCGCCGCCGGGCAGGCGTTTTTCAAAGGAACCCTCACTGATGGTTCGGACAAAACCGTCCAGCGTTCCGTGTTTTTGATATGGAAAAGAGGCAAGTTTTATCCGGGCATCACTTCCCGTGGGCAGCTTATCTTCCATCGCCTCTCTAGCAGTGGCGACATTAATTAAAGCCACATCCTTACCTTGTACTTCCACCTCGACTTCCATTGGCACTCCGATCGGCACCAACTTGAAGAGCGGTTCCCCAGGCTGAGCTGTAGAGCCAACTGAAACTTCAGCTATCTCAAACACGACAAATTCTTTGTAAGGCAAATCGACAGGCACCTTTAACTCAACAAATTGATTCGACCGATTTGCTTTGTTTAACTCTTGAGCCACTGCAGCGAGCTCTTCGGTATATTTCACAAGCTCCGTTACCAATTTTGTTCGCCAGGCAGCCTTGAAGGCCTCCAATTCAGCGGTATTGGATTCAAGAGATTTCTCCAACTCGTTTTGTTTACTGACTCCCGTCATCACCTTCATCTTGGCATCTGCAGTTTGCAACTCGCGGCTCAGGACATCCGCTTCAGACTTACTCCCTCGGGCTTGAAGTGCTTTAATTTTATTTTCAAAGGCCAGAAACTTGTCGTACGCTTCACGGCCGCTTTCAACCTCGGCTGCCGCGTTCTCCTTTTGAACTTCAAACATGCTTCTTTGGGAGTCGAGTTTTCGCAATTCCGCGACGTACTCCCGCGCCCGCTCTTTAAAGACCTGAAATTGCATCAGCCAATCTGGATCATCGAGATGACCATCGATCAAAAAATCAACCTTGTCACGCTCACATCGCAATCTCGCAATCGCAGCGTTAAGTGAATTCTCCTGCGCTTTCAACTGATTCAAATCAGCGGTCGAGAAAGTCGGATCCACAGTTGCAATCACAAATCCGGCCGATACTCGATCGCCAAATTTAGCGTTGATGGAGCTGATCGGCGACGTCAGTTTAGAGTCAATTACGACGGCTGCCTCGGCCGTTACCAGTTTCCCCTGAGCGGTGACTACCTGGTCGACCTCGGCCCAACTGGCCCATAAAATGAACGTGATAATTGCGCAGGCAACCGCATACAACGTCCATCTCGCACCGCCGGGAATCGGTCGCTCTTCGATTTCAACAGCATCGGGTTGAAACTCCGTCAGCAGGGCGTCATTATTTTGGCGTTGCCGATGAGATTCGATCCTCGTTTCTTTCCGCCGGCGCTCTCGCTGCTCTTTGACGGACTCTTCTTTAACAGTTTCCATAACTAACCCCGTCCCATCTGCTGATTCCAAAGCTCTTGGTAAACCTTACACTTGGCCAGCAACTGCGGATGCGTCCCCATTGCCTCGATCCGCCCCCGCTCCAGCACTAAAATTCCATCACAGTCAACCAAAGTAGACAATCGATGAGAAACTAAAATCACCGTCCGCCCATCGGCAATCCGCTTCAAGTTCTTTTGAATAATTGCTTCACTTTCGGGATCGAGTGCGCTCGTCGCTTCATCGAAAATCAGAATCCTCGGATCTTTTAGCAACGCCCGAGCAATGGCAAGCCGCTGCTTTTGCCCACCGGACAGGTTCGCACCATTTTCTTCAAGCATCGTATCGTAGGATTGCGGCATTCGCTCTACAAATTCAGCGGCTCCCGCGAGTCGAGCGACATTGATTACCTCAGAAAAACTACAATTTGGTTTCGCCATCGCGATATTTTCGCGAATCGTCCCCCGGAAAAGAAAGTTATCCTGCAACACGACGCCGATGTTCTGTCGAATATGGGCAATATCCAATTCCCTCAAATCGAGATTATCGAAACGCATCAAACCACTTTGCGGCTGATGCATCCCCTGCATCATTCGCGTCAGTGT
>JAAEMV010000463.1 GCA_024225195.1 Planctomycetaceae bacterium | reverse complement strand
GAGCGAAAGTACAAAGATTTTGAATTGACGGTCGATTGCGCTTATCCGGAAAATGGCAATAGCGGAATCTATTTTCGTGTCCAGGACCGCGGCAATCCAGTCAATACAGGCATTGAAGCACAGGTCTTTGACTCTTTCAAGCAGAAGCCTCCGCTTAATGACCATACGCTAGGCGGCATCATCCCCGCTGGAATTGCCCCAACTCGAAATATGGCCAAGCCGGCCGGCGAATGGAACCGGATGGTTATTCGCTGCGTCGGCAATCGTGTTCAGGTGCAAGTCAACGGTGTGGAGGTCATCAACGCTAACCTTCAGTTCACCTCTATTAAAGATCGAAACCGCGAGGGGTATATCGGCCTGCAGGATCATGGGAATCCCCATTCAGTCCGATTTCGCAATATCCGAATCAAGGAAATCCATTCCGCCCGAGAAAATGAGGATGCGCAAGTTCTATTCGAACGAGAAATACTTCCAATTTTTGAGGCTAGTTGTCTTCATTGCCATGGCGAAGATGATCAACAAGGTGATCTTCGCTTGGACACGCTGCCCAATATTATGCGCAGCGGAAATTCAGGTGATCCGACCGTCGTTATCGGTGACGACTCAGCCAATAGCCATCTCGTCAAATTATTGTTAACCGACCACGAAGATCATCGCATGCCGCTGGATGACGATCCATTATCGAACACAGATATTGAGTTAATTCGAAAGTGGATTCGCGTCACTGATGGATGGGATGCTGCAATCAATGCAGCAAAGCCTACTGAATCTAACCACTGGTCATTCCAACCAGTAAAGAAACCTGCGGTTCCAGCGAATGCTCACAAAAACCCAATCGACTGGTTCATCGAAGCAAGCCTCAAGGACAGCGACCTTACATTTTCAAATCAAGCTACCCAGCGACAATTGATCCGCAGGCTCTATCTAGTCGTGCATGGTCTCCCACCGACTCCGAAACAAGTAGACGATTTTTTGGCAGACGACCAGAATCGAAAATGGGAGCGAGTAATTGAACAGGTTTTGGCGAGCCCGCATTATGGCGAACGAATTGCGGTTAGCTGGCTCGACTTAATCCGTTTTAGCGAGACAGATGGATTCGAAGTCAATGCCGAACGAAACGGTGCGTGGCGGTACCGTGACTGGGTTATCGAAGCGTTTAACCGAGACATGCCCTATGACCAATTTGTAAGAAAGCAATTAGCCGGCGGTGACCAATTGGACCCAATCGGCAGCGCCTATTATGTTGCTGGATCGCACAACGTCGTTGTTGAGCAGGATAAAAAAGGCCAGGCAGATAATGTTCAAAACGAAACATCGGATTTACTAAATGCCACCGGGACAACTTTTCTCGGGCTGACACTCGGTTGCGCCAGATGCCACAACCATAAATTCGACCCAATTTCTCAACGGGATTTTTATGCTATTCAGGCAATTTTTTCAGGCGTCAACCATGGTATCGGCAACATTGCCGCTTCACCACAATATCTAGCGGAACAAGAGAGGTTGACATCTGCAATCGACCAAGCGGAACAAATACTTGAACCGTACAAGACGGCGAGCACAAAGGGCGAACCAATTAACGCCCTAAAAAACGTTGAAACGTTCGCTCCAACCAAAGCTCGCTTTGTCAGGTTCACCATTGCCGAAACCAGCGGACCACAAGGTTGCATCGACGAATTAGAAATCTTTTCGGGTGATGAGAATTTGGCGCTTGCCAGTAAAGGTGCCATCGCAACTTCCGGTGGCGATTTTGTACACGTCAGACATAGATTGTCGCAAATCAATGACGGCAAATACGGCAATCTATTTAGTTGGATTTCGAAAGACGTCAAAGGTTGGGTTCAAATTGAACTTCCCAGGGACGCCAAGATCGACCGTATCGTTTGGGGACGAGATCGTACCGGCGCGATCGCCGATCGACTTGCAACAAATTACAAGGTCGAAATTTCAATAGATGAAAAAACATGGACTACAGTTGGCGACTCGAAACAACGGCGCGGTCCTAATGAGCCACAGTTCACCTATGCGTTTGAAACTGCGCCGGCAAACCAAAAGCAGGAAACCAAAGAGCTCCACCAATCCATGCTCTCTCTCAAAAAGAAACTAAAACGTCCTTCGACCGCCTACGTTGGCACGTTCTCGGCACCGAAACCTACCTATCGGCTCTCACGAGGCGATACGATGTCACCCCGAGAACTTGTTGTCCCCAATACAATAAGCTTGCTGGGAGACCTTGGCTTGACAAACGATGCCACTGGGGCCCAGCGTCGAACTGCATTTGCTGAATGGGTCGTAAGTCCAACAAATCCACTTGCGGCACGAGTGATGGTCAATCGCATCTGGCAATTTCATTTTGGCAATGGGCTTGTCAATACACCAAACGATTTTGGATTGAATGGCAATTCACCGAGCCACCCTGAGCTACTCGACTGGTTAGCTGCAGAATTCATGGAAAATGGTTGGTCAGTGAAACACATCCATCGACTGATTCTCACATCGAAAACCTGGCAGCAAAACAGTCGGCCAAATCCAGTGGCGTTAAATCAGGATGCATCAACTCAATTACTTTGGCGGTTTCCTCCGCGAAGACTTGAGGCCGAAGCGATCCGAGACTCCATCCTCGCGACAACGAACCAACTTGATCTTTCGATTGGCGGTCCGGGTTTTAGCGGGTTTGAAGTTGGTAATGAACATGTCAGACATTATTTTCCAAAAAAGAAATTCGGGCCAGCCGACTGGCGACGAATGGTCTACATGACTCGCGTTCGAAAAGAGGTGGAATCTGTTTTTGGAGTGTTCGATTGCCCGGAGGGAAACCAAGGGACTCCCCAACGGACTAGATCCACGACACCGCTCCAAGCCCTCAACTTATTTAACAGTGAATTCGTATCGCAACAGGCCGAGATTCTCGCCGAACGCCTCAAGGCCCAAGGGCACGATAACAATACCATTGCCAACCAGTCATACATGCTCTTTTTTGGGCGCGAACCGAGTCCGGTTGAAACCGTACAGGCAATTGACATGATCGATCAAATCGGACTAGTTCAGTACTGCCGGGTTCTGTTGAATTCAAACGAATTCGTTTTCATTTTGTAACTGTTTCACCTAAATATATATTCGAGTCAATTCAAATTATGTCCCCATATTCGATACAAAATCGGCGTAGATTCTTGGGATCGACACTTACTGGGCTAGGAGGAATTGCCTTAACGAGTTTGCTTCATCACGATAATCTTCTGGCCAACGACGATGAACCCATCCGTCCGCAAATTTCACCAGACCGGCCTTTCGCCGCACGCCCAGCACATTTCCCGGCCAAAGCAAAGAACGTCCTGGTAATCTGTTGCTCAGGCGCAGTAAGCCAGGTGGATACATTTGACTTTAAACCGGAATTGATCAAACGAAGTGGCCAACCCATGCCGGGTGCCGAAAACTTAATCACTTCTCAGGGACCGCAAGGGAACCTGGTGAAAAGCCACTGGGATTTTAAACCACGCGGCCAGTCTGGAAAAATGATTTCGGATCTCTTCCCTAACATCGCAGCACACGCCGACGACATGTGCTTTATCCATTCGTTGTCGGGAAAAACTGCTGCACACGGCCCTGCTGAGACGTTCATGTCGACAGGCTTTTCTCTTAGCGGGTTCCCCAGCATGGGTTCGTGGATGAATTGGGCCTTAGGTACTGAAAATGAAGATTTACCTGCGTTTGTCGCAATCCCAGATCCACGAGGAAAACCACAGGCAAGCGTCGACAATTGGGGATCAGGATTTTTGCCCGCAGCCTTTCAAGGCACAGCCTTCAATGCGAACGAACCGCTACGTAATTTGAATCCACCGCGTGGATTGGCTCCGAAAGACGACAAACGTGTCCGGGACTATCTGCAGAAGATGAACCGACTTCAACTTGAACAATACAAAGGCGACAGCGAATTGTCGGCGAGAATTGCCAGCTATGAGTTGGCGGCGAGGATGCAACTGAGCATTCCCGGAATCATGGATTTTTCTAAAGAATCTAAATCGACGATGCAAGATTATGGCGCTGATGATTCTGCAAACCCAACCAAGGCCGCCTACGCCCGAAATTGTATTCTGGCGCGTAAATTATTGGAGAAAGGCGTACGGTTCGTGCAACTGTTCAACGGAGCCTACCAAACTGGCGGGGAAGGGGTAAGTAATTGGGACGCCCATTCGAATCTCGTAAAAAAGTACAACAAACACGGAACAATCTTTGACCAACCCACTGCAGCTCTTCTTTCCGACTTGAAACAACGAGG
>JAAEMV010000462.1 GCA_024225195.1 Planctomycetaceae bacterium | reverse complement strand
GCGGATTTCGGGTCGAGTTGTGCGAACTGTTGGTTGGGGATATTTTTGGGGATCTGCTGCCTAAGTGTTTTGGGGGGTGTTTTTGGTTCGGCGGGCGAGTTTTCCATCGCAGGCTCGGTGGACGGACTGGCGGTGGGAGTTGTCTCCGGATCTGAGATCTGAGGTTCACCATTTTTGACTACCTTGTTCTGTCTCATCTGTTTGACCAGAAGTCCTGTCAAAACACCGATGGCGATCATCAGCACCGCTGTGGTAATCAAGGTTGAGATGAACCGCCGTTTTCTTCTTTGTTTTAATTTGAGGGCGAGTCCGTACTTGCCAGTCGATCGGGAGGGTTGGCTGGCCGGCATTTCGGTTTTCCCAGGGGGTTCTTGAACTGCGCTTGAAATCGGCTGAGCAGGAGGTTTGCCGGTCGCGTCGGGAACCGAGAGGCGATCCGGATTGGTTGTGGTTTTTTTTTGGACTGGCAACGAAGGAGAAACTTTAGCAGCTTCAGAAAATCGAAACTTGCGAGAACAACTTGGGCAAATGACTTTTTTGTTGGCAGGCAGTTCGGGTGTGGTGATGTGCTGCTCGCAAATGGGACATTCAATATGGAGTTGCATCAGATTCGAGCTTTCGAGTTCAGTCTATTGCAGGATTTTTAGAATCGAAAATGAATAGTAATGAGGATGGCCAGATTGTCGTTGCCTGAATCAGATTTTCCAGTCAAGCTTTGCGGGTGACTTTGGGAGACCGTCGACGCGGATAGCAGGTCTGGCAGATATCACATTTTGTGCCGTCGCACCCACGCGCTGAACAAAACTCTCGTCCGTAAAAGATGATTTGTAAGTGTAGGTCATTCCATCTTGATTCGGGAAATAACTTTTTTAAATCCAGCTCAGTTTGTTTAACATTCTTGCCGTTGGTAAGCCCCCACCGCTGAGCAAGTCGGTGAATGTGAGTGTCCACAGGAAATGCTGGAACGTCGAACGCTTGAGCCATCACCACGCTCGCTGTCTTGTGTCCGACTCCGGGCAAGCTTTCAAGTGCCTCGAAGTCGGCAGGTACTTCCGAATCGTATTCATTGACCAAAATTTTAGACAGTTCGGAGATCGCTTTTGATTTTTTGGGTGAGAGTCCGCAGGGGCGAATGATGTTGAGGATTTTCTCAACCGGCAGTTTGGCCATTTTGCCCGGTGTGTCAGCAAGTTTAAATAGGGCTGGGGTAACTTGGTTGACCCTTTCGTCAGTGCATTGGGCACTTAGTAAAACGGCGATCAACAGCGTAAAGGGATTGTGGTGGTCTAAAGGGACCGGAGGGTTCGGGTAGAGATCTTCGAGTCTTTGCTGGATAAACTCGACCCGTTCGCTTTTTATCATGTTGAAGTTTCTCGATCAGACTTCATTCGCCGCGCCCCCACCAAGCATTCTAAAACACATGGAAGCTGGCGTTGGGGCGGTCGAATTAGATGCCGTTATTTTCCGTCCGTATCCGATGCAGTTTTTATCTTGTTGGGACTGTATTCGTGATCTCGTTTGCGGATAACTTCTGCGCTAATAATTTTATCTTTTTGGACACCTTCGATGGGTTGTTCGGTCAACTCGAGTGGTATGTGTGTTTTTTTAATTGCCGCTAGAACATCCGTTCCTTTGATTATGCGACCAAAACAAGTGTGACGTCCGTCGAGCGAATCTGTTCGGGAAAGAGTGAGGAAGAACTGCGCTCCACCCGTGTTGGTGCCAGCGTGAGCCATGCTGATGCAATTGGTAAAGTGCAGTCTTTTTTCAGGTGAATTGCATTCACATGGAATGGCGTAGCCCGGCCCGTCGCCATCGACTTCCACGCCTCCCTGAAGTTTGAATCCACCCCCCTGTGCCATGAAGCCGTCGATTACCCGATGGAATAGCCTGTTTTTGTAATAACCGGATTCGACGAGGCTAATGAAATTGCCAACGGTGTCCGGTGCTTCATTCTCGTAGAGCTCAATGATGATGTCTCCTTGGGTGGTGATGAGTCGGACTCGCGGAAGATCGTTTTGCTCCTTTTCGGCGTGCCGAAGCAATAGCTCATCGAATAGCTCGCGAGCCGGAATGGACAGGCGTTCTGAGCGAGAGGCCATCACGAAATACTCGGGGTTGATACCCTGGCTGATGAGCGTGTCGCCCAGTTGGAACACTCTGGCATCTCGACCGAATTGGGCATCATTTAACATGAGGCCCAGTAGCGTTCTAGTTGCTTGCGAGTCATTCGGGGTAGCCACCAGTTGGGCTTTGGCCTGCGTTTCAATTTTTAGGAACAGGGCCTCTGCCTGTGTTAATAATTCGTTGTACTCCGCTAGTAACTTCTCACGGTCTTGAGCCTCTGCCACTGGAGGTTCAGTTGGCTCTGATGTCGTCGGCTTCAATTCCGCTTTTTTCGCTGCAATTTTTCCATCGAGCGTTTGCCATTGTTGCAGAAGCTCTGTAAGCGAAGTCCCGCTCTCCTGATTCTGCAGCATGCCAAAACTCAGCATGGGGAGGGAACAAATGACAAAGCCGAGGACGATCAAAGAAATTGAAAAAGATCTTGAAGGGTTCACCAGAGACTCCAGTAGAATTTTAGGGGCACTGAATGAGCAGATATCAATTCTGTCTTCAGTTACTGTTCAGCGGTTGTTTCTAATCACTCATTGTAGCGGGTTACCACTAACCAATTGAAGATTACTTCGATTCTGAATTGCCGGTTACTCAGATTTTTTCTCTGTTATTTTGGTCGGCTGATAATCATGGTTCCGTTTTCGGGTAACCGTCGCCGTTAAGATTTTTGAATAATTACCTTGTTTGCCTGGATTCAAAGTTAGTGAGCCGGTGCTGGAGACTCGGTTGAGTCGCCGAACGGTGTCCATCCCGGAAATCACACGACCGAATACCGTTTTCTTACCATCAAAATTCTTGTTTCGCTGATAAGAAATGAAAAACTGGGAACCACCTGTATCGGTTCCAGAATTTGCCATGCTCAATGTCCCTGAGAAATGGTGTCGGACGTTATCTCCTTCGGTTTCACATGGGATTTTGTAACCGGGGTCGCCTGTCCCGCGATTATCTTGACACCCCGTTTGTGCAATCCGTCCCGGGAGAACAAGAAAGAAATTCATTTGATCATAGAATTTGTTTTCCACTAAATGAATGAAGTTACCAACGGTTTTCGGGGCTTCGTTTTCGAACAATTCGACAATAATTTCGCCTTCGCTGGTTTCCAATGTCACCCGCGGTAAATCATTGGAAAGATTTTCTAGATTGCGTTTCTCTTGTTCACGATTCCATTTGGTGACGGAATCTTCGAAATCATTTCTGATCGCTGGTTGAAGCGAGACTTTTTGTTCTTCGATCCGCTTGAGCATTGCTTCTGCGTCGGGATAATTCTCAGTCGCGTTAGCTGCTATAAATCCCTGATAAGCGATATCTTCCAGCCGAATTTTCGCTGAAAGTTCTCCTACCTGGTCCATTTTGGCGAGCATCAGTTTGGCGACTTCTAAAGCGTGTTCGGGGTCGAAGTCGTAGCCGCTTCTCGAGATATCAATTTTCTTCGAAATGATATTAAAAACGGTCTGGCAGACGCGTGGACTGGGATTGGCTGACTGTTGGAAAGAAAGCAATGCCGCTGCGTCGAGTTGGGTTTTAAGTTGCCTGTTTTTTTCTTTCAGACGGTCGATCTTTGCCATGTGTTCAATTTGCCGTTTTGGAAATCCAATTGGGCTGGAACTGAAAAGGCGGGTAATCGTAACTTCGTTTTCGTTATATTGTTCAAGGACTTCTTCGAACGTCAGTGCGTCGGCTTGAGGCTGAGAAGCCGGTAGAGGTTCTTGGGTGGCGGCGAGGCCGAGGTTCGCCGCTGGCGTTGGGGCGGCGTTTTCTTGAGCGACCAGGCGCGGGGACGAGAGCAACGCAATCATTGTTGCAGTCAATACAGCGTTTCGGTAAAGCGTCAACATCATGCCACCCAGTCTTACGAATGATCGTAACCCAAATTACTTGTTTTTAACTCGATTGGGTTCGTACTCGTGATCTCTCAAATTAGTAACTGTGATCGACTCAATGACATCCGGTTTTGCGTCCTTAATGAATTCTTCTTTGTCCTCTTCTTCGCTCATCTGAAACGTCTCTTGAATATTGTCGAGAATACTCATGTCGGAAATGACTCGCCCAAAAACGGTGCTGTTTCCGTCGAGATTGGGGCCGGGGACGAGCATGATTCGAAATTCAGCACCTGCTGAATTAGGTTCGTTATTTTTAGCAACCATAGCGACAGACCCGCGGAAGTGATGTCGAGCATTAGGTTTTTGGTGTTCATCGTAAATGGTGTACCCAACCGGTTGCGGTCGACTCAATGTCATTAGACCCGCATCTGCGATTAGATTTTTGAGGACGTGATGGAAAATCATACCATCATAAATTCCAGTTTGTACGAGGCTAACAAAGTTACCAACCGTTTCTGGGGCCTGATTTTCGAACAGCTCGATTACGATTTCACCGCGGTTGGTTTTGATAATCGCTCTAGGTAATGGTTCTCCCGCTGCATCTGAGGCGCGAAAGGCCAGTTCTCTTTCATAGCCAGTTACCAGTTTATCCATCGAGTTTCCGTACAACGCGCCTTCGGGGACACCAAGTTGCTCGGCTGTTTGCTTGTTGGCTTGGTAGTATTGTTGAGCAAAGTCGAAGTCGTTATTCAGAATTGAGACCCGCCCCATAAGATTGTAGAGGTCTTTGTTTTCTGGATAGAGTTTGAGAAGTTTTTTGGTCGTTCGGTAGCATTTTTCAAGCTGCCCCTCAGCGATGAGATCCTGATTCATCATTGAAACAATTTCATTTACTTGTGTGCCAGGGTTAGCAGTCTCAAAAAACAATGCGAATGAGACTTCACGGACGCGTTTGTAAGCATCTTGAGCGACTTCGGCTTCCGCTTTCCATTTGCTCCGGTACTCATGAGCAACGGTGCTCTTGTTTTCATAGAACTCGGTGCCCGTCTTCTTGATCGCTTTGATCGCCTCCTTTAGTTCCAGAATGGCCGCGTCAAATTCCGACCTTAATTCTTGAATTCGCTGCGGTGAAGCCTTGTCTAGTTCCTGAGCATTGGACACTGTCGTAAAAGCGATGGCAGTGACGATCAGGCATGTCGTGAATCGCCAAGCGGATCGAAGATGGCTCGTATTGATAAGTCGAAGCATAATTGTCGTTGCTCTGATTAATTGGGATTAGCAAAAAAGGGTCGGCTAACTGGATGCGGACGGCAGGTGAATTACAGAAATGGTAAACCCGCGTCTGAAACTCCGATTTTCGACTGGTATTTCAGGTTTATCAATCATAGTATAGCGGTTCGACATCTTTTAGACCGTATTCCAGACTTTCCCTTAAAAGAAAACTTCGATGCCAAGGTTCAAGCGCGGAAAAAATCTGGCGAAATGGAATTCCAATCGCGCTGAAGCGGGACATGGGAAGTTAAGAATTGTCGGTGGTTCCTTTCGGGGGAGATTAATCGATTATTCCGGTGATCCGGTGACGCGACCCATGAAAGACCATACGCGCGAGGCCGTTTTCAACCTCGTCGGTGGCTGGGTGAAAGGCAAAACAGTTTTTGACCTATTCGCGGGTACTGGAGCGATGGGGTTGGAAGCACTCAGCCGCGGTGCCTCCAAATGCATCTTCGTGGAGCGTCACTTTCCTACAGTACGGATTATTCGCGAAAATGTTCTAAGCCTTGATCCAAACCTGCCGGTTGACGTGAATTCGTCGGATACGTTTTTCTGGGTCAGACAGTTCCTGAAAAGCCCGGAATTGTGGCCGTCCGAACCATGGGTGGTATTTTGCTGCCCTCCGTACGCACTGTACGTTGACAAGCCGACGGAAATTGTCGGGATGGTCGAGAGCTTAATGAAGATCGCGCCTCCCGAAAGTGTATTTGTGGTTGAATCTGACAGCCGATTTGACCCTGAACTGCTGCCAGAGCCGCAGTCGTGGTTTGTCCGCAAGTACTCGCCGGCGCTCGTTGCCGTACGGCGTGAGCGAGATTCAGGCAGTAACGACACGTTGGATGAAACGACTTAGAGGGGACTGATTTAGTCCTCGTGGGGGAAGACAGCCCATTTTTGCCTGAACTTCCCAAATAACCGACAAAGTTTTAATTTTTCGATTCGGTTGACGAGAAATCCCCTGCTTCTTTCGCCATTACAGTTTGACTTTGCTGGACTGAGCCTCCGATGAGCTAAATAGCCCATTTTATCCCGTCTAGTACGGTTTAGCCGCCGATTTCTCGGAGATCACTGTTCGATGCTTACTCGATTCGCAAGGAATGCGTTTCTCGGTCTTCTGTTTGCCACCGTTTGGATGACCAGCAATGGTCTGGCAAGGCAGTCGGCTCAGCATGCTCACTTCAATGACGGAACAGCTTCGTTAGCGAATGAGGGTGGGCCTGTTTGGGTAACGTTTCAGAGTGAACTACGAAATTACCGTCCGTCTACTGTTGCGTTAATTCAGCAGATTGAATCGCTCGCTTCCATTCCCGAATTAGATTCGTGGTCCTCGGAGACACTCGCCCTACTTGGCCAATTGTCCCAAGAGAAATTGACCTCTGATCAGACTCGTGAACTTTACGAGCGGCTGGAAACGCAGGCAGGCCTCGCGACAGACATTTCTGAGGTTGTTCGTGAGCGTTGCGAAAATTCGCCGGAGACGCAGTACGATTATTGCGATATTGCTCGGCTATCCTATCGAATCAACCGACGGCTTGCGATTTGGAATACGATTTTAGATTCGAAGGGGCAGCTTGAGGCCGACCAGCAGGCGGTAACCCATTCGTTTGGAATGGGTTCTGTTTCGCAACAGAGGTTGCTAGATGATTTAGCTGCCAGCAACATTGATTCCGTTTGGCGTGATTATTTGATGTTGGAGTCACTTGAGTCGGCGATGGCGAACGCATCGCCTGAATCCTCTAAAATTAGAACTGCGGCCCGGGAAGTTTTGGCGAGGATTTATTCCCCTGTCCTTGATAAGGAGCAGGCTGATTATGTGAGCAGCGTTATCAGCCCTTACTCGCTTCAGTTGTTGAAGGATATCGCGACGTTGCCATTTGATGAAACGGAATTGCTTCGTCGCATTGAAAATTATGAATCCAATCCATCTTCTTTGACCGGTTATTATTTAAACGACCAATATCAAAATTTGTTATGGTCTGAAAAGCCAAATGAGATTGCGATGGCGAAGGCGATCGAAACGCACTACCGAAACGCGAATATTCGGTTAGCGTTTTCTGAGCGTTTTCTTAATCGGTTGCTTCCTAAGCTTCCGGAAATCGAACAGCCAGTAAATCAGAGAATTAAGGGCGCACGCGTTTTCGGTAAGAGCCTAATCTCCAATCAACTCCGTGTTAATTTGATTCCTGATGATTCGCAAATTCAATTGAATGTAGAAACTCGCGGTGATGTTCAGACAGACACCGAGGCCAAAACACGGGTTTTCAAGTTAACGAATCTCGGCAGGGCTAATTTCGAGGTCTTCCAAAATATAATGATCAACGAGGAAGGCATTGAAGCTGTCGGAGATCCTTATGCTCGCGCGAAAGCGAAGCAGTCGTTGGTAGGAGTGGAATCTGGATGGGATAACCACCCTATTCTCGGTAAAATAGCTCGGAACATCGCTGAGAACAATTTGAAACGAGAGGCATCAGAAACCGATCGCATGTATAAGCAGACGGTGGAATCGTCTGTAGAGGAACAGATGCGGGAACAGGTTGGTGAACAGTTGCAGGTCGTTCGCGAATTGGCCTACACAAAGCTGTTCCAGCCGTTGTTTGGGATGGATTTGGAGCCGGAACCCAAGCAGCTGTCGACAACGGAGGACCAAATGGTGGTGCGATACCGAATCGGTGGGCGCGACCAAATGGCGGCTAATACAGCGAGGCCGTTGGACAGTGCAAGCAGCTTAATGAGTTTCCAGTTGCACCAGTCAGCAATCAACAATGCGATTTCCCGAATTGGCCTCAATGGTAATAAATTTACGGTTGATGAATTAGTAACGCATCTCAAGGATTTCGTGGGTGCGGAAAATTCTACCGAGCCGCGTGCGGAAAGTGACCGGCACGCTGAAATTGGGTTTGCCTATTTCGATCCGATCCTGGTTGAGTTTCAGGAAGACCAACTACGGGTAACCCTTAATCTGAGGTCGTTGAAGATTGGCGAGAAGGGAAAAGTTTGGAAAAACGTTTCTCTCACCGCCGCCTACCGATTTGTTAGAGATGGAATGAAGATTCAACTGCAGCAAAACGATGACGGTACGCGTATTCGTGGAAAGCGACTTCGATTTGGTGACAAAGCGGCGATCAGTACCGTCATGAAAGTTTTATTTAAAAAAGAATATTCTGTCGCCTCATTGCCCGAAAAGATCGCTCAGCGAATTGATACGAGTCAGCTCGAAATTTCACAACTTTCCGTTTCCGACGGCTGGCTCGCCGTTTCGGTAGATGACCGAGAAACCAAAACGGCTCAAGAGACCGTGCTGGATATGTTCCGGACCAGCACCAATCGGAAATTGATGAACCGACGCTAGTTCTTGGTGCGGTTTTTCAAACGGTTTTCGCTAGTCTCGAATGGGGCTCCAAACCGGTTTGGAGGGAATCGCCGGAGGTGAGCTTTTGGCCTTCGATTTCTCGATCACGGCGGGTTGCTTTTTGCTCGGTTTCCAAACCTCGTCAGGAGTTGACTTGGAAGCTACACGCGTCTGTTCGACGACCTCGGATTCATCGAAAGCAGGAAGCCAGCGAGCATCTTCACGCGTCCAGCGACGAATCTCTGAATCGTCGACTGAGTATCCTGCCTCGGGCGGAGTGATGGTGAGTTGATGTTTTGTTTTTAAAGTGCGACCGTCGGGCGTCACGAGTCGTACGTGTAAATCCAGCGAACTGTTGGTAGGAATCGACTGTTCCCAGGGAAGGTGCAACAGGATTCCTCTTTCGCCTGATGGATCCTTCGCGAAAAATAATTTTGTTTCCTCGGATACAAACTTCCATAGTCCGATTCTTTGGCGGTCGGGGGATGCTGTTGGATCAATCAAGCTGACCGTAAGTTCGCCATCGGAGTGGACGGTCTCTCCTGTGTCGTCTTGAGGCGTGATGAAAATTTCAACCCCCTCATCGCCGTCGATTTTATCGAGATTGATTCCGGTCGTCGGTGGCGAGTATACGGAAATGGAATCGGCTGTTTTTATTTTGAGTGCAGGCTCGGGCGGCGCCGGCGTGGGGATTGCAGCGTTATAGGCTACTCGGCCGATCGTCGCATTGTCCGGTCGGGGTTGAGTCGTGTCGCTTTGCCCCGTTTTATTTTGATTGGGCAATTCTTCTGGCTGAGGAACGTCGTTTTCCGGTTCGTTGTTTTGTTTTTTTAGTTCATTTAATTCGTCGTTCAGCCTGGCGAATTTCTGATTCAGATCGTCGAATTTATTCTTCCAGCGATCGGATTCTGACTCATTCATATATGAGTCTTCTTGCCAGTCAAGAATTTCCTGGCGCAGTTCAACAACTTCCTTTTGGTTGGTCGGGTAAGACCGACAGCCAACCGCTAAAAATGAACAGCTTATTGCCAAGAAAAACAGGCGCATCGCTAAAATGCCTCATAAGAGAGAAATCGAAAGACTGTCTTTAGATGATTTCTTTGAGTGGCATCAATCCCAATTCGTGCCCAAGCGGTTATTCACAGGCCTAATCCGAGACTGCTTGTCCGGTAACCGCTAGCACCAAACGTGACTTATGTCACGTTAAGCAATTGTGGTTGTCGTTTTCCGACTGTGACTAACCCGCTGTTACTTGAATTTCGAGCGTGGCTGCAAAATTCAAGGAGTTAGTAATGAAGCAGGCGTGCTCGGCCTTTTCCAATAGACGTTCCGCCCGGCTAGCGTCTGCGTCGGCGGGGATTGTCAGGTTGGCAAGGATTTTCATCTCGGTAAATTGCATCCCCCGGTCAACTTTATCAAGCGTCCCGGTAACATCGCATTGCAGTGCCGTCCATGAAAATCGTGAGGCGGTGGCGATGGCTTTAAACGACAACGTGAAACAGTCGGCGACTGCAGCGACAAGCAGGTCTTCGGGAGACCATTCGTTGCCGGAGCCACCGAATTCGGTGGGTGGTCCGGATACCAACGTGGGAAGCCCATCGGCGGTTAAGTCGACGAGTTGTTCCGGTGTTGCAGAGGCGCTGACTGAATACTGGTGTGCCATGGGATTCTTTACTTTACTGGGTTTCGCCGAGGCTTGTTACAACCTGGTCGATCAAGTTGAATTCCTGCGCTTCTTCGGCAGTCATGAAGTTATCACGATCTGTGTTGGCTTCGATTTCTTCAAGTGTTTTACCTGTGTGTTTTACTTGAAGGAGGTTCAGCCGTTCTTTGACCCGACGAAGTTCCTTTCGGTGGATCATGATTTCTTCCGCGGTGCCCTGCATTCCAGCGAGAGGTTGGTGGATCATGATGCTTGCGTTAGGCAACGCGTATCGCTTACCGGCTGTTCCAGCGGTCAATAGCATTGCGCCCATCGATGCGGCTTGGCCGAGGCAATAGGTTGCGACGTCACACGAGATGAATTGCATCGTATCGTAGATCGCGAGCCCAGCGGTGACGCTTCCCCCGGGGGAGTTGATATAAAGGTGAATATCTTTTTTTGGATCTTCTGATTGCAGGAACAACATTTGTGCAACCAACGAGTTCGCCAGATCAGCGGTTACTTGTTGGCCGAGAAAAATGATGCGGTCCCTTAAAAGTCGACTGTAGATGTCGTAAACCCGTTCTTCGCGACCTGAATTATCGACCACGTAGGGAACGTATGACATAATCTTCTACTCCGGTTGACCGTTTGAATATGAATGAAATTTAAAATCTGTAGTGTGTGTCGACGCGAGGTCGGCACAGCCGACCCGTGTTATGAAATTCAATGGTCGACTGGATTTGAATTGTTTTGAAATTAATCGTCGTCGTCTTCGTCTTCGCTGGCTTTGCGAATCGTAATTTCGTCAACCACGCCGTACGCTTTGGCTTGTTCGGCGGTAAGGAAAAAGTCACGATCGGTGTCTTCGGCAATTTTCTCTACTGTTTGCCCCGTGTGCTTGGCGAGGATTTCGTTAAGCACGGTTCGGTTTCGAAGGATTTCATCGGCTTGAATTTCAATGTCGCTTACCTGGCCGCCAACGCCACCGTGAGGCTGGTGAATCATGACCCTTGAGTTAGGCAGGCAGAATCGTTGGCCTTTGGTTCCGCCGGCGAGCAGGACCGCAGCGCCGCTTGCCGCTTGGCCAACGCAGAACGTTGCGACCGGGCAGGACATGATTTGCATCACATCGTAAATTGCCATCGTGGCAATGACGTCACCGCCGGGAGAGTTAAGATAAAAGTTAATTGGCTTTTTCTTGTTTTCGCTTTGCAGGTAAAGCAATTTCATGACTAATTCATTGGCGTTCCCCGTGTGGATCTCGCCCTGCAGGAAAACGATTCGGTTTTCCAGGAGCAGATCGCCGAGAGTCATTTGACGCTGGCGTTGGTACGAGGCTGTGGAGTATGAATTTTGTATTTCGGAAAGTGGATCCCGCATAACTGATCCCGTGGTTGAACCGAAGTTACTCATGACTGATCCGTTTTTAGTTTGTGAAATGCCGTTCAAGACAAAGTCCTTTACAAGCGTAATGATTGGTTTGCGTGGTTCCGGCTAACTGGACTGATGAACAAGTTCCCTAAAACAGTTCTTGTTCCGATTCAGTTTAGGTTCTTTCGTTTAGCCGAGTATTTAAGCTATCGAGAATCTAAAACGGAGACAAGGTGAGATACCGTTTCGGTGGACACACTCTTGGCATTTACCGAATATTTTAGGGTCGCTTTCGCAACGTGACCGAATTGTGATTTCGAACCCACAGGAATACGGGGCGAAGAAAAGATTGGTTCACCGTTGTCGCTGGCAATTTTTGCCCAATAACGAGCCAATGGATGCCACTTGGCATCCATTGGGTGTTATTTAATCAATTTAGCGCTCCGGCGTGGAGGCCTTGTCACTGCCCGGCGTGAGCAGCGAAAGGGTTAGTCCTTCTTCATGCCGGGAATAGGTTCTGCGTCTCCGCCATCGTATTTAGCTTCTGGAATGCTTCCTTTGCGGCCAGCGGCAAAATAGGTCAATGCTGAAGAATCAGCTTTTTCATTGGTTTCATAGTCGGTGCCTTTGAAACTGGCACTCTCGGTGATGAGATCAATGACTTTTCGCTCGATGATCATGTTTCGCAATGAGTCCATCTGGCCTGCTCGTTCAAGTTTGGCACGAACTCTTCGCGGTGAATCGTTTTGCTGCATTGCAATTCGAGCAATTTCAATCTCGTAATCTTGCGGTTCGTCTTCAACCGTTTCCTGTTCAGCGATTCGCTCAAGAATGAAGTGTTCTTTGAGGAGCGTTTCGGTCTTCTCCAGGATGTTTTTTCGTAGCGTGTTTTCACGAGCAACGAGTTCCTGCTCCGAGAATCCGCTCGAACGCATTTCCATAACAGCTCGATCGAGTTCGCGGCCAGATTGGCGACGTAAGAGATCCGGTGGCAATTCCCAGTCAGCCGACTCGGTTAGAACTTTGCTAATTTGATCTCGAATTGTTTCGCGTTGTGCATACTGAAGTCGTTCTTCCATTGATGAGCGAACGAGCTCTTTCAATTTGTCGACAGACTCAAGGCCGAGTTGGGTCGCGATTTCTTCAGGATTTTTGCTTTCCACTCGTTTCACGTCGAGCACTTCGAAGTCGACTTCAACTGTTTTTCCGCGAAGATCTTCATTCTCAGCATGTTCGCTGATCTCGACATTTGCGGTTTTCGTGTCTTCAGCCTTGGCACCAATCATCAGCTTGTCAAAGCCTTCGATCGTAGCGTCAGAGAGACTGAGCGTTGGTCGAACCTGAACTAACTGTTCTTCGTTGGTGTTGAGTTCTGTGTCTTCGAACCGGCTTGTGATATTGCAAACGACATGGTCGCCAGCCTGAACGGCTTCGTCGACGGGAGCTAGATCGGAGAACTGTTGCGAGAGATTGCCGATGTGTGTATCGATGTCTTCGTCTGTGAATTCGCGTTCAGGTCTTTCAAGAGAGAGGCCTTTCCACTCAGGAAGATCAAACTCGGGTCGAACTTCGATATTGAATTCGTAGGTTAGATCACCCTCTTCTGGAATGACGACCTGCTCAAAATCAAGATCCGGTTCACTGATTGCAGAAAAATCTTGTGAGTCGCTTACCTGAGAAAGGCTATCCATCAGGATAGAGCCTTTCACTTGGCCGGTGAGTTGTTTGCGAAACTTTTTCTCGACCAATTGGCGAGGTGCTTTGCCGACGCGGAAGCCAGGTACTTCAGCGCGGGGTACAAGTTCGTCGAACTGCTTATCGAAATACTTTTCGATGTCCGAGCGTGGAACCGTAACAGTGACGTGACGTTCGCAGGCACTTGTTTCTTTGACCTCAACGGCAAGATCCAGTTTTTCTTTTTCTTCAGTTTCGATGGTCTCAGTATTCACAAATCTTTTCCTTGGCAGGAGACTTGGCTGTCGTTCCGGTTGTTGGAACGGTCAGCGATTCAAATTATTTATCGTTAGCAAAGCAGTTTGCGAATTTCAAATTAGAAATTCAGTTGCTGCCGGGCACTTAATGTGTATTCGTTCGAACCTGAAGCATTCAACAATGGACGTGAATTCAACGAGTCCAACAGAGTTGGAGAAAGCCTAAGTGGATTTCTATCGGGTTCGACATTGTAGCCAATCCGATTGGTTTTTATAGGCCTTTTGGTCATGAAATTAACCACAAAGCCATTTTTAGAGCAGTTCAGCCGATCGGCAGTCTTGGGGCGTGCCACCGCGGTGAGGGAAAAGAGAGCGGGTGAAGGGATTCGAACCCTCGACATTCACGTTGGCAACGTGATGCTCTAGCCACTGAGCTACACCCGCATTAATCCATTCCAGTTGATTTCGGATCCTTGCGGGATCCAAATTCTGCAAGCTCGGATTATACGTGGGAAAATGAGTGCCGCAAGTGCTACTGTGTCCCACGCCATCAAACGGCCTGAAAGCCATTTATTTCAAGACTTTCGGCTTTTATTTTGACGATCATCCAGCCTTAGGTGGCAATAAGCTCGGATTTTTCCAAGTTTGTTGTTTTCTGGCGGCTATGTTGCAGCTGTGAATTTTAGGCAAATTGTGTTCCACGTTTCTTGCTTGCTGGCAATGTGCTGTAATCTCAGGGCAAAGAATCTGGAAATTCGTCATTTGATCCTTGCCTTGAATCCCTTAAGATGGGTATTGCTCCAATAGTACCTTCTAATGGAGTGCTGATTGCCAATGTGGTTTTTCAGCAGGTCGGCCATGGAAATCATTCTTAGTTTTACGATTTCTAGGGTATGATTCTGCTGCTGCGTCTGAACATCAATTGTTGGATATTTAGGAATATATATGCTCGAAGCCAAACTCGTAGTAGTCGGCGGTGATGCTAAGAAAACCGAAGTGAGTCTGGACCTTCCGGTCGTGATTGGTCGGGGGAAAGAGGCTGGTCTCACGGTTCCTCATGCCTTAGTTAGTCGAAAGCACACAGAAATCTACGAGCAAAGCGGGCGGCTTTTTGTCCGGGACCTAGGGTCTCTTAACGGAACCTATCTCAACAATACCCGAATTGAGCGTGATCAGCCTCTCGATCCCGATCAGTTGTTGACGCTGGGCAATATTACGTTTCGTGCGGTGTATGAATTAGGGCCTGCGGCGATCAGTCCTGCTGCGGACGAAACGCTTGCCGATTTTGTTAGTCAATCAGAAACCGCTGCAATTCCGATCGTCGAAGAAGTCAAATTCAATGAGCCGGCCGAGGTTTATTTGCCTGTAACGTCCACGGAGGATTCGCCTCACGTGGTGGAGCCGATTCCATTGGCGTCAGCACATCAGCTTGGAAGTGGTTCACTAAGTAAGCTGCCACTGGCCGCTTCTCTTCCGGATGCTGAAGTTGCCGAACCTGCTGAAATCGTTTCAAGCCAGCCAACAGATCCGGTTTTGTTTGAGGAGCCGAGCGGCACCAACGTCCCGTCTGACACTGCCGACAGTTTTGTTGGGCGAGAAACGCTTACCGACAGTTCCGTGTTTCAATTTAGTTCGGACGACCCAAACGAACCTTCTCGGTCTGCTGAATTTTCAGAGAGCCCGTCAGAAGAGCAGCCGGAGCGTGAAGGCGGTGCTTCGTTAGATGATTTCCTCAAAAATTTCCCCAAATAGCACTGTCGAAACTCTTAGTTTAATTTTTGACGTTCAATTGTACTGTGAAGATGAAACCACGAGGGGTTTGTTTTCGCGGTCTCTTTTTATCCCAGAATTACGTCTTTTGCGTTCTGGTGCATTGGTTCAGTTGTTAAATCTAAGATAAATGGGAGTCATTTTTTGACTTTGACTTGCATTTTCACGGTGCGTGGGAGACGATCGGGGAAACCAATTTTCAACGCAACAGGCTTATGAAACGTTCCAACGAAATCGACCGAATTTTAATTGCCAGGATTCGTTCTGGCGATTCGGATGCTTGGACGGACCTGATTGCACGGTACGAGGGGCGATTGCAGTCTTTTGTGGATAGCCGTTTGTCGAACCGATCGGCAAGTGAGGACATTGTTCAGGAGGCATTTGTTGGATTTCTAAACAGCCTGCCAAATTATGATGGTCGTCGAGCTTTAGAGTCCTATTTGTTTTCAATCTGCGCTTACAAATTAACGGACCACTTGCGACGAGAGGGTCGACGGCCTGCGATCCCGTTATCTTCTGGATCGGATTCAAGCGGCCAGTGGCAGCTTCCAGGAACCGCCCGTCCAGCCAGCAGCATCGCTCGAAGTGTCGAGCGGAAGCGAATCGAAGAGGATGCAATTACTGAAGCGATTGCGGCTCAAGTTGATAAATGGCAGGCGAAAGGCGATTGGGAGAAACTAAAGTGCATTGAGTTGTTGGTTGTCCGCGGTTACGCCAACAAAGAAGCCGCAGAAATTTTGAAGATGACCGAACAGCAAGTTGCCAATTTCAAGTTTGATTTTCTCTCGAGATTGAGAACATTGATCAAACGACAGGGCTTGTCTCAAGAAGTCTTTCCCGAGCTCTACCAAGACTAGGGTTCCATTGCGTGGCCTTCCATTGTCTGGCGTTCCATTGTCTAGCATTACGCCGTGGCCATCGTTTCTTCCGGGCGAACTCTTGGTTGCCGCAAGGGAAGATGGTGATAGGTCAGGAAGACGAGCCAAAACCCAGCGGCACAATAGTAGAATGAATAGCCCGCGTGGTTAGCTACTAGTGACTCGAAGCAAAAGTCTAGAGTTAGTAAGGCGTGAATGCTGAATTCAAAACGATTCCGAAAACAGTTTTGAAAAACAAAGCAGCTTGAGAGCCAGATCGCAGAAAACGCCGCGCCGAGTCTTTGGATTTGCTCGGCGTCCGAGGCGTTGAGCAGATAAAAGAAAGTCAGGTAAACCGCAAGTAGGTAAATACTGAGCAAATACCAGGTGGCTTGTCTCAAAACGTTGGTCATTGCGGTTCGCCTTATTGATTGTTTTGGGAAGACAGCGTGGCGGGTTTACCGCAGCAAGTTCGCCGGCTTAACTCAGGAGAGCGTACTTCAGTTTGGTCTATGTCTCTTCCGGAGTTGCTAAAACTGGATAAAAACAGGTTTGGTTTTTGGCTCGCAGTTGAATCGCTTCGTTGGGAGCAATGCAAGAGTCGACCCGGTTGATGTCTTCGAGTGTTTGCAGAACCGTCTCAATTCCAACTTGGTCAGCCCAGAATAAAATCCCTCCATGGTGAGCGGGGAATCCAAAGCCCTCGATGATGCACAGGTCGATGTCTCGAAAGTCCTCAACGATTTCCTCTTCGATAATTCGAGTGGCCTCGAGCACGATCGCAGAGAGGATTTGGGTGACGATTTGTTTTTCGTTAAGCGTTGAAGTTTTATCTTTGTCGTTGCGATAAATTTCAATTATCGAAAGCAGGCTGTCGTCCCATTGTCGTTCTCCCTGCACGTCTGGATAGGCGTAGAATCCTTTTCCTGTTTTACGACCAAGGAGACCTGATTTTACTAGCTTTGGAAGGATGGGGGAAAGTGTTACGCATTGCGAACCGGATTCCCACATCGTGCGCCCGGCGTAGAGGCAGGTGTCGGTGCCAATCACATCGATGATTTCAAACGGTCCACCGGGAAAACCAAATTCTCGCATCGCAAGATCGATGGTTTCAATCGAGGTTCCGTTGGTAAAGATACGAAGGGACTGATCGATCAATGCCGCGAGCAATCGGTTCACTACGAATCCCGCGCCGTCGTTCATGGCAACTGGCATTTTCCGCAAGGATTTTACAAATTTGACGGCGGTTGCGATTGTCTGTTCAGATGAATTTGGCCCGCACACGACCTCGACCAGCGACATCAACTCTGGATGGCAAAAATGGATTCCACAGAATTTTTCTGGTCGTTGGAGATGGTTTGCGAGTGTTTCAATTGGAATTGCCGATGTGTTGGAGGCAATGACGGTTGACTCGTCGACAGCGGATTCAATTTTTTGAAGGACTTGCGATTTGACCGACGCTGTCTCAACGACCGATT
>JAAEMV010000461.1 GCA_024225195.1 Planctomycetaceae bacterium | reverse complement strand
ATTGATGTAGTCTTCAACTCGATTGTATCCCAACGCGACGTCCGCCATCTTACCGTCTCGATCTGGCACGACAATCGACGTAATGATGGCGCCGTAGTTTGTCACTTTGACGGTCATGCCATTTTCATTTTTCAGCGTGAACAATTTGATCGAATCGAAATCTTCGACTTGAGCTGAAGCTGTAGTGGCAAGACTGAAAGAAATAAGTAGACAGCAGAAAAATTTCATGTTGAGCTTCCGTTGGTAGCGGGGACTGAGACGTTTGCGTGAGTGTGGTGGATTGCAAACACGATAAAAACTAGGGAGTGGACTCCGGCATCGGAGAGAAGTTTCCTGGGTCATGAATCTATCCTTGAATTAGATGTGCGCCTTGAGCCGGCCGACTGGCGAATGACGTCGCCTGAATGCCTGTTCTGGCTTGGTAGTGGTGATGGATAAACTTTTTGATGGCATCGATCTGCGCGGTCTTGACGAGAGTCACAGTGCAACCACCGAAACCCCCGCCGGTCATCCGGGATCCGTAAACGCCTCCGCTTGTTCCAAGTTCGCCAGCAAGTTCGACCAGAATGTCCAACTCGTCGCAACTAACCTTGTAATCTTTTTGTAGAGACGTATGGCTTTTATGCATCAGTTCGCCGACGCGAGACCAGTTACATTCCTTAAAGGCTTCTGCCGCCTGTTGGGTACGTTCGATCTCGGTGATGACGTGTTGAGCACATCCATACTGGGTACTTGTTAGAGATCCTTTGGCTGATTCAAGATCATCCAACATCACCTCACGCCAGCTCGTTTTGTTGATCTGCCGCAAAGCCTGTTCGCATTGCCCTCGCCTCTGAGCGTATTCGCCTTCACTCAACTCGTGTTTGACGTTGCTGTTGATGATCAGGATCGAGACCTCGTCTGCCTTGAAAGCAACCGGTTCAATCGACTGGCTGACGCAGTCTAGCAGCATCAGTTGATTCAGTTTTCCGAAAACACTGCTGAACTGGTCCATGATTCCACAGGGAACTCCAGCAAATTGATGCTCTGCTTGCTGACAGAGCAACGCTTTCTCAGCGGGTGGTAGCCAGTGACCAGTGATGGATTCCAGCATCGTTGCCGTAGCAATCTCCAACGCCGCGCTACTGGAAAGGCCACTGCCAGTGGGCACGTTGGAAGCAATTACCGAGTTGAAAGACGGCACATTCACGCCACGGTCTAGAAAGCCAGCAACGACCCCTTCGACATAACGCCCCCATGTGTCAACCGTCGGTTTGGACCGGGAGCCAATCGAAAACTCCGTTAAATCTTGAAGGTCGATGCTATAGGCTTTGGCGGTGGGTGGATTGGCAGTTGACGAATCCGTTAGCGGTGCGGCGGCGATGACCACGTAACGTTCGATCGCCATAGGCAAAACAAATCCATCGTTGTAATCGATGTGTTCTCCGATCAGGTTGACACGCCCCGGAGCGGCAGCCAGTATCGAAGGGGCTTGGCCGAACTGTGATCGAAATTCCTGTTTGACTTGGGTCAGCAGGTCATTGTGTCGCTCGATCCAACGATTCGAATGTTTTTCGGCTATGTCGGTCAATGATTTCCCCAAGAAGGCTTCTGAAAATAGTTCTCAAGCTTCCTAAAATTCGTATGAGTTGATGGCCCTACCCTCGATCCTTCCAACGTGCTTTGGCGAGGTTGGTTCTTGGCCAATCATGCGTCTATTTTCCGCGGAAATGGAATTGGCACAATGAGATGGTGCGTCAGAATCCTGAACTATATTGTCATTCAGGGTTGGTTTGAATCAAGGCTTTGCTTGCCGTCGAAACTCGCCAATTGTGCTTCCAGTCAACCGCTTGAAGACAACGTGGAGGTATTCGGGGTGCTCGAATCCGCAGAGTCCTGCGATCCTTTCCGCTGAAAGATCCGTT
>JAAEMV010000460.1 GCA_024225195.1 Planctomycetaceae bacterium | reverse complement strand
ATCCTGTCCTGTGGAGCCCGGACTTTCCTCTCGCAAACCAGTCGGTTTGCCAGCGATCGTCTGACCAACTCAGTTGCTTAGTGTAACGGTTAGTCGAGCATTTCGCTGGGAATTTTCAAATTTCTGAGTGAATGTAATCTCTCGAATTTGAGCTTAGGCAATCAGCTAAATAGGTCAGCCAGATTTTCGAATCGAAACTCGACCGAATGGAAACTCGACTCCTTGAAAGGGAGATGTACTCGGGACAGGCCAAACGCGTGTGCCTAGTCGAGTGGGTTGAGCGAATCGATAAACTTGTCGATCACGTTTTTCGACCGATTGGTGACAACGATGCGGTCATTGGGATGCAAAGCATAGTTTTGGTTTTGCATTACCGATTTTCCATCCGATTCGTATTTAACGGGCAGTTTGAGACCTTTTCCAGACTCTTTCACAACCCGATAAACAGTGATGTCCATCGCTTTGTACCGATCACATGCGCCTGAACGCTCAAGTGCGTCTTGAACAAATAGTGAGCCGTCAATTTCGCCTTCGTAGATTTCGCCGGCGCTGAAACCACCGCTCATCTCGACTCGATACCTTTCTGCGTTAGTCGGCTCCGCATTTTCGACTGGTATCTGTGCTTCGGGAGCTGCCACTGAGCCGCCCTGAGACATGACGCAACCAACAGATGAAAAAGTGGTTAGCCCAAGAAAGAGCAGTAGGGTGAAGCGAAGGGCTGATTTGAGGGTATCTTTTGGACTCATGGCTTTACCGATTGTTCCGAATTAGTTTGAGAGCATATTCAGGCGTTAAACTTTCCCTAGACCCCCCACCTGATACAATCGGCATCGGCAAGACGAGAGGCAGTCTTGAGAGAAGTTAGCGAGATAGATGAAAAACTAGTGATTTAGTTAAATTGGCCCTGGAAATGGAGCTGATTCGATTGATTTGCTAGCGTGCAATGGGGGCGAACGCCCATCGTTATTCGTGTAAAAGTAACGGGCATCTTGGCTGGTGATGAAGCGACTTGAAAAGTGATTCGATTGAGTTGATTGGAAATAATGGGAAGTTGGCAAGGAAAAGTAGTGTTGGTGACCGGTGGCTCTGGTGGTCTGGGGCTTGCGATTGGCT
>JAAEMV010000459.1 GCA_024225195.1 Planctomycetaceae bacterium | reverse complement strand
GATTATCAACACGGACTGGCGATCGGCATTTTTGTCGGCGCAGTTCTAATCATTCTATTGCTGGCGCTGCTGGTCTTACTAGGATTGGTTGAGCTTAAAATGCTGGATCGGTCTTTAATCGAATTCTTTGCTTAAACCACAGCCTAGGTTCTCGGTAGATGCATCACGTCATCTGCAAGATCGGTGACACGCCAAGTCACCAGCCAATCTACTTCGACGGACGATTCCAATAAATTTTTAGATTATGAGTCGAGCGTCCTGAGGCCACGATGTCCAACCGCCCGTCTCCATCTAAATCCGCGGCGCGTAAGTCTTCGCAAGCCATTTCGTTTTCATCAACGAAAAACGAACTCCACGCCCCCCCTAAACCAACGCCCGATTCAGAGAAGTAAAACTTAATCCCGAATTTTCCACTTTCGTTAGGTGCCCTCCAGCCAGCCACAATCTGCCGCTCACCGTTGCCTAAAAAATCACCTACAGCCACGGCATGGCCTTGGTTAAGTTTCGAGTCTAATACTGTCCGCTGAGCATAAGATGGCTGTTTATCTTCGGCCGTTTTCTTTGCCTTGTAGAGAACTAAGTCCGTTCCGTGAAACGGTTCGATAGTTGCAAGAAACGAAGCCCCCGAATCGTCTTTACCAAAACGAATCTCGCCGCCTCCCTGAACGCTAGTTAATTTCTTTCGTTGCCATTGACCGTCACGATAACTGATTTGCTTTGCCCCCTCTCTTCCGAGGTAGAATATATCTTCGGCGTCAATCTCATCCGCTGTTTTTGCAATGTCGAAATTATGAGTCACATGGTATTCCGAATCGATCTCTGTTATTTCCCATGGTTGCTCCGGCCCATTCACCATTTGATAAACTAAAAGCCGGACCCCCGCACCCTTTCCCTTTTTATTTCCCCGGCCATGCAATGGCGCAACGACCAAACCAAATTTATTATTGGGCAACTTTAACCACCGCATGCGATGAACAACCGGTTCATGAGGGAGACGTATTGGCGTCCAATGTGCTTTACGATCTGGCCCCGGTTTGAGATAAAAAACCGCCCCCGATTTTTCGGTATCACCAGGACTCCACTGACCGCCGACGGCTATCTCGACTTTTCCATCGCCATCAATATCTCTCGCCGCAATACAGACATTGTCCTTTTCTGTCAAATTCTCTGCGAGGACAAATCGCTTCCAGTCCGGATTGCGATACCACACAAACTGCTTTTTATCAGCCAATAAAATATCTTGCCGTCCGTCTCCATCGACATCACCTATCGCCGTCCCGTAACCAATGATGACCTGTGAGTCGATTGTCTCTGGTTCAAAATTAACTGGCGGCTTTACTTGAGCGACGGCTGTCGATTCAAACCATGCTAAACCAACAAGTAAACCGATGGTTAATGTTTTGGCTGCGATCATGACTAACCTAAATTTTTCATCTATTAGAACTTGAAATTCGGGCGATCCAAACTTGGGCAATCCCGACATAATGCCGAGCTGTTTAGTGTAACGCTACTGACGTCGAGAGCGAATTCTTTCCCTCAAAATTACTCTGCTCTAGCTCTAGACAAACAATTGAATACCAATGCCCGCAGGGCTGCATGAAACCACTCCTGGGTTCAAATCTACACGCGAACAGAAAACATGTCTTAATCGGTTGTAAAAACCGTTGATATATCGGCTAAAAACCGAGTTTACGGACGAAATGAAATTCTCTAATATTTCGCCCCCGAACTGGATTTATGTTTTCCTCACGATTCCTTCCTCACGAAGTCATCAAGAAATTAAGGCAGATTCGATGGCAACTCAAATCTCTCCGACAAGCGCGCCCCGAGATTGGTCTGCTCTCATTGGTCGCTGCTACATGAATCCAATTTTGGATTACTCGCTAATCGGCGCAGCAATCAGTATTCCATTCGTGATTTGGGTGCTGATTCAACCCTCGATTACGCCTCAAGATTTTAAGACAAAAGTCATTGTCTTTCTGTTCTTCAATTATGCACATTTTGCTGCATCGACAGTTCGACTGTATACGAAGCCTGGAGAAATCCCATCTCGCACCTGGGCGACCATCTGGCTTCCGCTAGTTGCCATCATCATTACCACTCTTTGCGTGGCATACCCGAAACTTCTTGGCGACCAACTTTGGGCGTTATATATCACATGGTCACCGTATCACTACGCAGCGCAAGCCTACGGCCTGGCTCTAATGTATTGCTATCGCACGGGAGTATTTTTAGACACATCAGAAAAACGAATGTTCTGGATGATCTGTATGCTGCCGTTTATTCGAGCGGTCCTGCAGGCTAAAAAGGGTGGCATCAATTGGTTTATCAACCTCTCTTTGTACCCCGTCCTGAATGACTACATTGAAATTGCGGCTATTGTTTTAGCAGTTTTGATCTTCACACTTCCCATCATCTGTTTCTTTCGATTTCAAGACAAAGGGAAAACGCTCCCCTTGATCTGCTGGCTTCTCTTGGCAATGAACGGCCTCTGGTGGGTAACACTTTCCTACGAGGACGCGTGGTTTTGGGCCTCAATTTTTCATTCCCTCCAATACATTGTGATCGTTGTGATCGTCCACACGAATGACATGATGAAACGTCCTCAAAATGACAAAGGGAAATTGTTTCATGTAATGTCGTTCTATGCCATGAGCATGCTACTTGGCATGTTCCTCTTTATAGGCTGGCCATGGATTTATTATGCATTTGGTTTTAGTTTAGAATCCGCCATTCTGATGACCGCGGCAACCATCAACATTCACCACTTCATGGTAGATGGCTACATTTGGCGGTCGAAGAAAAAGAAAAAACCGATTGCGGTAACAACTTGATTCCGCCTCTAGATTATTCCATCGTCTGGAAACTGACTTGGCTCAGCGAATCTTAAGTGAAAATAGATTCGCGTCCTTCATTACAAATCGAAATCGAACAGGCTGTTCAACCAACGGACTTAAGTCTGCCTTGCCCTGCCAAGACGCAACCATTTCGAGACTATCGCCAATCAAAACATCTGATTCAGCTAAAGTAAAACCGGGGATTGGATTGCCACTTTGATCCTGAATTTCGACCTGAACCGATCCAGCAGCACTGGTCGACATGTTCAAAGTCAACTCACGACTCGCTTCGTGTTTAATGACAGGCAAAGTCAGGGAAGAACCATTACCTTGGTTGACTAATCGCTTCTCAAGATTCGATTCCATCGTCAGCAATAACTCATTTGAATGCAGGCCTTCGCAAGTCAAGGTCGCTGAGCCACAGTTGGCAAGCCGTGCGATTTCCCGCCCAGAAAGCACTCGCCTCGCTACGAAGATATCATCGGCAAGACCCAAAAACGGTTCATTCTCACGACTCGTCGGCGGATAGTCTTCACCAAACAGCAGATCTCCATGTGCGAGTTCGATGCTACCCTTGCCCGCTTCCCCACCCTGCCCTACTAGCTTTCCGTCAAAGTAAATTTTTACCAGTCCATCGAGCCACGTGACCGCAACGTGATGCCTTTTAATGTCTCCCGACTCTAAGCTCCAGACACCGGTCTCGGCAATAGACGCACCGCAACTGACACCACCACCAAAAAAACGAATCGAACCTTGTTCATCCGAATTAGCTCCAGAATTAATATCAAAAATCAACTCATCGCTCCCGGGCGCTCCGCCATCGTAGGACGAAAACAGACGTCGATGCCCCGCTGGAACATTTCGAAGGTGAACGGCTAGGGTCACCGCATTTCCCAGTGATTGTGTGCCTGGCAATCTAATGGATGTTGGCATGCGGAATTGGATCGCCTGCCTGCCGAACATTAATTTACCACTGGCTACCTTGATAACGGGCCGTGACAATTCCGCAAACTTAATTCTATGCTCCCGTAATTCTTTTTCCGTCAATTTTGGAAACGTCAGTGGGCGCGTTAAAAACTCGCCGCCGCGATACTCAGAGGCTATCGAAGCAAAGCCATCGGTCCTGATTTTGTATCGCTGAAGATGTGCGGTCGATTGACCGTAGTTCTTTTGAACATAAATCGACATCTCGCTTTCACCCGTTGGAACGATACCGAGCGCTGAATAATTTGTTCGCGACACCCAGTTTTCCAAACCAATTCCAGGTCTTACCAACGACTCCAAAAAGGTGCGCTGGTAGTGATTGCCACCCCGCGAGGTCAATAAAACCGTATCTGAAATGTCACCGCAATATCTGGCATCCACGCCTACCCGCTTAGCCTCCGCAACGCTAAGCACCTGTCGGCCCGGCATGAACCTCGCAGCAATTCCTATGTATTGATGTGGTGCGCGAAAATAGGGGTGCGTTTGATTCGTATAAAGATGCTCCATCGGTGCTTCGCCAAATTCCATCTCCAGCGGAGTTGACCAATTTATAAAATCATCAGAAGTCGTTCGACTAATCGTGCGGAATCCTCCGTAATTTGTTTTGGTCCACGTTCGAAAATAGCAAACGTATTGGTTTTCAGATTCTGACCAAAATGGAACATTTTGAGAATCAAATATCCCTTCAGTAAAAACGGGCTTTTCACTTAATCGACTCCAATGAATTCCATCAGGTGATGCAAACGGGATCAAGCCATCGGCACTTCCCCCGAGTGCCTTGTAACGAGATTCCGATTCAGCGGCGGGATTTTTGTCAAAGAACGGACTGAAATTATGAGAAGCCGGCGTCTCCCCCTGAAGCACGATATTATTTGCCTTGCTTCCTGAATGCTCAAACAAACCAAGCTCGGGTTTAACCCAGTCAATTCCATTTTCACTTTCGGCATAACAGGTCACTTCTTGATCACTACAATCGCCACCTGCATTGGGAAGCCCCCGATAGTACATTCGATATTTTTGGTCATCTTTGAAGACCGTTACATATCCACAAAACGGCCCCTCCCACGGGCGATCGAAGGTCAAAACCGATTCAGTTGACTGCGGATGGTGCAATTCAAAACGAACGTCACGCTTATTTTCAATCAAATAATCGTCGACAAATAACTCCCGGCGAGTCCCAATGCGGACTGGCGTTTTCTTTTCCAATTTCGCTTCCGAGATGCTTTTC
>JAAEMV010000458.1 GCA_024225195.1 Planctomycetaceae bacterium | reverse complement strand
CGGTAATTCCCTTCAACATCACGGCTAGGGTCGATTATGTGGGTTAGCAATTCCTGTTTGGGGTGGACGGCCATTCCCGTTAGGTCGGGTCCGATTTCCGCGCCCGTTCCGTTGTGCTTATGACAGTTAGCGCACTGTTCTTTGAAAATTGTTTTCCCTGCGATTGCGTCTCCTGTCATCTTCGTGACAGGCATTAAGTCAAGTAATACCTTTTGCCGGTCGGTGTTAGGAAGTGCTCCGCCCCGTTCAAGAATCGCTTTCGCTCGGGCGCGGGTTCTAGGAATGGGGTGATTGTTAAGCGTCTGTTTTTGTTCGAGTGAGAGCTCTGAAAGCAGGAGACTGCCGTCTTCCATTAATGCTAATAGAGAATCAGTCGATTCGGGTCGCCTCAATAGCACGGCAATCGCAGCCCTGCGAATCTGCGGCGTCAGGCCACGGATTTTAGAAGTGAGTTCGAGACCTACCTGTTTTGATTGGCTCAAAGCAAGGGCCTCTACCAGGCCGACTCCGAGTGCCGGTTCCACCTGTGAATTGACGCGGCGCAAAAGTTCGCTGACGGTCTCATTATCTGTGGGGCGGAATGAAATTGCTTCACGGGCAGCGGTTATCCGCTGTTCGAGGCTAAGCTGAGAATTATCAACTCGTGCCAATAGATCTTTGGAGACCTTTGCAGCGTAGTCAGCAAACTCAATGCTGCCCCAGCTTTGGGCAAGTTTGACAAGTGCGCCTCGGTCGTTCGCGGGTAATTTCTCGACCAATATTTTTAGATTGCTCTCCAGTGATTCGCTCAAAGTTGGTGGCTTGTCCAGAGGCCAACCTCGGCTCAGACCATCAACGACGGCGTTTAAAAGATTTGGTTCAGCGTTTTTGAGCTGGGTTGTCAATTGAGGTAATTCTTGTGCATCCCCCGCTCGAGCGTAGTGTTCGGTCACAACCCCGACCGTTTTTAGTAGGTCGGGATCGGCGGCGTCGAACCTTGCAACGGACTGTAAAAATGTAGAATCATTAGCAGCGGCGGCAGCAGTAAAAGCATCCTTGATCCAGCGATCCTGATATCTGCTCTGTTGCTTCCACATGTCAACTAAAGCAGGGCCAGTTTCCTGGACAGGTGGCAGATCACAGAGGTTAAGCAAGGCGGCAAGACGGACTTGAGCGTCGGGATCATTTAATAAATTAAGCGTCAAGAGTTGACGGGTCGATTTCGCCGTTTTCGGCAAAACCTGAATCGCATTTCGACGAACGCCTCGAGATGGATGGCTTAAGGCGCGAGCAAGTGCAGTTTCTACAGCGGGATTTTTTCCGGTGAATTGCCCGAGTCCGTCGAGAGTCCAGAGTCCATGGATCGCGCCGACATTCAGTCCAATTTCATCCACTGACTGATCGCGGACGAGTTGAATTAACGAATCGACTATGTCCGTTTGCTTGCGTTCGACCAGCAGGCGTTGAGCGTGCTTTCTCACCAGCATGGTCGGGTTCGTCAATGCGTTTACAAGCTGCTCTGGCGTAGCGTTATCAAGGTTTAACGTTGGGGCGGGCGGTTTATCTCCGTAGACGACGCGATAAATCCGCCCGTGTTTTTTATCTCGCAGGTCTGACTTATAGGCATTCCCTTTTCCCGTTTCGAATCCACGTGGCGTTGGGTTGTGTTGCACGATGTAGTTGTACCAGTCGATTACCCAGACGTTACCGTCGGGGCCGACCTCGGCCATGATGGGGGCGGTCCATTCATCGTCGCTGGCAAAAAGATTAAAAGGACTCGTTGAAGTAAAATCGGTTCCATCTGGTTTAAGCACAAATGTACCGACCAGATGGCCGGTAGGACCATTCACGAAGGCTGCGCGGTTCCAATACTCCTGAGGGTATTCCCGGGCTGTGTAAAGTGCATGCCCTGCTGCCGCGGTGTAACCACCGTGCCAGTCGACTTGTCGAATGTTTTTGGTGATTGGGGCAAATTTGTGCGTGTCAGCGATTGAGCCAAGTACTAGTGAAGGAGTCCATCCTCGAACTTTTTCGTAGTAACGATTGGGAATTGGCATGTAGACGCTGGGGTTCCCATTGGCGGTCGAACCGAAAATGATTCCCTCTTCGCTAATCCCAAGCCCCCACGTGTTATTGTTGGTGGAACGAAGAAATTCTAATTCCCGCCCGTCGGGACTAAAGCGGAAAAATCCTTGTCGAAAACGTTGGCCTTTTTCGGACGTCGCTACTGGCTCCGAACTATTGTAACCCTGCATTGCCCAAATGTTGTTGTCGAGGCCATATTGGAAATTGCTGACACCGCCGTGGGTGTCTCCCAGCGACCAACCGGTAAACAGAACTTTACTTTCGTCAGCAACATCATCACCGTCGGTATCTTTCAGAAATTTAGTCGCGGCACCATCTTGAACAATTAGGCCTCCGTTTGAGAAGGCCATGGCCGTTGGGATGCTAAGACCTTCTGCGAATACCGTAAATCGATCTGCTCGACCGTCTCCATCGGAATCTTCAAGGATTCTAATTCGGTCTCGCCCTTTGCCTTTTGGCTGGAGCTCATTCGGGTAGTCCTGAGTTTCGGCGATCCAAAGCCGGCCACGGGCATCCCAGTTCATGCAGATTGGCTTCCCGCCGATGTCAGGTTCGGATGCGAATAGTTCAACGTGAAATCCCTTGGGAACTACAATATGTTTGAGCGACTCGTCGGGGGCGAGAGGCTTCTGCATCTTTGATTTGGCTTGTCCCTGAGTTCCCCAGTTTTCTCCGGGCGTGTAGTTGGGGATTTTGTTTCCGACTTCGAGGTATTGAAATGGGGCTACGTCCGTGCGAGGCGGATTCATTTCTGGGGTAGGGAATGGTTTCTCTTGCAGGTAGTCATCGACTTGGTTGACATCGTCTTGACAGCTCCAGCGGATACCTCGTTCGATGAGATTGTGAAATCCAGGATTTCGCCAAGTGCGATAGTCGTGCCCCCAAGCGGTATAGAAGACTCTGCCTTGACCATAGGTTTTAACCCAGGTCCACGGTTCGCGTCCCTCTCGGTCAACTCGGTATGACAGGACGGTTCTATTTTCGTCGTTGTGCAAGTGATGGACATAAGTTTCATCCCAGCTTTCGAAACCTCCAAATCCTTCCATCAATGGGTGTTTGGTTTTTTCGATTTCAGTTCGGAAGGTGCCGGTTCCATGTCTTTGAAACTGAGCTCCCATCAGGGCGATGAGTTCGGGGGAGTTTCGAAAGCAGAACGTCGCACAATGGACTGGAACAAAGCCACCACCTTTAGAAACGAAATCGAGAAGCGATTTTTCGTGCGGCTTCGAGATGTTGTCGATGTTTGCATAGAGCAAAACAGTGTCGTATTTTGATAAGTTCTCAAACGATAATTCGTTAAGATCATCCGTGTAGGTCAGCTTAATGCCAACGGCCTGCATTGCGGGCCTAAGCATTTCGTATCTTTGGCGGGGTTGGTGATGTCCATTGTCTCCTAGAAATAGGACGTTTAACTCATTTCCATTGGTGAGTGGAACGAAAGATAGTGCTGCCCAAAGAAAGACTGCGAAGAAGGTGTTCAATTGACGAAACATCAGAGTACCTCTTGGTCTAGTTAACGCGTCCAACCCACGAATTATATTCGTTGGAAAGCGCTCCTGAAAGTCACCCGAAGCCAATGCGCGGAAAGGCAGCGGCGATTGCTGAGAGGCAGCCAGTGTTGACGAGCATTAGCGTCGCATGCCACCCTTTTGCGGGGCACGTTTCAGAAGCGACGCACCCTGCAGGTTGGGCAATCATCACCATTTCGGTTGCTGCAAATCGATCAAAGAGCTTCTATCAAAGTGCTTCGATCAAATTGGCAGGGAACGCCTATTGGACCAAGGGTTACTGAGCGCTCATTTGTGCCGGCGTAAAGAGACCAACTTTAATATCGTCGGCTGTGTAAATCACTTTTCCATCGACGGCGACAGTTCCGTCGGCGATCGCCATGATGAGCTTTCGTTCGATCAGTCGTTTGATATCGATTTGATAGGTTACTAATTTAGCGTCGGGCATGACTTGCCCCGTGAATTTAACTTGTCCGCATCCAAGAGCCCGCCCCTTGCCGGGATTCCCTTTCCAGCCGAGGAAGAAACCGACGAGTTGCCAGAGTGCATCGAGGCCAAGACAGCCGGGCATGACGGGGTCACCGGGGAAGTGACACTGGAAGAACCAGAGGTCTGGATTAATGTCTAATTCAGCCGTGATTTGTCCTTTGTCAGCAACGCCGCCGGTAGCCGAAATGTTGTTGATTCTGTCGAGCATCAGCATTTGACTGACTGGCAGTTGTGCGTTTCCGGGTCCGAAAAGTGATCCGTGACCGCAGTCGATTAAATCTTGTTTCTCGTAGCTGTTTTTTGGCTCAAACATTCAATAGCTTGGGGTAGTGGGTTGGCGTAAATAAAAAGGCCGTCTTAACACGTCAGTAACGTGCCTAGCCGTTGGACTCGCTTGCCTCATAGGATAACTATAATTGTGCCGATTGAGTATCCCGAACAGGAATGAATCTTTGCCGGTCTTCTTCCCATATTGTGTAGAGCGACATCAAAGATTCACGGATTGAGTCGTTGTTTTGGGTGAAGACTTGTTTGAGTAGCTGTTGGTCAATTGGCTGATCGGGAGAAAGCAGGGAAACAATTCTGCTGAAAATTTGAAAGCTAGGGGCGATTTGGTAGATCACAGGGACTCCCCGAATCGCTCGATGCGTAGTCAGCAGCAGGCCACCGGCCATCCGGTTGATGGATTTGATAAAAATCCTTCGCTGAAGCCAACTCATGTTTTCAATGCCATCAATCACAAATAGCGTGGATGGATGCGAATTCTTGATACCATTTTCTTTAATTCTGCCTGACACATCTCCATCGGTTCGAATCGTAATTCGTTTGATCGTTGGAAATCGGGATTCCAGATAAGGCTCGAGACTCTCGGTGAGGGTCGTTTTACCACATCCATGGGGCCCCACGATTTGCCCTTGGAAACCTAACCGTTCAAACTCAGCAAGCAATCGCTCCGGTTGATCAGGGGCCGGGAAAATAAAAGGTAGCTTCCCGGGGGCAGTGAAGCAGGTGGAATACGGATTGCGCTCAATTTGCATGGGAACAGAAATACTGATGGGACTCGTGGCTACAGGTATTGGACTTGGTTAGTCGCTGGTCGCAGTGGAGTCAGGTTGGATTTCTTCAGTGATTTTAGAAAACGACTTGGTTTCTCCCAAGCTAAAAAAGCAATCGTGAGTGACTTGGTGAGCGTTGGGTAGAAATAGTCGGACGCGGATGCACCAGCGAATCTTTAAAATGTTTCCGTCATAAGTCAAAGGACTGGCTGGCATTACAGTACTAATCCGCTGCGGTTGTTTAAATGTGTCCGGGGTCAAAGCCTGTTTGGGGCGGCGTTCAAAATGGTGTACGCCGATGTCTGTATCTCCTTTGCCCTCGGTCATCCAGATGACGGAGGTCTCGATAGCTTGAATTTCGTGCTCGGGAAGGAGGTTGACCGTGTACTCGCACCGGAGGAAATCACCTGGTAGAAACTGGTCGATATCGTCTTCAAAACCAACCTCCAGCGTTGGATCGGTTAGTGAACCTTCGGCTTGGTTTCCAGTTGCGCTGGAGGATGAATCGACAGGGTAAAATTTCTCTCGAGTCGAGGCCAGCTTTTTGCCTGACCGGTTACTACGATTTTCCATAAGATTCGATTGTTGAGGGATTTAAATGAATGCATCGATCCGCTTGGGATCGTAAGCTCAAACTCAGTTTCAAATGGCTTGGCTGGTTTCAAACCAATACCGCGCCGGCGAAACAAGCGTTGGGAGAACACGTTGGTTACCTCGGTGCGAATGTCGGTGCCCTGATTGAAAGTCGCCTCTTCCTGACAAATAAGATCAACGTCCAGTAACTTCAATCTTACCCGACCGGCTTGTGATAGAAAAATT
>JAAEMV010000457.1 GCA_024225195.1 Planctomycetaceae bacterium | reverse complement strand
AGCCAATCTAGCGCTTGGATTGGAACCAGCAGAATCGATTATTGCTGCGAAAGAATACGTCACTGAGGCACTTCGAAATTCCTTATCGATCGGACACGGAAACTGACCGCTAGGGCATGGTTTTGTGTTATACGATTGCCAGTAAAAAAAGGAGCCGGTCGCTCTTATGAGTGACCAGTTCTCCAAAGGTTAAAAGCAAAACTTACTAGCAGACAAGCTTGCCTGTTTGCTCGCTAAGCATCCATTTTTTCTCATCGAAGTCGTAGTTTCCGCCGTTGCGAAACAACATGACATGAGTTTTGCTTTTAATGTTGATTAGCATTTCGGGTTGGTCATCAATATATAGATCAACATTCTTTTCCTCGATGATTTCTGCCTTCGCGTCGAAACGGTCGACTAAAACAAGTTCATTCCACTTGATATTTCTGCTCGCGAGGTCGTCGATTGCTTTCTGTCGATCGGAGCGAAAAGTGATGATAATGACCTTTCCAGGCCAACTGTGTGTCCAGGCGGAAAAAAAATCAGGAGCGTCGGTGATGACTCCATCGAGATCGATGCCGAGAGTTAGACCTGATGCGTTTTGAGAAGTAGTTGGCATAAATTTCCTCTTTTGTGAATTAGTTGTGATGGGCGAGCCTCATTGCAAAACCTGTTTTGCTGGAGGTTTTTTAGAAAAGGAGACACAAGGATTTCCCTTGTGTCTCAATGTTTGCAGAGATCTATGGAATCGGAATGAATAAGCTGTTTTTAGACTTGGCTGATCGTTCCTTCTCAGATTGCACTTCAAACGAATCATCTGGGTAAAAATGATTGTGAATTTTTGCTGCAACATTACTCGCGACAATTCTTAGATCAAATAGACGGCCAACTTCGATTCGAATTCCGTACCGATGTGAACTCTTGATGCAGATGAAACCTTCGGTTCGAACTAGATCAAGGAGGAAGTCATGGTAGATCTCCCGACATGGTTTAGAGAATTCGACTGGTAGTTTGCCTGCATTTTCGAAGGCCATTAATCTTGCCACGTGCTTTGGATTGTCCGCGCGAGAGAACGCAAGCCATGGTGGTACTATGTCAATTGGGAAGGTCGGGATTTCTAGATCGAAATCGATTTCTACGGCTGAATTAGATTGATTGATTACGAGAAATGCTTTCATAAGCTACCTTTGGAGTTGATGGTGAAAATCGAAGTAAAACGGTTGAAGTAAAATTGTCGAAGGGTTT
>JAAEMV010000456.1 GCA_024225195.1 Planctomycetaceae bacterium | reverse complement strand
CGTGATGAGGCAGATGAGGTGCAACATGACGGGCAATTCGAGCAAGGGGTTACGATATCGTCGTTGTTTGTGAATTGTAATAATTTCGGTTGCTGGTGCTGTTATTCCACCGCTTAATACGGTCGAAAAGATTATCCGCGATGGTGATGGTTATAAAAAGGTGCAGGTGCCGGCCGGTATCGATCCGGGTTTTGCCTATAATGTGGGTGAACGCGGGTTGGTATTATCTGACAAATTCGGATTGTTGCATTCCGGATAATGGGGGGTATGCGGATAAAGTGACCAAGTTAGGATGACCAGAAGGCCCGATTCGCTACCCCTCGGAAGAATAATCTTCTACCACAAGGCGTGCCAGCCCAGCTCGACTGTTTTTTAATTTGGCTTTGCGAAAAATATTCGGAAATTGCACAGGGAGCGCTGATAAGAATGCATCGTCGTAACCTTGATTAATTTTCTCTCGAATACGTTCATACGACATCATCGTAAATTGTTTGTCGGTCAGGTATCCCAGTATTTGATCGCGGGCGGTTTCCCGCTGTTTATCTCTACGGGACCCAAGAAGCATAACTGCAATTCCAATGATGTAAGCTACTAGCATTACCACAAGTCCCCAGGCCTTCGACCAATCAAGTTTGTGGAGAATATCAATCCATTGGCTCGCAACGAATGGTAGCAAGAAGAACGAAATGATAAAGATATCAAATAAAGAGGCTTTTCTGACAAGCTCCAATATTACTTCAGGTTTCATTGCACATTCTCCTAGTATTCTACCATAAAAATCAATTATCAATGCGACTTCTTACTATCAAATATTCCACAGTACAACTGCACAAATTCATTATTACTTTTTGTCTACAAGAAAATCCACTTTGGGTAAATCAATGGATGATTACCGTTGCAACCTTGGTCCATCAGCGATAAGGGCGAACGGGTAAAGCGGCCTCCAAGCCGCCGCTGGAGTATTGTAAAACCAATCTCTGCACCAGGTACGGATTGCAAACAACTCCAGTTGCCGCCCACCATCGATCCGGGCATTGCCTGTAATGTGGGTGAGCGCGGGTTGCTTTTGGGGTGAAAAGACTGGATTTGCCAAATGGCCCACTGGCGGCTTTTGCCGGTTTGCGGGTATGTGCCCACCAAAAAATCGGACAACATAGTTCAAAGCTTTTCAAATGTGTTTCAAATTTGATCCTGATCGCGGCAAATATGGCAGATTTGCAATTTGCATCCGTTTTGCCGGGTTTTTTGCCCCAAGCCGAGCTGGTGTTTCCTCTTGCGTCAATTACTTGCGACATCCAACCGCGTGATATCTCACCAACAGGCAAGCCTCTATCGCTTCGATTACAGCTAAAGGGGAAGAGTTCATATGAAGGTTGAGTTCACGATGAAACTGGGGGCACAAGCGAACACTCAATTGAAGCCAAAGCTCCGATTGCTAGAGCATTTCACATTT
>JAAEMV010000455.1 GCA_024225195.1 Planctomycetaceae bacterium | reverse complement strand
TTTCCAAATCTCAGCTTTGGTCTTCAGACCTCGTATTTTTGCAAGTTCGTCGTTGAGTGGTGAATAGCCTTTCGCATTCACAACATCCTCATTCATAAAGCTGCGATAGAAGTCGGCGATCTTTTGAGCATTGCTACCGACTGGGTGCTCTTGCTTTGCAGTTTCCTCAATGATCTGCCTAATTCGAACTTGTGAATCATCCGCCAGTTTGCCGAACGATCCGTAATTTGATTTGTCACTGGGAATTTCAGTGAACTTCAGCCATGAGCCGTTGACGTGATTAAAAAGATCATCCTGAATCCGGACGTCTTTATCAAACGCCGATGTATCAAGCGTACCGTCGTCATTCTGCGCGACCACGGTGTTTAACAGGAATAGCATAAAACAAATTACTAACGTCGGTCTCATAATTTACTTTCAATACATGGTGGTTTACGTAGGGGGCTACGATTTTCGAAACGCCAGAATCAAGCTGCCCCGAACGGGTCTGATTCTAATTTATCGCCGTTAAATGGAAAGGCGATGCCGTGGGGTATTTTCTGCACGAAATCGTTCAGCCTCGTCGTCCCGTCTTAAAAAGACCGTGCAATTTCCGAGCGATCTGGTCTCAATGCGGATGAATTCTACAAAAAACAACGCGAACACGACCTTCATTCAGCGACCAGACTAATCAGCGTGGATGGAGATAACCCAATTCCTTGAAGATACATAATTGGTGGATACCTACGGAAAACTAAGTCGAGTCGACTCTGACCTTTCTCACTCGATCTACTAGAGCCAACGCGGTGGGTCTCGCAGAATTAATCAGAGCGTTTGGAAACCTTTTCAATAACGGCATCGAAGGACTCTGAGGAGATCCCTAGTTTATCCGCAAACTTTCGCATCACGTCGATTTCATCGGCCGAGAGTGATTTATCAGCTGTCGCGACTTTTAAAATAGAAACCATCGATTTACGTGGTCTGTCTTTTAGAACTCGAAATTGTTCTTTATAAAACTCTGGATCCGCTTTGCCGCGAGCGATCATTGCCTCGAGAGACGCTCTCCCGACACCGGCCTTCGCGGCCAATTGATTAATCATCACCAATTCATTCTCGGTGACCTCGCCATCAATCCCTGCTACACAACAAGCAGCACGTAAGACTTCAACTTCCTGCATCGGATTCATAACCGCACTCCCTAACCAAACTACCTTGTTCATATGAAACAGTAATTCAGTAGGATAACAGATCCAAGGTCAATTTTGAGCTTGGTGCAATTTTTCGCGGCGAAAGTTTGCAACTTTAGCGTGTTAATGTCGAAGCGGCATCGGCGATATTTGTTGACTTTTTCAACCCTTCGAGCATTCGCCGGATGGGGGCAACATTACTTGCTCTGGCTGGCCACGTCGTTCGCATCATAGCGCCATCGGGAGACGTCACACCACTGTCCCACCAGAACCAACCGCCAGAGATAACACCGACAACCTCTTGGCTTGAATTAAAAATGGGGCCGCCAGAATCGCCCGGCAAAAGTGGTACATCAGCGAAAATTTTATCGCCACTCGAAGGAGGCGAGGCCGACGACTTAAATGCTCTGACGCAGTTTGTCAGGTTCGTTCCTCCGCCAAGACCCACAAGCTCCAGTCGATCCCCACGTTTAATCGGAGCACTCGCCAATCGAGCCTCTTGAATGCCTTGAGGAACCCATACACGAACGATCGCAATATCCTTTTCCTCACTATGCCGGATTACCGTACAATCACGAGTTTCGGTACGGTTGCGGTACCGAACCTTCAGTTTGCCGTTCACGATATCATTCTTGATGACGTGCCAAGCCGTCAATACATGGCCAATATGACCCTTCTTAAAGACTCTCGTTCGATCCGCCGAAATCAACACTCCTGTGCCCGCTCCTGCCTCCGAGGAAATTTCAACGATGGAATCATGATGGGGGCCAGCATCCGACCAATCCCACAAACCCGTGCCGGTTCCGACGGGCTTAATAGATTTTCGAACCTCGAGACTCTCGCTCGGTTCCAGGGAACTACTTAACTCATCTGTCGCATTCCGAACGGTCGCTGACTGTTCCTGCTCTGACCAGTCGCCGGGCTCCAGAGAGCAAGGCACGGGGCACACTGTCCCCTGCCCCATCGACAAAGACGGTAGGGCCAAAACGAACTGCGTGATAATAAGCGCGATGAAACCGATTCGATTCATATTTGCCTTTCGAGGGCACTTATAAACCTGTTTCAGCGAAACAATGTTTCGAGTTCGAAAACCAAACAGGCTATCCCAAGGTGCCCAAAGCCGACCAAAGGTAACTTTTGGTAAGAATCGGTTTCTAAGTGACGCTCAAATTAAACAAAATTCTCTAAACAAAATCGAACAGGTGATTTCACAACATAGACAAGCAACGCCCTAGCATCTGGTGATTAAAACGAGACCGAAGGGAGGCAACCGCACCGTTACGCACCAAGCTAGCAAAGATCGATAGCAACTCCGCCGTTTTCAGCCGACTTTTTGCAGGCGTCCATAACACGCTGAGTCATCAGTGCAGCCTCACCCCAGTGATCGTCCGTCTGACCTGAGATGGCTATCTCAGCAAAATTTCTGAAGAGGTTAGCCTCTTGAGAGTTCGCAGAGCTATTACCAGCTTCCTCTACGATTACGTCTTCCCGATTTTCAGCCATCGCAAAATCGCAATCATTAACGGTGAATTCTGGTTTATAAATCGAATGCTTTGCTTCCGTACCTTCAAAAGGCAGCACGAAATCTGGCACATAAACAGAACCTTCGGTACCGGAAACATGAGCCCACTGTTGATGCCCGGTGAGAAAACTATTGTAGAACGAAGAAGTCACACCATCCTCAAATTGCATACCGCATTCAATTTCCATCGGCACAGAACTGGGACTGTCCTCACGCTTGTAAGCAGAAATCATGCGGCCGTAAACCTGTTTCGGCAATTGATAGTTCATGGCCCAAAGTGCGAATCGAATTGTGTACCAACCCAAGTCACCCAGGCAACCAAATGGCTCAAGTTCACTGTTGGTACGGATATTTCCTTCGTCAAATTCTTGATCGCCGAAGAAACTAAATTGTGTCGCAATTCGTTTGATCTTCCCAATTTTAGTGTCAATCGCATTCCTAATTGAGTTGAGTCGTTCGCCGTGCATGTACATAATGCCATCCATGAACTGGACGTTATTCTTTCTACAGGCCGCAACCATTTCCTGAAGATCGGCATAACTCGATGCACAAGGCTTCTCGCACAAAACGTGCTTTCCGGCTTCTGCTGCTTTAATTACCCACTCACGCCTCATGCCTGTCGGCAGTGGAATATAGACGGCGTCAATTTCAGGCGAATCAAGAAGTGCTTGATATCCCTCGACAGCTAGTGGGGCGGCTTCAAAAGGGACAGATGCCTGAAGTTGATTTATAAAATTTTCGCTACTGGACAAGTTTCGGCTGGCTACCGCTGCTACCGTACCGTTCCCAGACAATCGAATTGCCTGCCAGTTTTTTTGCCCGATGGTAGCAGTGCTCATGATTCCCCAGCGGCACACTTTTGAATCGGTTTGAGAATTCATTTTTTAACTCCACTTAATATTTGTATTTGTAGACACATTCAAATTTCAGGTATTTAATTGTGATAAACCTGCACTGAACTTTCATCATTAAATTGAATTGGGCTCAGGACAATTTTTACAACTCATCGAGTTCGGCTTTAATTGCCTCGACCTGTGCCCGCCGTCCTAGCGCGGTGCTGGTCGCCATTTTCCAATCGATGCCGAGGAATTCAGCTAGTTTTAACGCAATGTGTAAATCTGAAACGCCACGGTACTGATTCACCACATGTTCATTTACATAAATTGTATTTCGGTCATTATCGAAACCTGATTCGTAATTTTCTACCAACTCATCGAACCAGATTTGTGGAATTCCTTGATCAATGCAAGTCTGTTCGTCCCAAATTTGATCGCCCACACATTTCAACAACAGAAGTTGAGCACTCGTGGAGTTCAATCTCATTTTTAGCGACACATTTAATAGGAAACGTAACCGAAAAAAGGCCACGGCCGGTTCAAATTGACCGTGACCTTCTCATGCAATTTCTATTTGCCATCTTTGCAGTAGCGGTTGAGCCAGTCGAAGAAAATTCGATGCCACAATACTCCATTTTGAGGTCGCATCACCCAGTGGCCTTCTTCGGGGAAGTAAAGAAACCGCGAGGGAACATCCTGGACCTGAGCAGCGGTAAACGCTTCCATTCCTTGAGTAACAGGAACCCGGAAATCTTTTTGACCATGGATCACCAATAAAGGCGTCGTCCACTCTTTCACAAACCGATGGGGTGAGAACTTTTGATATTTGCTCAACACCTCATCGTTCTTCCAGTAGGGGCCGCCGAGATCCCAATTCACGAAGAATAGCTCCTCCGTCGCTCCGTACATAGAT
>JAAEMV010000454.1 GCA_024225195.1 Planctomycetaceae bacterium | reverse complement strand
TTGGTGCGTTTTTTAACGTCATCAATTGGAACGCTGTCGCAGCAAGATACGCGGCTGCAAAGTAACCTCACGGTTCAGCCAGGCATTTGAGTGCCATTAATTAAGTGAAAAGGGCCTGCAATTGCACGGCCCTTTTTTCATGCTAGCAACCAACGGCCGTCACTCGTGCTGAATTTTCCCGAGCTTAAATCACCTGCGACGCTTCCCGCCATTCGAACTGCGTCGACATTGACGGAAATTGTCACCCTCTCTAAGATTCGCCACGCAAAAACCCGTTTTGCAAGTTTCTGAACGAGTAATTTTGAGTTGAGTGATATGAATCCCTTTCAAACTACAAAATCTAATTTGCTGATGTGCTGCATCATTGCTGGCACGTTGTCAATTTCAACAGGCTGCAAACTTGGATTCCCTTCCAACAAGACGTCTTTGACCCAACCTCAATCAAGAAACTTCAAGTTCTGGGAAACTGAAGATAAACTTAGCGCCAGTGAAGAATCGAAAACACCACCGCCACCGGCACGCCATTTTTCGCCCAGTCCCCTCGACCCAACGCAAGAGGACATCGTGATGGATCTGAAATCGCCACCCGCGGGATTAGGACAACCGATGGGTAACATCAATGATTTGCGCCGAGAAGTCACTGAGGTCTCAGAAAACACCGCCAACCCAATCCGCAAGCCCTATCAACTGCCTGGTTCATCAAACGCTAGACCAACCAGTCCGAACGAATCACCGGACAGCTTCGCTGGCAGAGATTTACCCCAAGTTAAGACCGACGGGTTCGCGGGGCAATTTAAAAACAATAACGACTTTGCTTCGAGTCAAAACTCATCCAAAAACAGACTACAGCCGAACCCTGGATTTAAGGCTCCCACACCCAAAGCACCAGTAGCAAATCAAAACATGCTTCCCTTTGGAGGCTCACTCAGCCAGAACCCTGCCTTTCAATTTAACGGCGGCAAAAGCAAAACTACGCAACCTGGGATAGAATCTAGTTCACCCCCGGCAACTCAAAAAAAATCTGAGTTACTCATAGCCCAGGAACAATTGAGAGCTCTCCAAAACAAAAACCTCATTCGCAATCCAAATCAACAAAAACTATCTCAAGACTCGTCCACGAATCTAGGAACTAAAAACCCGAGCCAATCGTTCGTGAAGCCGGACAGTCCAAAATTGACGCCCAATTTAAACTATCCCTCCACTGACTTTGATTCATTTGCCCAAAAACCAGTTCAGCAGAAATCGCAGGGTTTAACACTTCCCCCCAACACCCTCGACAAATCACTGGGATCCAATGGCAAATCGTCTCCGCCTCAAGCATTTAAACTCCCTAAAGCGCAGCAAATCCCACCATCCATCGACAGCTTCGAAAGTAAATCAGCAGTTCGAAACACGAGTAACGAAGTTGACCTTCCACCCTCGATCCTATCTGGCAACAGCTCGTATGCTCCGGGGAGCACAAAAAAGCTACTACCAAAGTAAGCTTAGGTATCTTATCGAAAACCGCAGATTGTCAAACTCATTTGATTTCGCCCTTGGGTAGCATGACCACCTTCGATGAAGAAAAAATTCGCAACGGGGTTCCTGGCGCACACATCGAAGTTCATTCTCAAATCGACTCTACCAACGACCGAGCAATTGAGCTGATACGTCAGTCGAATCTCAATTCACCAGCGGTAATTATTGCAGAGTCCCAAACGAGGGGACGTGGCCAGCGCAGTCGAAAATGGTGGTCCGGCACTGGAAGTTTAACGTTCTCGTATGTCACTTCCCTTGAAAAAGATGAAACAGGAAGCCGCCCCTCAACACCGTCAGGTTTGATCTCACTGGCCTCCGCACTGGCGGTCTCTGACGCTTTGAAGTCGATCAATCCGACTTTAAACTTTGAGATCAAATGGCCTAATGACGTGATGTTAAACCAAAGAAAAATAGCGGGCATTTTGGTCGAATCGGTTTCCACTGATCGGAACCAATTTTCAGTTATTGGGATCGGTGCAAATATCAACAATGCCAACCTGCCAACGTTGCAGGACATGGACGACCAGCGGGAATCCCCCGAAACAACGACAGCCACTAGTCTTGCTCAAGTATCTGGACGCGCCAACTCTCTCTCAGACACGCTCGTCGCAATCCTCATCGAACTAGAAAAACAAATCTCAATCGTCAATGAAGCTCCACTTGAAATAGTCGATCGATTCAACCAAGTCCTATTGTGGCGGGAACAAGCGGTTTTCGTCACCTCTCCATCAGGGGCGACGCTGGAAGGAATCTGCCAGGGAATCACTCCGGATGGAGGATTGAGAATTAAAACAAAAAATCAAATTGAGATCATCCACAGTGGATCCCTCCAAAAAGCAGATTCCACGGCCTAAAAACACCTCTCTGGGAATGCGATTGCGTTTATTCCCACATTCAACAATTTTTATTTAGTTGCCGATACTGGAATATTTTTCAGTCCGGTGTCAAAATGGACCTCTGACCTCGAAGCCATATCGAGAGACGTGCTTGCGGTCGTACTAAATCACATCAGTCGACGAACTGACATGGTTGCCATTGATCCATTCATTGAACACTGAAATTACATCGCAGGAATAACAACCATGCCGCTTTTTGAAGTTGAAACAGACGCACACATCATCATCACTTGGGCGGACGATGAGGGAGCTGCAACCACAGTAGCCGCTGATTGTTACCCTGGAGAAAACATCGTCCGGCTGACCAAACGGCCACGAAACAGCTGGGTCATCTCAAAAGGCGTGCTTGGCATTACCGCTGAATCCGACCCTTGCGGCATTGCCCGCGATTGCCTTGCCAAAGCGGCTGGAGATAAAGTGCACGCGATTCGGTTGTACATGCAAGAAACTGGAACGGACCTCGAGCAAGCTCGAATATCTATTGAATCAAACATGGTTATGGGTTGGTAGCCAAATTGCTCGGCGGCACTTGGCTCTTTCTCCAACCCAATTGGGCGATTCAATCACCGGACGATTTAGAGAATAAAAACGCACCGTCGATTCGCAGCACCATTTGGCATCACGTCTGACAAAAATATTTTCATTTGCTGATTTGCCTTGCCCGGTAATCTCACGCCGAGATACCTTGCCGCAATTGGGCATTTCCAAGAAAGCCGTCTATAAACGATTTCCTATCCTGAAATCTCAACTCTAGTTTCTGCCATGACGAGCCTGATTTCATTAAAACAAATCACAAAGTCCTTCAAATCAATGCGTGCCCTCGATGGCATTGATCTCGAAGTTCGAGCAGGTATCACTGGACTGCTTGGGCCCAACGGAGCGGGCAAATCTACGCTCATAAAGCTGCTGCTTGGATTGGTCCAACCAACCAGTGGCACGGCATCCTTTCTTGGTTTCGACGTGCGAAAACAAGGACGCCAAATCCGCAGTAGGATCGGATACATGCCCGAAGACGACTGTTACATTTCCGGGCTCTCCGGCGTCAACGCGGTCCAATTTTCAGGTTGCCTATCGGGCATCCCCAAAACCGAAGCACTTCGTCGCGCTCACGAAATTCTAGACTTTTGTGACATGAAGCAGGAACGCTACCGCATGATCGACACTTATTCCACCGGAATGCGTCAAAAAATCAAATTTGCCTCGGCGATCGTGCACGATCCTGAATTCCTGATTCTTGATGAACCAACCGCTGGCCTAGATCCCGAAGAGCGTGAAACTCTCTTAAAAAGAATTCATTTACTGGCTTCTCAAATGGGAAAGTCCGTGTTGATTTCCACTCATATCTTGCCAGATGTTCAAGCAATCTGTGACGACGTTGTGATTCTGGCTCAAGGCAAGGTCAGGCTCTGCGAACCATTAGTAAATCTTAATCGCACAACAGCCCCCTCGTTCTGCGTTCGAGCCCTCGAGAACATTGATCAACTTGCGATGGCGTTAGAAAAAGATAATGTCGAAGTGAGTAAAAATCCCGATGGAACTTTAACCGTCGCCAGCCAATCATCAGAATTGCCGGAAATCATCTGGAACGCAGCCTTCCAGTCTGGGGTCAGCATTCAATCACTTATCCCCGCTCGGAATTCGCTCGAAGAGGTCTTTCTCTCAACCGTCACTGATTCTCCTATTACCGAGGAGGACAACTAATGCCTATCCATGATGTTGGTTACAGAAGATTAGAAAACGAAAACAACTCGTCGCTTTTTCGTTGGCTTGCAATCTCCCGAATCGGGGTGCAACTTGCATGGAAATCCAAATGGGTTAAACGACTCATGCTCTCCGCGTGGCTTCCGGTTACCTATTGGGCGACAGGTTTCTTCCTTGTCGAGAAAGCTATCATTGCCGAGCAACTTAGGGCCATGGGAGAGGGGGGCAGCTTCAACCAATTTTCCACACTCGCACTGACGGAATCAATCACCAACCGATTTTGGATTTTCCCGGGTGTCAATGATCTTCAAGAAGTTCTTCGAACTGGCGACATCCCTGAAATTCGCAACACAGTTTGGCGATGGATGCTTATGACGTTTTTCAGATATCCACAGGCAATTATAATTTTGTTTCTTGTTGGATTCATTGCCCCGTCGCTAATCTCCCAGGACATTCGATCGCGAGCACTTTTAATCTACTTCTCTCGTCCGATCTCCAGATTTGAATACATCTGGGGCAAACTCTGTGTTCCTTCCATTTTTATAATTTTGGTCACGACGCTGCCAGCGCTATGCCTCTACATTATCGCACTGCTAATGTCTCCCGATATTTCGACGCTACCTCAGACCTGGGATATCCCAGTGCGCATTATCATTGCAACTTTTGGCCTGGTGCTCCCGACATCGGCAGTCGCACTGATGCTCTCATCCCTAACTCAGGAAACCCGGTTTGCTAACTTTTCCTGGTTCGCAGTCTGGGGTCTCGGACATGGAACTTGGTTGACTATCGCTCTGGCGACCTCTCTGCAAATGGGGCGTCCCTTGTTTGATCCCGCCGTCATGCAAAGTGACATCGTGACGAACTGGTCCGCAATTTCGCTATACAACAGTCTTGGCAGCCTACAGTCCTATATATTTGGATTTGAAACTTTCGCTGAATCCTGGAGGGGAATCATCTCACTTTTTGGCATCACGGCCTTTTCCATGACGATCCTCTATCGAAGAATATCATCGCCCATGTAATTGGCTCTTGTACCTAGAGACTAAACCAACTGGCGATGCAGCAAGACCATCATGATTGAATTAAAAAACACAACGAAACTTTACAAAGATGTTATCGGTGTAAACGATATCTGTTTGAACCTGCAAGCCGGGACTTATGGATTATTAGGACCCAACGGTTCTGGCAAGACCACGTTAATCAATCTAATTCTTGGACAACTCAAACCAACTATCGGCTCAGTAACGCTTTTTGGCGTTAATCCTTGGAAGAAAAGTAAGCTGTTACGCCGCGTTGGACTCTGTCCGTCGGTCGAGGTTAATTACCCACGAGCCACAGGCCTGGAATGGGTTACCTACATGGTTCAGTTGCATGGTTTTCGTTTTATGCAAGCGCAAAAAAAAGCGAAAGAGTCTCTGGACTTCGTCGGACTGAGCCATGCTATGAATCGACCGATGAGAAATTATTCACTCGGCATGCGACAGCGAGCAAAAATAGGGCAGGCAATTGCACACAACCCCGACCTACTTATCCTTGACGAACCCTTCAATGGTCTCGACCCGATTGGCCGTCACGAAATGTCAGCCTTTCTAAAAACATGGGCCTCTCAAGGAAAAGGCTTGATTCTTGCAAGCCATATCCTGCATGAAGTCGAGGCCATCAATCCCTCATTCCTGCTAATCTCTGGAGGGCGGCTGCTCGCTTCAGGATCACCTACGGAAGTTCGAAACATCCTCGCCGACACCCCCTACGAACTGACCATGCGCACCTCAAACCCCAAACAACTGGCGACGTTGCTGATCGAGCACTGTGACATCGAATCGCTTAAATTTACCTCCAAAACCGAGATCCTATTCTCCACCCCCTCAGCATCCCAACT
>JAAEMV010000453.1 GCA_024225195.1 Planctomycetaceae bacterium | reverse complement strand
GGTGTCCCTGATTTCAAAAAGAAGCGTTTTGGCGAATGATTCTCCTTCGTCCGCCTTTGTTGCGCTCGGACCGCATCGGGATAGGGACGGCCCTCACAGACCGCCCCTCCCACACCACCAGGCATATGGGTCCATACCAAGGCGATTCGGCTGATCAGGCAGGTCAAGTCCAGGGGAATTTCAATCCGAGGGATTCAAGGTAGTCATCTGTCAGGGCTATATGTACCCATTTCACTATGCTCATCCTCCAAGGCCCTTTTCGGGCACATCCGGTCGTGAGCGCGTGCCTTCGGTATACCCCCAGTTTCAGGAGATTCCGAACACGGGTTCGGCGATTCTTCCATTGTTTCCAGATCACCGCACGTATGCGACGCCTGATCCAATGGGGCAACGGTTTGAGGCGATTTGTCGATTCGGATATTCCGAAATAATTCCACCAACCTCTCATAAACATTACCAATTCGCCGTTCACCTGAGATGTGCTGCGTCCACGGTTCCGTCTCGTTATTTCACGGACTCTTTCTTTGAACCGTTTGATCGATTTCCAATGAATACGG
>JAAEMV010000452.1 GCA_024225195.1 Planctomycetaceae bacterium | reverse complement strand
CTGCTATCAGGGTAAACGCTGTCGCTCCTGGCCTTGTTGACACCACTATGATCAAGACCATTCCTACATGGCGCGTTCAACAGTATCGAGAACACGAACTTATCACAACGCCAATATGTCCTGAAGATGTTGCCAATACCGTCGCTTTTTTGCTTTCTTATGAAAGTCGTCACTACACTGGAGCTATTTTTGATCTCAATAATGGTTGTTACTTCAGGTAATGGGGAAACGCTAACATCTCTATGGACTCCTTTGTCAACAAAAAAGATCTCCCCTATTACAAAAAAAATCGTTTTTGACAAAGCCTACTCCACACGCCGGCAATCAACGGTTTTTTTGTCTCATCGATCTCAGCGCCACATACAAGCGGCTGCTCTGACTTGTTATTCTGATGCGGGTGTCCCCAGGCTTTTACGTGCCTGCACCAAACATCTCTTGAAGGTCAACCAGGGTTCCCCGGTAAACAACCGGACCCCAGCTGCAGCAGAACCTCTTGCCTGCTGCGCCTTAGAAACTGATCGGTTCCCTCATGCCGGCGTCTCAAAAGGTGAGGCTCAGCCCGACGGGCTGTCCTAGTTAGTCATTCGCTCGGGGGAGGGGCAGAACACGCACACAGTATGTGCATCCGAAATCGAACGTCGGGGCCGGACACGGTGTCTAATCAAACGCCACGGGGGTCCGGGTCTGATGTCTACGCACGCCGATGGTGCTCATTCGTCTCGAAGGTGAGAGAATGTCACAAAAGTATGGCATGTCTGGCGAGACTGACCCATATGTCCCCAGTTAGCCTACAAGCTCACCGCGTTCGCCCCATTTTCCATGTTCGTGTATCACTCCATTGGAGTGTCTTTTTTTTGTGTGAGAGGCTGTCTGGACTATAATTGCTATGACACCGGACTGCATGCCTGCGATTCGTCATTTCCCATGCGACACTCTTCATCATACAATGATACACCCGACGCATGACATGCCGTACATCGATAGCCAACGTTTTTTCAAACAGCCGCCTGTTTTTCGCGTTGTAAAAATTCCCTCCTGACGATCACTGACGTATTTCCAGGCTGCTCCTGTGAAAGGCAGCCTTCTGACTTTTTGAACACAATACGGCATTATTCGCCATACAGAAGACATCTGTCTTGAAACGTGCAGCATGTTACGATGAGACATGCTTCTCCAGACAGCCTGGCAGCCATCTTGCGCGTGCGTGCGGATCGCGTCGGACGCACATCGCTGCCGGGAATATTCGACCGACAATAGACGACCCACCACCGGGCAGTCTCACCTTCTTCTCACCTTCCAGGCCGTATTCTTGCCCACCGTCGCAGCAAGACAGCACGAGCTTGAGATTCGCTTGCCGTGCGCACGGTCGTCCGGCTATTGGTTGACAAATTTTTTCATGTCGAACACCTGCGTGTTTTTCAACATGTAATACACCGTGCGTCCCAGGCGATGGGCCACAATGCCTTTGGCCTTGTCTTTGCCATACTTCCGTTCCATTCGACGAATAAGTGGCTGAACCTCACGGGTCTCCCGTAAAAAGAGAACCACCGCTTCGCAAAAGGCCCACTTCAAATAGCTGTTGCCGATCCGTCCGTTCCCAGTTCCATAGCACTTCCCGGCCGATGTCTTCTTGGGGCGGATCAAGCGCGCGTATGAGGTGAAATCCTGCACCCTGGGAAAACGAGTGATATCCTGGATTTCATAGAGAAGTACGAGTGACAAAATCTTCCCAATGCCCGGAATCGTCTGAAGAATCTGAAGCACTGTCGGGTCGTGGGCTTTGGCACTGCGCACAAGGTACAACTCCAATTTACGGATGATCGTATCGTAGTACTCAATCAATTCCAGATCCACTTCCACCGTTTTCCGGGCGCTGGCATCATCAAACCGTTCGGCAACGCCCTCACGGTTGCTTTTGTATTTTAAGGTCTTGCCGATGTTGGGCAGATTGTATTGATAATTCGTCTGTTGGATATGGGTGAGCAAGTCAGCTCGCTTGCCCACAAAATGCATCCGGCGGCGCAGGAGATCTCGCGTGGAACGCATGGGTTTGGGATACACGTAGGCCATTGGAATCATCCCGGCTCGCAGCAGTTTGGCGATCTTCTTCGAATCGATGCGATCATTTTTGGTCTTTCCCCCATGAATCGCCTTCATGTACAGCGCATGCCCCAGCACGAACGGAATTGTCTCCACGGCACACAGATCCGCGATCCAGTACCATGTAAAGATACATTCCACACTCACCACCACATCCTGGCGGTATGGCGCGAGCTTGTTCAAAAACAGTTCCGCGTTTGTCGGAATCTCGCGATGATACAAGATTTCGTCCGCCTGGTTGACAATACACAGATACATCGTTCTGGCATGCAGATCAACGCCGCAATAATACTGATGTTGTCCTGTATAATAATTCATCACCATTCCCTCCCGGCTAACAACGATACTGACGCTGTCGGCAGCGCCGCAGCCGCATCACACGGTTAATTATCTTGTTTTCAGCATCTACTACTGTCTGGCGTAAATACCTACGAACTTTTAAGCCATCAAAGCTTTCCCCTGGTAGGTCCATTTAAAAGGCTTCGTCATCGTTTTATTAAAATACTCAATAAATGCCTCAATCTTCTGGTTCAAGTCAGTCTTCGACAGGAAATTGCCGCGCTGAATCACCTTACGGACGAAGATACTGAACCAGATTTCAACCTGATTCATCCAGGACGCATGTTTCGGGGTAGAATCGAACACCATCGTATGACGCCCATCGCGTAAAAAGGCTTCGCGTGTCGCCATCGATTGTAAAATGCCCCGCTGCCCTTTGACGCCCAAGTCATCCTCCACCCCGCTCAATTCAGCCACATACCGCACCAGCGATGCTGACTTGTGGGTATTGAGATTATCGACGATCACCGTATATTGCTTCTGGTCAGGATAGGTCGTCCGAATGGCATCGGTAAACTCGACAACATCTTGTTCGGTGCGGGAATCCCGACACTCCCCCAAAGACCGTTCCGGTTGCCACATTGAAGCCAGCCAACAGGGCTTGCGTCCCATGTCGGTCATCTCGTCGACACTCATGGTGAACACGCCTTGCTCAACCTGACGCGGGGCTTCCACAGAGAGCTGATTGATGACCTGAATTTTTTCGTCCTTCTCCTCATCCGGCTTCCCATTCAACCAATAGTGACTCGTATGCGGACGCAACTCGCGCGTGGCGAGCATCCGCCCGATATGTCGCTCAGACATCTGATCAACAATCCCTTGTTTGAGCACTTCGTCGCGCAACTCGCGAGGAGTCCAATGCGTGATTGGCCGACCATAGACGCTTGGCGGTTCACAGGCCAGCGCCATAATTTGACAGACCTGCTCGGGGGGAAACGTATCAGGGACTCCTGAACGGGGAGCATCGGCTAAGCGTTCCTCGACGGGCACGTCGGGTTCATCACGGATCGGCTGCCAACGTGTCACCCAGATTGTCACCACATTGGCTTCAATGCCTCATTGTTTGCTCATTGAGCGATACGTCACACCCGCATCGGCAAGCAGCACGATGCGGGCTCGTCTTACCAACTTTTGAGCCGCATTCTGTCTGCGAGTCAGACGGTCTAACGCTTCACGTTCCTGCCTGGAAACACTGTTCGTCTGTTTTTTTCCTCTCATGATTCTCCTCCTCATGCTTCCTGGCTTGACTTCTCCTGGTCGATTCTGCTAACATCTCCGTTAAAGCAACCATGAGAGATGTTGTCCAGTTTTTCTGCGTTCTATTCTATTCAGAGCCATTCCAAGAACATGTCACAAGAGTAGAAAAAGTTCGTAGTTATTTCTGCCAAGCAGTACTACGCTCCCATGAGCAGACCTGCACAGCCGTCAAAGGTCAACGAAATTCTCTGTGGAGAACGGCCTCTTTTTTCTTGCCAAAAATCGCTTCCTGAACAACGGTACATCCGACATCGACATGTTCCCGTGAAATTGCAGGCATGTTTGCGTTCCGAACATCCCGACCCGTTCAAGTCTTTTCGTGTTATGACTCGTGGGTGGCAATACTCAGAACTTCTTTGACGCCTATGCCTGAGTTCACCGTTCTAAAGAACGTCCATGATCAGTATCAATTTGCTGCAGCCGACCTTTACCCCGCACGCATTTTTCAGCCAACCAGCCTTTCTTAGCGGGTTATTTCAGGTTGTCGCCGTTGTGGTGTCGTCAGGGCGGGCCAAAGGCGGCTGAGCAAGGGCGTTAGCCCACCTTTTTCATGCCACAGAATGCAACAAAATGAAATTTATCTTGACAAAATTTGAGATGACATGTTTTCCTTCATGTGCT
>JAAEMV010000451.1 GCA_024225195.1 Planctomycetaceae bacterium | reverse complement strand
GTGTAGTTTTTTGATCTACAGCGAATCCTTTCGAGATTTGCCAGTGGGCGTCAAAACCCGGGTCGTAAAACGGCTCAATGAGGTGTTGTCGGGTGAAGACACCTCGGATGATTTTGAGCACCTGACTGAAGCGGATCGCTCAGCTATTAAGGCCATACTGGATGAAACGTTGGAGACCCGTCGATGAAAGATTTTAGCTGACTTCAAGAAAGTTTTGGTTCCATTTCTGAGCTTGGGAAAGTTACCAAAGGGACCGTTTTTTTAGGTTGTTGGTAATGTGTCCCTAGCAGGGGAAAAACCTTCAGGAGTTTTTTTGTCACAGATATTTTTGTGGCAACACGCAGGGTAATCGCTTTGCTCAGTGAACAATCATAGGCAATCCATGGTTGAACGGCACACGCCAGATGTGATGAGCTTGAGGTTTTTGACAGCTGATTTGGTTGCATTGGCGATCTTTTGGCATCGCGGGTGAAATTCCATTCAGCCTGAACAAACTGGGCGTGCTATAATTAGGCGAACACATTGGGTGGTTGATTGTAATTAACGGAGAGTAAGTGCTATGAGCAAGCGAGTTGTGTATTCGATGTTTCTGGTCGGTGTTTGCTTAATGGTGGGTGTCGGGTTTCTTTTTTATCAGCCACCACAGACCGTGGGGGATGAAGCTAACGCGGCAAAGGCTCCCTCGACGAGTTCCTCTCCGGCAACCGTTGACGTTTCGAAAATCTACGGCAAGATTCAAATTGTTAAATCCTTTCCTGATTACAAAGTTCAGGTGGTTGATTCGTTCCCTGATCTAAAGGTTCAAGTTGTTACCTCGTTTCCAGACAAACCTGGTAAATGGCAAATGGTAAAATCTTTTCCTGATTTTAAAATTCAACTGGTTGATTCATTCCCAGACTTTAAAATCAAATATGTGAGTTCGTTTCCGGGAAAAGAGTAAGCCGAATTCAACAAAAACACTTTTAGCCAATCTTCCGTAGGGCACCTCGAGCATCTCTTTTGCTAGGTAACCTGTTCCATTCCGAGTTAGTGACATTTGACTGGAACATCGGACCACGTGTGGTAGGTTGTAGTCGCATTTGATTTGACTGGTTCCGATGGAATCATCATTTTGAAGGCTTCCTAATTATTATTATCAACTTACGGTCCTTTGCGTAACGATGTAAACGACAGGTCGGCTTCTTTAGTCGTGTTGATGGTCCGTCTTTTAAACAACCCATAAGTTGATGCATTCATGTCAAAACTCAATCGCCGGCGTTTTTTAAAGTCTTCATCTACGCTCGGGACGGCGGCAGCCTTGGGATTTTTTTCCAGCAAGTCTCCTGGGCGTTCCCAATCTCCCAACGAACGTCCACGATTTGCATTGATTGGATGTGGCGGGCAGGGAACGGGAGACGCTCGGCGGGCGTTAGCTTTTGGCGATATGATGGTTGCCTGCGATGTTGATTCGGCGCACTCGGCCTATGTAAAAGATATTTTCACTAAACGTCTCGCACGTGAGGGCAAAAAAGCCAATATTGAAACTTGCGACGACTATCGTTCGGTCATTGATCGTGACGATATCGATGCCATCATTTGCGGGACTGTCGACCATTGGCACGTCAAAATCGCTGCCGAAGCATTAAGGTCTGGTAAGGACGTCTATTGCGAAAAACCATTGACGCTGACGGTAGATGAAGGGCGGATTATATCCAAGGTTGTTGAAGAGACAGGGCAGTTGTTGCAGGTTGGGACGCAGCAGCGTTCGGACGAGCGTTTCTTGAAGGCGGTCGCAATTGCCCAATCGGGGCGGCTCGGGAAGATAAAGAAAGTCACCGTTGGTTTAAACCATAATCCGTTTAGTAAGCCCATTCCGGTGGCCGGCCTCCCCAAAACGCTTAATTGGGACCGATGGAAAGGTCCTACTGAGGACGTGCCTTACCGGTTTTTAAAAAATGGAAAAGACGGTCAGGAGCTCGTGCGTAACCTGGGAGATGGAAGCATTGATGCGTCGAATTGCCATAAAGAGTTTCGATGGTGGCTTCAGTACAGTGGCGGGAAGATGACCGACTGGGGTGCTCATCACGTAGACATTGCCCAGTGGATTATTGACCAATGTGGTCCTGGTGACGGACCAACTGAAATTAAGCCTGTGATGGTGCAAACGAAAGTTCCCTTCGATGAGAATGGGAATCCCACGCTTGACGATCGTTACAATGCCCCCCATCGATTTACCGTGCATGTTCAGTTTCCCAATGGCGTTCTGATGGAAATTACAAGCGAGGGTCGTAACGGAATTCTCGTTGAGGGAACCCAAGGTCGAATTTTCGTGAATCGCGGCACGATCGCAGGGAAGCCTGTGGAAGATCTCGAGAAAAATCCACTTCCCGGAGGGTGGTTGGAAGACATTTATGGTGGTCCGGTTGTGGAGCACGTTAACAATTTCTTTAACTGCATTGCGAGTCGCAAAAAGCCCGCATCAGATGTGTGGACCCATGTTGCTTCCATAAACACCTGCCACTTAAGCAATATTGCGATTCGCCTTGGGCGTGCCATAAAGTGGGATCCAGTTTCGAAAACCATCCAGGGGGATGCGATTGCAAGTGCCATGTTGGCTAGAGACAGTCGTAAGGGTTACGAAATCGAGCTTTAAACTATCTAAATTTGAGATTCGCAAGGAAACGCTTGGTATGGCCAAATTCGCTCAACTAAATCGTCGCAGTGCCATCAAGGCGACCTTGGGAATGGCTGCTGTATCGCTTGGGTCAGGCACCGTTGACCGGGCACTTGGTTTTAAAAGTGCGAATTCGCGACCACGAATTGGTGTCATCGGTTGTGGTGTCCGTTGGGACAAGCGTGTTTTCGAAACTGATGGACGTTACGGCGTTGGTAAGGAGTTTCCCAAGTATGGCGACGTCGTAGCTGTATGTGACGTCGATGCGATACGCCTCGGTCGGGCTAAAGGAATTGTCAAAGATTGGCTTGGTAAAGACCCTCTGGTTGCAAGTGATTATCGCAAGATCATTGATAATCCCAACATCGACGTAGTGCACATTAGCACGCCGGATCATTGGCATGCGAAGGTTGCGATCGAAGCCATGTTGGCGGGTAAGGATGTCTACTGCGAAAAGCCGATGACGTTGACGATTGAAGAAGGCCAACTGGTTTGCGATGTTTGCGAAAAAACTGGTGCAGTCTTTCAGGTGGGGACTCAGCAGAGGAGCACAGCGCAATTCGTCAAAGCAATTGCGTTAATTCGGGAAGGTCGACTAGGGGAACTACAGCGAGTTCAGTGTGCAATCGGTGGTGCTCCCACGAGTCCGGTCCTGACAGCAACGAGCCCACCCAAGCATTTGGATTGGAACCAATGGCTTGGCCCGGCATCGGCGGCCGAATATCACTTTAAGGACGGTGCATCAAATATCATTAAATCGTGGTCGCGAGGGCACTACGAGTTTCGATGGTGGTATGAATATTCGGGAGGGAAACTGACAGACTGGGGCGCTCATCATATCGATATTGCCACCTGGGGAATGGGCATGACTGAAACCGGCCCCGTCTCAGTTGATCCAGTTTTTGTGGAACACCCGGTCGAATTCGAAAACGGGCAACCGTTGACTAACAATAGATACAACACGGCGACAAAATTTAACATCAAAGTGATATACCCAAATAATATCGAACTGACAATTCGACACGACACTGACAATGGCATTCTCTTTGAAGGATCCAAAGGTAGGATTTTTGTTAATCGCGGTAAATTAAAAGGGAAGCCGGTAGAAGATCTTGAGACGAATCCATTACCTGAAGGTGCGATTGAAAAGGTCTACAATAATGGTCAAGTAACCAACCACGTTGCGAACTTCTTTGAATCAGTGGTTAGCCGGAGGCAACCAATTTCAGATGTATTCAGCCACCACCGAGCGTTGACGACCTGCCACCTTGCTGGCATTGCTGCTCGGATTGGGCGAAAGATTCAATGGGATGCGAAAAATGAGACAATTATCGACGATGCACTTGCACAGTCGTTTGTCGCTCGTGAAAAACGTGCACGATTCGAGATTGAAATGTAATTCATTTCGACGGCCATCTCTCGGTGTCGGAGGCTCTGTTATTTAGTTTGAGTGGCAGAATTTGCTTGCAGGTGATTTGTTCACGGCAGCTTTGGTTTTGCTGTATCGCTAGAAACCTTTTGCTGGGAAAAGCGTGCAGTCGAATAATTAAACGATTCTAAAGTTTGCAACTTTTGTCTTTTCGCTTATTATTTGCGGGTGTAGGTACTCAATCAATAAAAATGAATGTGAGACTTTCTAACTTTGAGCCGTTTGTGGATCGGTGCTTGCACTGGGCTCTTTCATTCAACGACGTTGAGTGTTTGGACACCGATTTGTGGGTTGGGTTTGCAATTGTTTAGAAATTTGCATTCGATAAATTTTTT
>JAAEMV010000450.1 GCA_024225195.1 Planctomycetaceae bacterium | reverse complement strand
CATCTTCATGCGAAATGCAGCCACAGGAAACGGTTGCTTGAAGTTTCGCGATCTTCAAGTTCATGATGAACGTCGAGCAGGTCATTCAGGATAATACGAATAATCGTCAAGGTTTGAATTGATGATTTGCCTGAAAGAACGCTTTTATGTAATGGGATTAAGCTCAATACCATTGCCAGCTTTGCTGTTCGTTACGACCCGACTTTGATTGTAAAAATTACAACTTACGTTCGTATATTTTGTCTATTCAAAAATTAAAACTATCCTACCTTTGATCGAGCTTCGTTCTGTTAAGTCGGTTCGGAGTGAGGAAACTCAACTAATCTTTTGTCGCTTTAGTCGACGCCATTGGAGTGAATTTACTATGTCACGCTTAAAAACAACTGTGATCGCATTTTCCATTGCGGCAACACTATTGGCAGTGCTGCCAAGTGAGGCTAATGCAGACGGACCGCTACGACGCTGGCTGAGAGGTTTCCGGACCCCAAAAAACACCGCCTGTGCTCCTGCCAATCCGTACAATCTGCAGCCAGGTCAGTGCATGAAGACGTGCCAACAGACTTGCACGCGAACGGTTGTCAACTACGTTCCCTGCACAGCCTATCGGACGGTTTCAAAGCAAGTGCCAGTCACTTCGTATCGTCCTGAAACGACCACGGATCCAACGACGGGATGTACAACGACGTGCATGAAGCCATGCACTTCGTACACCACTCAGGTTCAACGGGTGCCTTACACTACGTATCGTCCAGTCTACCGGCAGGAAACCTATAAAGTGCCTGTGACAACGATCACGAACAACTGTGCAACCGGCGGATGCAACACTTGCGGCACCGCGATGGGAGCTGGTGGTTGTGATACTTGTGCGGTGGGTCAGACTATGCCGACGCCACAACCGTATTATGTGCAACCAGGAGCGACTGCAAATCCGACTCCTGCAGATATGAGTCCAGGGCTTGATGGTAAAAGCAGCCAAGTGCCAATGCCGCAAATTAAATCTGACTTCAATTCTGAGTATCAAACTTATTATCGCTCTGGAGCGATTGCTGTGTCGAAGGCAGGTAACGCCTCGCCAACACAACAGCGTTGGGGATACTCTCCTGTGCGACTTGCCAGTTATCAACCAGCGGTTCAGCCACGGGCACAAAGTCAAACGCGTTCTTACCCACAGCCGATCCAACGAACGGGTTGGGTTGAAGTAAAGTAATCTTAGTATCGTTAGTACAGCGGTTTAGCTACCGGCTATTTTGCTGACGATTCGAAGAACATTTAAAAAGGCGAGCACTCATGAGTGCTCGCCTTTTTTATTTACCTAGTTGCACTTCTCCATTTAGTTGGCAAACGAGTTGTGCTGAGTTTTAGCTAAACGCTTTTACTTGATGAACCAATTGATGGACTACTTGATGAACTCAGCTTCAATTTGTTCGAGAGACTTACCTTTGGTTTCCGGAAGTGATTTTAGCAGCATGAAAAATCCGACGGAGGCGATCACCCCGAAAATTAAAAAACTGCTTCCGTTGCCTAAATTGGTTAACTCCCATGGGAATATTTGTGTTACCAGCCACGCGGTAAACGAATTGACGAATCCAATGCAGCCAATTGCAAGTCCCCGAATTCGGTTGGGGTAGAGTTCCGATAGCATCACCCACATCACTGGGCCGAGAGAGAATGCAAAACAGGCAATGAAGCCGAGGACGCCTAAGAGGACAAGCATGGCATTAATCTCAATGGCCGCCTCAAGGATAGCTCCGTCGCTCTTTTGGAAATTATCGTCGCCGAGAGCCTCTTTCATCTGTGATCGGAATTCAACGTCTGAATTAAAGATTTTGCCAGCGACGGGGAGCAAAACTCCCGACTCAATACTCTCATTGTCCTTCTCTAAAACGGCGATGTCTTCGTTGGTCAATTGATAAGTAGCACCGTAAAAACCGTAAGAGCAGGCAAGCATGCTGATTGCGATTCCGGCCATTCCGGCGAGTAACAAAGGTCTTCGCCCAAATCGGTCAATCGTAGCCATTGCGACCAAGGTGAAGACGACGGAAGTAAAGCTCAGGAGTACGCCTGAGAAAAAGGCGGCGCTCACGCCAATTCCGGTTTGTTTAAAAATCGTGGTGGCGTAGAAGTAAACCGCATTAATTCCGGTCGCCTGTTGGAGGATGCCGATCAGTAACCCAATGCCCAGAATGTATCGAAGGGAAGGGTGAAGCAATTGCTTAAATGATCTGCCCAGCGAATTTTTTCCGAGGTTTCGCTCTTTGTTAAGGCTTTCTTGAATTGCTTGAATTTCTTCTTCAGCAATTTTCTCGCCGTGTAGTTTCACCAACACGGCTTTACCCTCCTCGAACCGTCCTTTCGAGAGAAGCCAACGGGGGCTCTTGGGAACAGCGAAAAGAAAAATGAAGTAAAAGAGTGCAGGTAAAAGTTCGACTCCGAGCATCCATCGCCAAACATTCTCCGCGTTAAGAAAACTTGCTCCTCCTTGGAACCATTGGTTAAAGATTAAATTACTTAAGAAGGCGGCAAAAAAACCGAGCACAATATTGAGCTGTTGAATCGAAACCAGCCTTCCGCGATGAGCGGCGGTTGAAATTTCAGCGATGTAGGTCGGAGCGAGAATCAGGGCCGCGCCAAAAGCAAAGCCGCCAACCATTCTGGCGAAGCACAGCGAGGCGTAGGACCAGGCAATTGCGGATAAAAGCGCCGAGACTGCATAGAGAAACGCGACGACGATCAAAATTGGTTTTCGACCAACGGCATCACTTAGTTTGCCAGCGATCAGCATTGCAAACATCGCAACAAACGTTGGGCAACTGACTGCCCAGCCATTTTGAGTGTCGTTAAGAGTAAAATAGGAGCCGGCATATTCCATTACCCCGGAAATGATCCCGGCATCAAAGCCAAACAGAAATCCACCAAGCGAAAGAATGGCGGCGAGGCCAATGATGTTCTTTGAGCTATTCATGTTTTGTCTCTAAACGTTCTCGTTCTGAATCTGTTACTGGAAAGGAGTTGCGATCAGGCAAATTCTAACCTTGGAACCGGTTTCAAGAGTTTGATGGATGGGGGAGGAATCGTACAGCGGGCGAGGCTAGAAATGCATTGAAAGAAGGAAGAAAATTGGTTGGGCATGGGGTCGGAACGCCAGAATCGCTCCTGTTTGATCGGGGGTGGCGGGGTAGATCGAAGCGATTGAGAAGTTTGTAGGGAGTGGGGTCTATAAATCCTCGAAATTCATCAGCCGAAAAACGGGTGGAAATCCCCCGAAACCCCAGTGGAAATCGGTCTTTTTTAACGAATTGTTAAGCTGCGGGATATTTTTGAGATCGTAACTTATTTTACGCTAAAGGCTTGAGTGTGGTGCTGGCTCCCGTTGTGAATTAATAGGGTTGTTAATTATTGCATTAAATTGAATTGTTCGTTTGGTCTCGTAAACTTGATGCTTTACGAAACGCGTTCCATTTACGAGAATTATTTGGACTAGGCCAGCAAGCGCGGAACGACGCATTGATTCACTCAATCGCGCCGAATTTACTTAGTAGAAATAGACTGCTTAGGCCGGAAGGTTTCGATCTCCCTGATTGTCACCTTTGAGTTTAACGAGAATCTCAACCCATTTGAATCAAATGGTCTGCAACGATTGCGGGCGTCGGGTTGTAAAACTTTGAGGAAGCACTGCGTGAAAGTTGTGCGCCTCCCAACGTGATAAGGCGAAATTTTATGTCGGACGTGATCAAGTCAACGACGAAGTCAATCGAGGATGCGAACGAATCTTATATTACTCAGACAGTCGATGTTGATCCGGCTGAAACGCAAGAGTGGTTGGAATCACTTGAGTACATCATGAGTACCAAGGGAGAAGATCGAGCAAAGTATCTTCTTTCGGTTTTGGAAGCGCGGGCACGCGTCGAGGGAGTTGACTTACCGATCAAGTCGAACACGGCTTATATCAATACCATTGCCAAGCACGAGCAACCTGCCTATCCAGGCAACCGTGAGATTGAACGCCGGATCAAAAGTTTCGTTCGTTGGAACGCAATGGCGATGGTGGTTCGGGCAAACAAAGCAACTGCCGCTCCCGGCTTGGGTGGCGTCGGTGGTCACATTTCGACCTTTGCATCTTCGGCAACGCTTTACGAGGTTGCTCAAAATCATATTTTCCGAGGCCGGGGCGAGAGCGGTTTTGATGGCGACATGGTTTATTTCCAGGGCCATGGCTCCCCGGGAATGTATTCGCGTGCCTACATGGAAGGCCGATTAAACGAAGACCATCTTTTGAATTTCCGTCGTGAACTTCAAGACCACCCCGGTCTGTCTTCCTATCCCCATCCGTGGCTAATGCCCGATTTTTGGGAGTACCCAACCGTTTCGATGGGACTCGGGCCAATCATGTCCATCTACCAGGCTCGGTTTAATGAATATTTGCACGATCGAGGCATTAAAGACACTTCGAATCAGCGTGTCTGGGCGTTCCTTGGCGACGGCGAATGCGACGAACCTGAATCGCTTGGTGCAATCACGTTAGCAGGTCGTGAAAAACTGGATAATCTGAAATTTGTGATCAACTGCAACTTGCAGCGTTTGGATGGTCCTGTACGCGGAAACGGAAAAATTATTCAGGAGCTTGAGGCGTTGTTCCGGGGTGCCGGTTGGAACGTCATTAAAGTCGTCTGGGGTGATGACTGGGATCCACTTTTAGAAGCTGACGAACTTGGGTTGTTGGTGAAACGCATGGGCGAAGTCGTCGATGGCCAATACCAGAAATACGTCGGTATGCCGGGTGAATACACCCGTGAGCATTTCTTTGGGAAGCATCCTGAGTTGATTGAGATGGTGAAAAACTACTCGGACGAGAAACTGCTTCGCATGCGTCGCGGTGGCCACGATCCTGAGAAAGTTTACGCTGCCTATAAAGCGGCAGAAGATCACAAAGGTCAGCCGACTGTGATTCTCGCCAAAACGATCAAAGGTTACGGTCTTGGTGAGGCAGGCGAGGGCCGGAATATCGCCCACAACCAAAAGAAAATGAATGAAGCCGAGTTGTTAGAATTCCGCACACGTTTTGGAATTCCGATCTCGGACGAAGATGTTGGAAAGGCGCCGTTCTACAAGCCTTCGGAAGACAGCATCGAAATGAAGTATATGAGGGAACAGCGAATCAAGCTTGGCGGGCCGGTTCCTTCTCGTCCGACGAAAGTTCCGACAATGGAAGTCCCTCGCTTCGAGGACTATCGAAAACGAATCGACGACGACAGCGAAAAGAAAGAGATGTCGACGACGATGGGTGCCGTGCGTCTGCTTTCGAGTTTGGTGCGTGACAAAAAGATTGGCAAGAACATCGTGCCGATCGTTCCTGATGAGTCGAGAACCTTTGGAATGGAAGGTATGTTCCGTCAGGTCGGAATTTACGCACACGCCGGGCAATTGTATGAGCCTGTCGATCGAACTGAAACTGCGTATTACAAAGAAGCCAAAGACGGTCAGTTGCTCGAAGAAGGGATTTCTGAAGCTGGTTCGATGGCGTCCTTTAACGCGGCCGGAACGGCTTATAGTGCCCATGGCATTAATATGATTCCGTTCTATATCTACTATTCGATGTTTGGTTTTCAGCGGATTGGCGATTTGATTTGGGCCGCTGCCGATATGCGAGCCAAAGGATTCCTACTGGGTGGGACGGCGGGTCGCACATCGCTTAACGGAGAGGGTTTGCAGCACCAGGATGGTCACAGTCTGCTCAACGCAATTGCGTTCCCAACCGTGCGTGCCTACGATCCAGCATTTCATTACGAAACGGCTGTGATCATTTTCGATGGTCTGAAAAAGCTATATGAAGACGGCGAGACTGCCATTTATTACCTCATGGTAGGCAATGACAACTACATCATGCCAAAGATGCCTGATGGTTGCGAAGAAGGAATCATCAAAGGGATTTACAAGTTCCGAACCAAAGAGAGCGAGCAAGGTAAGCACCGAGTTCAACTCTTTGGAAGTGGAGCAATCATGAATTGCGTCCTCAAGGCTCAGGAAATACTTGCAGATCAGTACGGTGTCTCGAGTGATGTCTGGAGTGTTACGAGTTACAACGAACTTCGCCGTGACGCTCAAGAGTGCAAGCGATGGAACATGTTCCACCCGACGATGGAGCCTCGAAAGAGTTACCTCGAAACAGTTTTGGAGGGATCGGAAGGACCATTCATTGCCTCGAGCGATTATGTGCAAGCTCACAGTGAGCAAGTCGCACAATTCCTGCCAGACGAGTTCCTCGCACTTGGTACTGACGGCATGGGGCGGAGTGAAACACGACCGGCTCTTCGGCGGCACTTTGAAGTGGACGCTGAGTGCGTGACAGTTGCGGCACTTTACCAATTGTGCAAACAAGGAAAAGTCGACGCGGCAACGGTTGAAAAAGCGATCAAAGATTTGGGTGTGAATCCCGACAAGATCAGTCCTTTGTACGCCTAGTGTCTGACGACATCGTTCCATTATTCATTAATAAAACACAAGTTGAAAATAGGCTTTTTATTTCCTATGGCTGTTGAATTTAAATTACCCAAAATCGCCGAGGGTGTTGAGTCTGGCGACGTGCTCGAAATTCTTGTTTCCGTTGGAGACACGTTGGAGCTTGAGCAGGAAGTGATGGAGTTAGAGACCGACAAGGCAACGGTCTTTGTCCCGTCGGATGTCGAAGGGGTAATCACTGGGATTAACTGCGACATCGGTGACACCATTGCGGTTGGTCAAGTGATTTTGTCGGTAGAACCTGCTGCTGCGACTGCTTCCGAGGCTCCCGTCGAAAGTGCACCAGCCGTTCCGGCAACTCCCGTTGCTGAAAAACCAGTCGAGACTGTTCAGGAGCCTGTTGTCCCCGTGGCTCCGGTCGCGCCTGTGGCTCCCGTTCCTCCGGTCGCTCCCGTCGTTTCAAAACCAGAATCTGCCCCGGTAGAGACTGCACCCGGGAAAAAGGTGGTCGTTGCGGCGGGGCCGGCAATTCGTCGATTTGCTCGGGAAGTCGGTGTTGATTTGCAAACGATTCAGGGGTCTGGTGAACATGGTCGGATTGTTCGCGAAGACGTTCTCAAAGTAGTTCGGGAAGGTAGTCGGCAGGGCGGAAGTTCTGCGAAGCCATCTTCGGGAAGTCAGTCCGATGGTTATGGCCCAATTCATGTCGAAAAGATGCCAAAGATTCGGCAGACCATTGCCAAGAAAATGCATGAGTCCTGGACGACTTGTCCTCGGGTCACCAACTTTGATGATGCCGATGTGACGGCGTTGGAAGAGATTCGGCAGAATAGCAAAAAAGAATATGCGGCCGGTGGTATCAAGTTAACGTCGATGCCGTTTCTTGTGAAAGCCGTTGCAATGGCTCTGAAATCTCATCCAGTGATTAATGCCTCGATTGATCTTGAGCAGGGGCAAATCATTTATAAAGACTACGTCAACGTTGGGATCGCGATTGATACTGAACGAGGACTTGTTGTTCCCTCGCTTCGAGAAGCGGATAAGCTCGGGATTCCCGATGTGGCTCGACAGCTCGGCCAGATGGCTGATAACGTTCGTTCCGGTGATTTCTCGATCGACGACTTGCGTGGTGGCACTTTCACAATCAGCAATTTAGGTGCGATTGGCGGGACTTATTCAACGCCGATTATCAATACTCCCGAGACCGCAATTTTGTTGGTAGGCCGATCGAGAAAATTACCGGTCGTTGTCGGTGACGAAGTGAAAATCCGCTTAATGATGCCGCTAAGTTTGTCTTATGACCATCGCCTGATCGATGGCGGAGCTGCAGCAAGATTCCTCAACGAGGTCATCGGCTATCTTGAGGCACCAAGTCGGTTGCTGTTAGCACTTTAAAAATACAGCGGCCAAACCCGAGCGTTGGGTTTGACGGTTAACTGTAAATAAAAAAGGGACGCGAGATTGATTCTCGCGTCCCTTTTGTTTTGGAAGCAACTTTGGTTTGGCTGGACGTTACCGTCGCCACTCAATTCCGTAGAGGAAGCCGGCGGTTAGGTGGCTGTCGTCGAAGAAGCCGGTTGGAGCACCACCTGCACCGAAGATTGAGTTCGGATTCAGATTGGTAGTTTCAGTGTTCGCTCGAGCAATACCGGCCCAGCTGTAGATTGCTTGAACACCGAGTCGAAGTGAGATGTCTCGACTAATGTTGTAGGCGATTTCATACTGGCCGTCTAAGATCGGTACGAATGACTGATCCGATTGGTACGTTTCCGAAATTCCCTGCGGGCCTGTCGATGAGTTCGTGATATCGGTCGCGAAGTATCGTTGCTGGTTGTAGACAGTTGCGATTGAACCATCGATTGTGGTTCGCCAGCGACCTCGACGAGAATTGTACTTTCCACCAGCTTGGAAGCCGAAACCATCGTTGGTTACGTTTTGCTTAAAGCGGTTTACGGTACCGTCGGTTCCAACGGTTTGGTTGGTATCTTCAATGGTGTTGTCACCAATGTGCATGTACCGGACACCCATGTATGGTTCAAAGTAACCGCCTTCAGAAAGTGCCTGGCGGAACATTCGATTGATTTCAAATGTTGAGACATTCATGTCAACAATCATTGGATTGGCGACACTGGAGTCCTGTCCGGCAGTGTAGTAGATGCCGTCGGATACCTGATAGGTAAAGCCCCATCCGTCATCGTTGTCTGAGAACCATCCAAAATCATAACGTGATCCTTGGATATAAGTTGAACCGGTTTGGATCGTGTCCGATGCCTCACCAATTCGTGTCGCTTTCGAGACACTAGTGTATGCCTTATCGAGAGAGAAGTAGAAACCATCGTTGGGCTTCTTTTCTTTCCCGTCGGTGAATTCCAGCGGTGCAAAGACCTGAGCGTCATAATCAAAGACGCCCGGGGTTGCATACGGCCGGGTGTTCTCCGCAGATTCCAGCTTTTTATAGCGGAACCTAGGACTCGGTTTGTTTATTTGCCCCTCCGTCACCCCAGGGGCGACAAATGAAACCAGAAGGGCACCAATTATAAGTGTATTTTTCAACGCCATTGCTTTCTTCCTGCCTATTTGCAGTTGCAGTCCACGAGAAATCCTAACATTCCACTACCGGGGAATTCCGAGGGATTCCGCTAAGGTGAGTATCGGGTGTTGGTTTGTGAGGGTTGAATAAGAAAGCAGGAATTTGACGAACATATCATTTTTTCGAGATTTGATATCAGAAAATGGGCGGTCTAGAGCTTTACTATCCTAACGAAATACCCCAAAACTCCCGATTTTACACCAAGGGGCTAACTTTGAGGTATACTGGAACTAATTGAATGCAGAACTGTCAAACTCGTATGAGCTTGGCAATTATCAAAAATCGCCGATTGAAAATCGCTTGTTGATGAACCAATCGGGCGAGTTTGGGAGAAAAGCAGAGATGAGTCGAAGAATTTCAAAACTGATAGCAGGTGCACTCTCTGGAGCAGCGCTTCTTTTAGGGTCTGTTAACGCCAACGCGGACGTTATCAATATCAACTATAGTGCAGTCGATCCGTCGGCAATCCCTGCTGTAAGGGCGGCTGAAGCGATCTGGGAAGCGCGGATACAGGCTTACAGCACTGAATTGCCGCGAGCGATCCGAGATCAACTTGGTTCTTTAACCATCGACGCAACGGTTGCACCAATCGACGGCGCTGGCGGTATTCTCGGTCAGGCGGGGCCGACAGCGATTCTGACACTCGGTTCGAGTCGTCGGAATTTTGCAGTTGCGCTTCGCTCTCAAATGACATTTGATCTCGATGATTTCCCTTCGATGACTGCTGACGGGATTTTGGTCACTGTGATTGCCCACGAAATGGGGCATGCTCTTGGTTTCGGAACCTTGTTTGATGGAAACGGCCTTGTCGGGCCATTAAATGGTTTTGGTCAGACTGAGTATATAAACGGCGAATACGCTTTGATGGGCTATCGCAGAGATATTAGTAACCCAGTTGCTTCATTCGTTCCATTGGAACAACGAGGTGGTGCAGGAACCGCACTTGGGCACTGGGTTGATTTACCACCTTTCTTCAATCAAACCTTTACTGGTGCGTTTAAGAAGGAATTGATGACCGGATTTGTCGGAGACGTTGATCCTAACACAGGAGCGATTGTGTTTTCAAATTCTTTTGTCGCTCAGGCAACTTGGGGAGCGATGGCAGACTTGGGTTTCGCGGTTGAAGGCGTCAACGGTGCATTTGCGGCGAAAAAAGGTCGCGGAACTGGTCGGTGGCCAAAAATTACCGGTCAGGGAAGTAACCCTTTTGAAAACAATGGTATTCCGCCGGCAGAGGACCTGCGTTTCAACTTGGTAAGCATTCAGGGCGTTTCCAAGGTTTCGTTGGGATCCAAGGGAGCCGGAGCAGAAGACGTCGAAACAACCGTAGGCGACGATCCTTACAGCCTGCGAAACCACCGCTGGGCCAAGTAGGTTATCCTGCAAACCGCTCAAAATTGAATCATTAAGGGCTCGTCTAATTGACGAGCCCTTTTTTTGTGCCAGCTTATCGGCATGCAAAGACAAGAGCTCTCTTTTCAAGATCTGATTCGATAGTGGGGCAATTCGATAACGAAGTGGGCGTCGGCTCAGGTGGCGATTGGAATTGGCAGCGCCTGGTTCAAAGCATCCGTTTTGTTACCTAAGTGAGTGGCGAAAGGCATCACGAAGGCATTGGATCCCTGTTTGTCCCGAATCGCCGTCCACGATGACGTTAACCCTTACTTCACTTGTATTCATGGTTTCGATATTGATATTGGCATCTGAAAGTGCCCGAAACATTCCGATGGCGACGCCGGTGTGACTTCGCAGTCCAACGCCTGAGACGGATAACTTAGCGATCGTTTTTTTGAAATCGACTTTGTCACATCCAAAGTCTTCGCAAACCTGGTTAGCGACGGTGATGGCATTATCAAATTGTTCCCGGGGCATGGTGAAAGTAATGTCAGCGATCTGAGAGCTGGCGTAACTTTGGACAATCATATCCACAAAAACTCCTGCAGCAGCAATGCGGTCAAATAGCTGGGCAGCGATTCCCGGTGCGTTAGGCACTTTTGAAAGGGTGATTCGAGATTGGGAGTCATCGAGCGAAATATCGTCGATCATCAACGATTCCATTCCTGTGTCGCGTTGCAGACGCTCAATGACTTCAGCAACATTGACTTGGTTGGACGTATCCCGCGAGGGAAGCTGAGTTGGCTCTTTTGATTCGACTTTATCGAGCGCGAATTCGGAATGAACCGTTCGAAGTGCGTTCAATGCCTGCTCACGTTTAACGAGTGCGGAAATCTTAATTTCGCTGGTGGTGATTATTTCCATGTTTACCTCCGCATTAGCGAGGGTCTGGAACATTCGATTGGCAACACCGGTTTGTTCGGCCATTCCAAGTCCGACGACGGAAACCTTGGATACATTTTCGTCGACCAAGCCGATTCGGCCTCCCATCTTTTCAACAGACGGCTGAATCGCATCAATGGCGTCACGTAGCTCATTCCGCGGGACAGTAAAGCTGACGGCTGTATTTCCATTCTCCGCGACATTTTGAACAATCATGTCCACCGTGATTTTTTTGTCCGCAATGGGGGCGAAAATTTGAAAGATTGTTCCGGGAACGTCGGGGACGTCAAAGACGGAGATTAGGGCTTCATCTTTGGTTAGTGCCGCGCCACTGACGGCGAGTGCTGCAGTTTCTGAATCGTCGACAATGATTGAACCTGGTACGTCACTGAGACTGCTGCGGACATGAATTGGGACATTAAATTTCTTTCCAAATTCAACAGACCGACTGTGGAGCACACCGGCACCAAGGCTGGCGAGTTCAAGCATTTCGTCATAGCAAACTTGGCGAACTAAACATGCTTCGGGGAGAACACGAGGGTCGGTTGTATAGACTCCATCGACGTCGGTATAGATTTCACATTGCTCGGCGCCGAGGACAGCAGAGAGTGCAACCGCAGTCGTATCGCTTCCACCGCGTCCAAGGGTGGTAATATTCAGGTTGTCGTCGATTCCTTGAAAACCCGCCGCAATGACAATGTTGCCTTCGTTGAGCAGAGTTTTGATTCGATCGGTAGAGATCGAGTGGATTCGCGCTTTCGTGTGAGAACTGTCGGTCTTGATTCCGATTTGTGCTCCAGTGAGACTGACCGCCTTGTAGCCAAGCGAATCAATGGCCATCGCCATCAAAGCGACACTTACCTGCTCACCTGTAGAAAGCAGCATGTCCATCTCTCTCGCGGGAGGCCGTTCATTGACTTCTTGAGCGAGGCCGATCAACGTGTCGGTGTTTTTCCCCATTGCGCTGACGACCATCACAACTTGATTTCCGGTCTGGTGAGCGCGAACTGCCTTCCTCGCGGCAGCGAGAATTTTTTGACTGTCGGCAACGCTGGTGCCACCAAATTTCTGTACGACGAGAGGCATTGTGATCTGTGGGGTGGAGTCAAAAGGTCGGTTGGAAAACCCTAGAATTTATCGCGAAGGCGGGGCAACCGAAAGCACCTAGGGGAACTAACTTACCTCGCTCTGTAAGAACATAACGTAGAAGATCAAGTTATGTCGATTAAAAAGGCCTTAGGCATTCGATTTCGTTGAGCATTGCCGCATCGGGCTATTAATTTTTCGTTAGACGCCGGGCAGTAATTCCGGTGCGGTAAATTGAGAGTTGGAACTAGTTCTTGATCCCAGTGGTCGAGATTCCGTCAATGAATGTTCGCTGTGCTAAAAAGAACAACACAACGATCGGAAGTGTGAATAATACGCTCGCTGCAAGCAATAAATGAGTTTGATCTCCATACGAACTGACAAACCTTTCAAGGCCGTAAGCAAGTGGGAATTTCTGAGGGTCGTTGAGGTAAAGCAGCGGGCCGCTGAAATCGTTCCAGGTTTGCACAAATTGAAATAGAGCAACCGTAGCAATGGCTGGTTTCGAAAGAGGAATGAGTATTTTCCAGAACAGCCCAAAGTGCGAGAGGCCATCTATGCGTCCGGCTTCGAAAAGTTCCTCGGGGAGTGTCAAAAAGAATTGCCGCAATAAAAAAATGAAAAAGGCATCGCCGAGAAATGTCGGGCCAATAATTGCCCAAAACGAGTTGTAGAGTCCTAGTTCACTTATTAAGACGAATCGTGGAATCATCGTGACATGCCATGGCAACAGCATGCTTCCGACGACCAATGCGAATAGGTATTTCCTTCCTCCCCAGCGGACACGAGAAAGTCCATAGGCGATCAGAGCGCAAGACAACGTCGTTCCAATGACGCAGCCGGTGCACAGGATCAGCGTATTTCCGAGATACCTCAACAAGGGCATGCTCTCAAGTGCGACGGGATAATTTTCCCAACGAATGTTTTCTGGCCAAAGGCGGTAGGGATTACGTGCGAGTTGTTCCGTTGTTTTGAGCGACCCGCTAAGCATCAGCAAAAGCGGGAGGGAAAAAATCGCACTGGCCAACCAAAGAGCACTATATAAAGAGAGTCGACTTGCTTTTCTCATGGATCTACACGGCCTCCGTCGCGAAGATTGTCGTTCCGGTTGAGGTGCGTTTGGATTTGCTGTTCTGCGTCTTTGAGGATTTTATCGATGTTCGCCTTAGGGTCGTCGAAGGCTTGGAAAGCTGCCCGTTCGATGGTCCGACGAAAAAATGCCGCGCCAGGAACGGATGGAATTGGGAATTGATTCGGACTCTCCGATAGCTCAATGAAGGTTCGGAACAGCGGATTCTCATCTAAATATGTTTGAAATTGAGGGTCTTGCGTTACGGTTTGGGAAACTGGAATCCAGCCTCCTTGCGAGCAAGTTTTGGCGGCTTGCGATGGATCGGTAAAGCCAATCCAAAATTTAGCAAACTCCCAGGCCCCTTCGGAGTTTTTGGCTCCTTTAGGAAAGACAAAGAAGTTGCCGTTGACCCACCCTGCATTTTGTCGCGGAGAACCTGTCTCAGGAATGGGGAGCGGGCATACGCCAAATTCTGGCGTCGCGACTCCCCTAGCCTGTCGATTGCGAGTGAACGCCGCTAGATTTCGAACCCGCCATTGACCGTCCATAATTACGCTATATCGCCCTGACATTTCTTGATCGTCTAAAGGGAGTAGGGGGAATGTTTTCCCCGGCAGTGATTGGTCACCTTGACGGAAGGCCGCGAGATTGTCAGACCCGTAACGCCGGGCATAACTGGCCATCCATTGAAGTGCACCGCGGATGGGTGGCGAGTCGACGACGACTCGCTGTGATGAAGCGTCATAGAAATCTCCGCCGAAGGCATACCCCCAGGCCCAGAGCCTGCGTGAGTCGGGGATGTAGCCATAGCTTTGTTTTTTCTCGGTGGACTGAAAAGGAGCCAGAGTATTGGCGATTTCATCGAGGTCCGAGATCGTTCGTGGCGGCTGAAGTCGATGCTGTTCGAGTACAGTTTTGTTGTAATAAAGTGCTCGAATATCCAGGCCATTACAAAGCCCGTACATTTTATCCTGATACGTGGATAAGCGGCGGGCGGAATCGAGTATCCAGCGTTCGATTTCAGTTACCTCTGCTGCCGGGGCAATATCGACGAGGGGTTGGATAACTCCTCGCTGCCCCCAGTCAGCTAATATAGGATCGTCTTGGTTGACGATATCCGGTGGGTCGCCGCCGGCAACCGCTAAAAAAAGTTTGGCCTGTAGGTTGTTGCCGGGCATCGCCACGGGGCGAACGAAGTACTTTGTTTGTGAAGCATTGAATCGACGGGCGACATCGTCGACGACATCGCGATCTTCTCCCCCCCAGAAATGCCAAAAGATCACTTCGGACCGGCCGCTTGAATTTTTAGGGTCCTGTTCGTGTTTCCAGTTTTTGAGAAACGCGGCAACGACTAAGAAGCTAAATAGAATTCCGATCAGTATTTTGTTTTTTTTCATGAGCTCGTCCGATAGTGAACCCAATGTTTCGAAGTTCGGAACAACAGCGTCGTTGCGGCCAAAAGAAGTACAAATAGGACCCATGCCATGGCGGAGGTGTAGCCCATTTCGAAATCAGCAAAGGCGGACAGAAACAACTGCATTGAAATTAGCATCAATGAACCACCGGGTTCACCCGTCCCTTCGCTTAAAACATAGACTGAGGCAAACGTCTGTACGCTGCGGATAAGTCCCATGATTAAATTGAAAAAAATAACAGGTGAGAGCATCGGGAGTGTGACGTGGTAAAATTTCTTGATGACATTGGCTCCGTCAATTTCTGCTGCTTCGTATAGTTGGCCCGGAATATCACTGATCGCCGCCAGGTAAATCACAACGAAGTTACCGACGCCCCACATCGTCATTAGAATTAACGCGTCTTTGCTTCCGAATAAATTTAGGGTGCCTCCCTGAAGCCACTGGGAGAACTCAGTGAATCCCGCAGGGCTTAACGCCGATCGGGATTGGTTTAGCCAGTTTTGACTGGGGATCCCAAGCCATGAGAGCAAGTAGTTGATCATTCCACTCTCTGGATCTAGCAGCCAAATCCAAAGCACACTCGCGGCGACGATTGGAATTACCGAGGGAAGGAATACAAGCGTTCGGTAAATCGCCTGGCCTTTGACTTTGGCAGAAAGCAGGGTCGCTAGGAGAACTCCGGTGATGACAGACAGCGAGACTGAAATTAACGAATAATAGAGTGTGTTGGTCAGGGCCAGCCCGAATCCTTTTTGGCTCTGTAGCTCTGAAGTAAGACGTCGATAGTTTTCAAGACCAACGAACTCTGGGGGATTAATTAGGTCAAAACGACAGAGGCTCCAGTAGAAAGACGCGGCAAATGGCCACGCGAATAAGAATACGAACCCGACAATCCAAGGCGAGCAAAATATTAGCCCGGAAAAACGATCGCCTCTTTCAGATTGTTTAAGATTGGTCGTAGATTGGGACACGGGTACAAAACTGCTGGGAATTCGTTGAATAGTCTACGCGTCATGATAATGCATCACGGGAATGGGCGTGAGCGAGATGCAGCAGCGTTTTGGAGATTATTGCAGGGGTTGAATTAAGTTGGAGCTGGCCGTGGAAGTTTTTCTTTCCTGTAGCAGCGAAACAGCCCGTGGGAAATGCAATCACCTTGCCAGTACAACGTTGGGCAAGTTATCTTAGAATCTACGCAATTCCAAATTTTAGAAAATAATAATGAACGATATTTTTGAAGATCTCCAATGGCGAGGATTGATTCATCAAACGACTGCGGATGAACTGTTGCCCCAATGGTTGTCTTCCGGGTCGCGAACGGTTTACGCTGGATTTGATCCGACTGCTGATAGCCTTCACGTTGGAAGCTTGTTGCCTCTGATGATGTTGCGCCGCTTTCAAAAGGCTGGGCACCGGCCAATCGCAATTGCGGGTGGGGCAACTGGAATGATTGGAGATCCAAGTGGTAAAAGCGCGGAGCGAAATCTCCAAACGCCAGAGCAGTTGGCGGCCAACCTTGCTGGGATTGAATCCCAAATGAGGCATGTCCTTGATTTCGAATGCGGGGAAGCGTCGGCAGTATTGGTAAATAACAATGATTGGATGAGCCAATTCAGCTACATCGAGTTTCTGCGAGATGTCGGGAAGAACTTCCCTGTCAATGTGATGCTTGGCAAGGAGTCGGTGAAAAGCCGGCTTTCGAGCGAGGCAGGACTTAGTTACACCGAATTTAGTTATATGCTGCTGCAGGCATACGATTTCGTGCACCTGCATCGGGAGCACGGCTGTGAATTGCAGATTGGAGGAAGTGATCAATGGGGGAATGTTACCGCGGGGATTGATCTTGGCCGCCGCATGCTAGGCGCTCAACTGTACGGGATGACTTGCCCTCTGCTTACAAAAACAGATGGCTCAAAAATGGGAAAAACTGAGTCGGGTGCGATTTGGTTGTCAGCGAAAAGAACTAGCCCTTACAAATTCTATCAATATTGGCTCAACGTGGCTGATGAAGATACCGGAACGTGCCTCCGTTTTTTGACCGAGCTCGAGCGTTCGGAGATTGAAGCGTTGGACGAATCGAGGGTTTCAGCTCCTCAGCAGAGAGCCAGTCAAAAAAAGCTCGCTGAGGAGTTAACTCGTTTAATTCATGGTTCAGCCGGCCTAGCGGCAGCCCTTCAGGCAACAGAGATCTTTTTTGGTGCGGAAATTGAAAATCTGGATGACCGACAGTTGATCGATATCTTCGCTGACGTTCCCAGTTGCGAGCTTCCTGCAGCAGAATTGTCCGGCGAAGGCCTTGGGTTAATGGATGCGTTGGTCAAATCAGGTTTAATGAAATCCAACGGCGAAGCGCGTCGCGCAATCAAACAGGGTGGTATTTATATTAATAACCGTCGCGTTGGTGAAATCGATCGGCGTTTGACGTCTGCAGATTTAACGAGCGAGACGGTGGTTGTTCTGAGAAGCGGTAAAAAGAAGTACGCATTGCTTAAGTTTAGTAATTAATCCGTTAAGCGCAAGTAGCACATGAATAGTTTTGAGATAAGAGAAGATGAGAATGGAATCGGCAAAGTCCTCATCTTAAAAGAATCTTGGTCCGACGCTGTCGGTGTCTATATGCGAAATAATAGCATATCCGCACTGAGACTTACCGATTCCTTTGGCTTCAAAATACATGATTTATCATTTCTTTCTGAGCTGTCTTTCCTTCGAAGCTTGGAGCTTTATTGCTGGGATGCAAAAGGTGTAACGGTTATTGAGTCGCTCCCCCAACTAGAGGTCCTTGGCTTGCAATATAAATCAACTCAGAAAATTGATTTATCAGCTTTTTCAAAGCTAAGGGTAGCTCTGATAACTTGGTCCAAAGGTCTTGGTTCATTGCTTGAACTAACGTCCCTTGAAAAGCTCAATATTCAAAATTATCCACACAATAACTTAGAGCCAATTACCCCTATGGCTGCTCTCAAGCAGCTTTACCTTACCTCTCGAAAGCTGGAGTCTTTAAAAGGGATAGAGCAACTTGTTAGTCTTGAGGTGTTAGATCTTTATAACTGTCCATTTCTTACATCGATAGCAGGTACTGAGCTGCTTCCTAAATTGAAAACTATTGATGTCGAGGCATGCAATCGTGTTGGCGGATAACAAGTGCATGTTTTTCTTCCACTTCGTGTGCTGGGGGCTCCGCACTGCATGCTTTGGCCCCGAAGGCAGGCTTTATCTCGTTGGAATCGAACGTGTTCGTTCAAGCTTAAGCAGTCAGTCGTGCAACGCGACGGAGCGATTCTTGTTTTGTCTAAGCTCACGCTTGAAAAAGCCACTATATAACTAAAGGCCTGTCTCTCGGGTGATTCCACTTCTTGCCAGAAGCATTGAAGGTTGCCAGCAAAGTTACGTAAATTTGGATGCTGCGCTCGATCTGCCAGCAAAATCGATGCTGGCAAACCGGTTTTTCCGACTCCATGACTGTTAAATTGTAACAATCATGCGAATCATATCGGAAATTCTAATGAGTTTGAGCTTTCTGTGTCGATGCTTTCTACCACATGTACCACTATTTCGGGCACCTTGTGCGCCAGAGATTGTGGATAACCTAGCCCTGAAAGCGTCGGGATTCGTCTCGGGAGACATCGATGAAGATAAGATTGAGCCTTTTCTGCATTGCCTTGGCAATCATTGCCTGTAACATCGCAGATGCTCAGATAATGCAATCAATGCATAACGGAGCATCTGCCCAATCGGTATATCAGCCAGTCCAAGGAGACTTGCTGAGCCCCACCACCAATGGGATACCGGGAAGGCTATGGTTTGAAACCAATTTGGCGGACCAAGGCCTCGGCTGGAGTGGAACCTATTTCACGATTGGCGGTAAAACCCGTTTATTCGAGGATAGGTTTGACGGCCGTTGGTTGCTGGAAAGTCAGATTCACTACAATGTGAGTGAAGGCGGCGGTGCCTTTGCAAACATCGGTGTGGAACGCGTGTTCTCAATCCCAGCAGCTGAGGCTGATGTCAGCTTCGGCCTTTGGTACGACTACAACGGTGATCGAAAAGAAGACTTTTCGCACACCTTTCACCAAGTCGGTATCAGTGGGAAAATCAAAAAAGAAAAATGGGACTTGTTAGTCAACGGTTATCTTCCGACTGGCGTGCAAGACTATTCTTACGGCGACCCTCTCGGGCTAGATTGCTTTGTTGGCAACGAGATCGTCATTATTCCTGGAATTGACAGTGCCTTGTCGGGTTTCGATGTAACTCTTCGAACACGGCCTAGACAGCTTGCCGGGGTCAATGGATATCTTGATATCGGCGGTTATGGGTACAACTCAGATTTGATTGACTCCTTCGGTGGCGGAAAAATCCGATTGGGTTTTCAGGGCACTCGAGGGATGATGGTTAATCTTGAGGTCAATCAGGATGATCGATTTAACACAACGGGCGTTGTCGGATTGGGTTGGGTCTTTGGACAAAACGCAGGCGGCCGTGGAAGCGAGTACGCTGGGCTTGGTCGTGATCTCGAAACTTCGGTTCGAAACGATCATATCGTTGTCTTCAACCAGGATGTTGTTCTGGCGATGGATCCAACGACAGGTGCGGCTTACAACGTCATTCATGTTGATAACAACGCTGATCCTGCAGTCGAAAATGGAACCGCGGAACGTCCTTACTCAACACTCATTGCTGCTCAAAACTTGAGTGCTGAGGGCGACGTCATCCTGGTTAACTCGGGTGACGGAACGGACCGAAACATGGATGCAGGAATCCAGCTACAAAACAATCAGCGATTGTGGGGTAACGGACAGGCAATCTTGATCCCAATTCAGAATGGTGAGTTCTTTGAGCTATGCACCAATCCACTTGGAGTCACGCCAACCATTTCGAATGCTGGTGGCTTCGCGGTTGTTACATTGAAAGACAACAACGATGTTGCTGGAATTAATATCGATGCCACGGGTGCTACGTTCGGTGTCTTTGGCAACGGCCAGGGTACAAGCGTTCGAGACAACACCATTTCTGGAGCAGACTCACACGGTGTCTTCCTGTCTGGGGTGACTGGCGATGTAAACATTGCAAGAAACCTGCTTGATAACAACGACGGAAGTGGTTTGTTCATCCGCAACGCACTTGATACGACTCAAGACATTATCATTGAAGAGAACATTGCATCGAATAACTTCCTCGATGGTATTCAGATGCGGAATTACGATCCCGCGTCTCTCATGATTCTCAGCAACACGACGGAAGACAACCTGAGAAGTGGTCTTCACCTTGAAAACTACGCGAATACTACCGGAGCCGGCATTGCAATTCAGAACCACACCTCAACTGACAACGCCAGTCACGGTGTTCATATGAATCAGGGTTTAGGAAGCTTCACTCTAGTCGACTCGAATATTACTGGAAACAACGGAGCTGGTTTGTTGCTTGAGAACTGGCAGACTGCTGATCCAGATTTCATCAACATCGCAACAACAGACGAGGGCACAAGTACGATTTCGAACAACGGTGCCTTTGCTAATATTCAGATCTTTATGAATAACGGTGGCGAACGAGCACAGGTTAACATCGAAAACCAAACGCTCAGCGGCGGTGTCCGCGGTGTCGCTGCTCGAATCGAAGGTGTTGACGGAGTGGGTGCTCGCACGACACTCGGAATCAACATCGCCAGCACGAATGAGATTGATGGTAACGTTAACGATGGTATTAACCTCAGTGCAATCAACAGTGGCTTGATTGAGGCAACCATTGGCGACGAAGACAGTGCACTGCCTATGACGATTCTTGATAACGCAATCGGCGGCGGCAACGGTATCTCTCTGGTAGCTCAGGGGATTAACGGTCAGCCGCAGGGTGAGATTCAGGCAAGCATCAAAAATGTTGAAATCAACAATGCGATCAGTCGAATTATCGTCCCTGGTGGAACCGACCTAATCGTGCCGACCACTGGAATTGCCATCGACAGTAGCGGAAACGCTCTTGTTGGTGTCGATATCAAAGACGTGGCGATCGGAGCTCCAGGGGCAGCCGGCGACCGTACCACTCAGCGTGGAATCGCGATGGACTTCAGTAACAATGGGTCGGAGTTGATCAACCGTGTCGGAATCGACGACGTAACGATCTTCTCCAACACCGCGATTGAACTTAACACTGGCTTTGATACCTACACAGATTTGACCGTGGAGAACTCAACGCTTCGCTCGAACGGCCCACAAAGTGTTGGTGGTCGAGCTGATAACACTCCCTTCGTCGGTGGGCCAACGGTTGGTATTGATATCAACGCTCAGGGACGTGGAGTGTTCACTGGACAGCTTAATGCTCAGTTGCCAAACTTGCCACTCGAATACGGCTTGTTTACTCAGGTGTCAGATGGAGATTTGGACAACTTGACCAAGGTTACTTTGGAAAACAACTCGATTCGGGATTTCGTTCTCAACGGAGTTGATATTTCGGCTCAGGGTGACGCACAAATGTTGGTTGACGTAACTGGAAACGACATTTCAAACAACGGTGCAGGGCTTAACAACCATCCGGCGGATAACCCGGCATTCCCACCGGGAGATACGGCTGATCCAAACCAGTTGTTCTTCCTAGATGGTTTGAACATTGATGCCTTGGATGACTCGACTATCTCGACCAACATTGTCAGCAACTTCTTTGTTGATAACTTTGAACGAGGGGTTAGCTTGAATACCTTTAACTCAGCTACGATCAACGCATTCATGGACAATAACACCTTCTTCGGTAACGATCGAGGTTCGGAAGACTACACCTTACCAAGATTGGGAACGGGTGTTTTCGAAGGACCAAGAACTGCACTTAACACAGCAGGTGAATTTGCGATCGAAGCTATCAACAACGAAGAGTTCTACATTCGTGACTACGAAAGTCAGATCTTTGTTAACGGTAACGGAGACCCTGCAACTTTGGGTGGAGCGGATCTCCCAGCTGACACACCGGGTATCTTCTTCCCAATCAACACCGGGGCTGATATCTTCGGGTTCCCAGTGGCATTCGGAACTGCAGATTTGAACCTGTCGATGACAAGCAACGCTCTGCAGTTACCAATTCCTGACTTCCAGAACTTTGCTGTCCCACCAGGAGAATTCACACTAGGACTTGACGGTCTGACGAATGGCTTCACTGGTCCATTCTTTGGTGTCTCGGACACTGGGTTTGGTGCGACGATTGTCTTGATTGGCAATGAAGAAGCATTCTTCACAGGTCAAGGATTCTAATCTAAGAGACTGCACCTTAACCTTGGGGTGAAGTTTAAAAATACAACGGGAACCGGTCATGTACTGGTTCCCGTTTTTTTTTGGCTCATTTCATTACTGGTTATTAAGCTGCCTTGAATGCTAGCAGTTATTGCGCAGCAAAAAAGTCGTGCAGCTGTTATCTTTCAAGCGGGCATAGTTATGAGGAGTTAGCGGTTGAAGATTTTGCAGGTCATTTCGGGAAAGACAGTCAACGGGGCGATGACTTATTGCAAGTTCGTTACCGAACAGCTGACATCGTTAGGCCACGAAGTTACGATTCTTGGGCGACCGGATGGCTGGATCAGAGATAATGTTGATCCAAGCATTCAGTTTGTGCCGTCGGAATTGGCTCGAAGTCCTTCAGAGATTAGCCGGGTGGCGAGGTGGGTCAAAGCGAACCAGATAGATGTTGTCCATACTCACATGAGTCGAGGGCATGCCTTTGGTGTTCTTTTGCGGTGGATGACGGGCGTGCCCGTAGTAGCGACAGCGCATAATCAATCCTTCCAGCTACACTGGCGGATGAATGATTATGTAATTGCCAATTCACAGGCAACTTACGACTATCAACGTCGTGTCAATCGTGTAGCGAATCGCCAGATGGAAACGGTTCATTGCTTCACTGACCTGGAGCGGTTTAAGCATGTCAAGCCATTGGATGTGACGATTGTGAGACGTCAATTGCGACTGAAGGGCGATGAATTTTTAGTTGGCGTTGTTGGGGAGGTTGTCGCTAGGAAAGGGCATCTCTATTTATTCGAGGCACTTTCGCGAGTCGTCAAAGAAGTCCCGAATTTAAAGTTGGTGTTGTTAGGACGGTTCAATCGGAATGAAGCGTATGTCAAAAAACTACGCGCGATACAATTGCGGGACAAAATATTCTGTCATGTAAAATGGCTTGGCTTGCGGTGGAATATTCAGGATTTCATGGCTGCATTTGATTTGACAGTGGTGCCGTCTGTTGAAGAACCGCTTGGTTTGGTCGCATTGGAGTCGATGGCGGCGGGAACTCCGGTGGTGGCATCGGATACCGGTGGACTTCCAGAGATTGTTCGTCCGGGGGAAAACGGATTACTAGTGCCTCCAAAAAATCCGAGGGCGCTTGCGGACGCCATTATCAAGATGGCGGCGATCTCGGAATCGGAACGTCAGCGATTGGGAGAAAAGGGAAGGCAGATGGTTCAGGAGGAATTTGATCCTCAATTATTAACGCGGCAGGTTGAGAATGTCTTTCACCGGGTCGTGGCGACACGTCGCGCGGCTTAAGCGATCAAGTCAGTTGGGGGTCTTTGAGCCAAATCAGATGGGAAATCAATGCTTCCAGGACGCGGATGGTTTAGGATAGTTTGCCTTCAGATTCGTGATCCGGTGTGATCGAATGTCTGATTTGCGTTTTTTTATCTTGGCGAATTTAGATATTGGGTAATTGGCAGTGGAAGATATCCGTAATAAGCCTTCGTTTACTTTGGATGATGCGGCCAGTATCGCCGGGGAGCACTTTGGAATCTTTGGCGTGGCGACCGCGTTGCCTGGCGAGCGGGATCAGAATTTTAAAATTACTGCTCAGGTTGGTGAGTTTGTAATAAAAATCTCCAACCCAGATGCTTCGGTAAATGTACTGGCCTTGGAAAACGCTGCGATTCAGATAGCTGGTGGATTGGCAGATTCAGAACCACATGCATTCGAGGTGCCCAAACTCATTCGCTCAAAAGCGGGCAGCACCATTGTGGCAGTTCAGGGTAGTGCTAAACAAATCTGCCAGGTGCGGTGCATCAGTTTCTTGAGGGGCGTACCGTTAGCGAAGTTTGAACACCATTCCCCTGCTCTGCTGAGAGAGTTGGGTCGCCAACTCGCATCTTTAGATAAGAGTCTTTCGGCGTTAAATAGCAGCATCGCTGCTCAGCGCAATTTAAAGTGGGACCTGTTGAAGGCAGCGGACATTGTTAAGGCAATCGGTCCAAATTTTGAAGACCCTGAAAAACGATCTCTCTTGGGTACATTCGTTTCCCACTATCAAAAAATTGAGTCTCGGATCGATTCTCTTCCCCGCTCTGTCATTCACAATGATGCCAACGATTACAACATCTTAGTTTATCAGGACGAGGCAACGAGTCAGGCATTGATCAGCTTGATTGATTTTGGCGACGTTCTGTTTTCGCACACCGTTTTCGATCTCGCGATTTGCGGTGCTTATGTCATTCTCGAGAAAGACGATCCCGTGTCGGCAATTTGCGAATTAGTTGCCGGTTATCACGAGATCTCTCGATTGAGTGAGCTTGAATTGTCGGTCTTGTTTCCATTGATTTGTATGCGACTTTGCCAGAGTGTTTGTTTGGCTTCCGAGCAACATTCGCTGCAGCCAGATAACGAATACTTGCGAATCTCCGAAACGCCTGCTTGGTCAGCACTAGAGTTGGCTTCTACGCTTGAATTCTCAGCGGTGCATTCCAGCTTATCCCAGGCTTGTGGTGGAGTTGCGGCGAAAAATACATCCGGTGGGGCGCTCAATTCTGATGATATTAAGAGGTTGCGGAATCAGCATGTCGCGCCTTCGTTAAGTTTGGCTTACGAAAAACCTCTGCACTTCGTCCGTGGCAGTGGCCAGTATTTGTTTGACGCCTCCGACGTGACGTATCTCGACTGCGTTAATAATGTTTGCCATGTTGGGCATTGTCGCCCGGAAGTTGTCGATGCGGCAGCACTGCAGATGGGGCAGCTCAACACCAACACCCGTTATTTGCATGAGAATATTGTTCGCTATGGTGAGCGATTGGCTGCAACACTGCCGGACGGTTTGGATGTTTGTTACTTTGTTAACTCTGGAAGTGAAGCAAACGATCTTGCCGTTCGCATAGCAAGGGCGTACCGGGCTCAGCAAGATTTTGTCGTCATTGACCATGCCTATCATGGGCATGTTAGTTCGCTCATCGACTTGAGCCCATATAAGTTCTCTCGCGCCGGTGGAGGTGGCAAGCCTCCTGGAACACACGTGGTTCCAATTCCCGACGGTTACCGGGGAACCTATAAAACCCATGAGCCCGAGTGCGGCGCAGCGTATGCAGCAATGGCTAATCAAGTTTTAGAGGTGGCGACTTCGGGGGGACGCACGATCGCGGGGTGCCTGGTCGAATCAATCCTTGGTTGCGGAGGGCAGGTTCCTTTGCCAGTGGGCTATTTAGAACGGTTGTATGCCAAAGTAAGACAACATGGCGGACTGTGTATTGCAGATGAAGTTCAAATTGGATTCGGACGTGTGGGGTCTCACTTTTGGGGATTCCAGCAACATAACGTTATCCCTGATATTGTGACGATGGGGAAACCGATTGGAAACGGGCACCCGCTCGGTGCTGTCGTGACGACGCGAGAGATTGCTGATGCCTTTGATAATGGCATGGAATATTTTAATACGTTTGGTGGCAACCCCGTTTCCTGCGCCGTTGGGTTGGCGGTCCTCGACGTAATCGAAAAAGACCAACTTCAAGAAAAGGCAGCAAAAATTGGTGACTGGTTACTGTCTGAGTTGGGTGAGTTGAAGGTTCAATTTCCATGCATTGGGGATGTTCGAGGTAGCGGTTTATTTTTGGGAATTGAACTGGTGCTTGATCACCATCTTTTATTGCCTGCGACCGATCTCGCCAACGCAGTTGTGGAACGCATGAAAGATCGCCGTATCTTGTTGAGCACAGACGGCCCTTTTGGGAACGTTATCAAGTTCAAGCCGCCGATGGTCTTTACCGAGGGGGATGCTGAACGTCTGGTAACGACTTTGCGCGAGACTTTTGATGAGCTTGCCTAAGTTCTAGTCGTGTTGCAATGCGATGTTTTTGTAGTGCATTCTCAATTCTCAATTGGCTCGTAAAAAACGAGCCTTTCCGCTCAACTACGGTTGCGAGATTCCGTTCAAGGCTGCGGTCAATTCTCTGAGCGACGTGGGGCGCCCGATTTAGCTTCCCTAGTGTCCATGAATTGGTGCTTCGTTTTGATGGGATCGAAGAAATCTCGAAAACTATTTACAAAACACAATTTATTGCTTTTTTTCCTAATAGAAGCAGGACTGCTGCGTTTTGTAGTTGAGATGGGTTTTTCAATCGGTTGAAAACTTCGCTATACTAACAGTCGAAAACTAACTGATTTTGCGGGACATCTTGGAGAGAAATCTTGTGAAATAATCCGTAGTTTGAAGTAGGGCGTTGAAATCGGACGAAATGGTGACGCACAAAGCATTGTTTGGCTTGGCTGGTAAGGTGATTTGGCAATGAGTCGTAAATTTTCTCAATCAAGGATCAGTCTCATTTTTATGGGGATTTGTCTTGGTTTGGTGGCGAGATACCTTCTTGGTGCACCAGCGGAGGATGAATCACCCAAGATGGGGATTGATCGTCCAATCGATCCTGCTGTGGTTTCTGATGATGTTGAAACAAAGGTTAGCGCTGTAACTGACGTGCGAGCTGAAGAGTTGCCGTCAGGTTTGGTGCCTCCAATTGTGTTGCCATCCCAGACCAATTCTCTTGTTTTGAAAGAGGGAAGATATCAGGAGCAGTACTTTCCACAGGAGAGTGCATTCACTCATGGCGAGGCCGCTATGTTTGAGGCTCACGGCACTCAGTTATGTGCTTCCGGATGTGCTGTGAGTCGGCATCCCACAGGAGAGCTTTCTGACGCCCGTTACTGGGAGTTGATTTCTCAGGTGGATAGTGGCCCCATGGCGGAGACGAATCAAGCACTCGAAGAATTGATATTCTTTGGCAGTCAAACGAGGCAGCAGATCAATGTAAATGGATTTGGCAATCTTGATTCTGGTTGGGCCGAGTTTTTGGGAAAGCAGCTTACTTGTTCCCATGCACAGATTTCTATTCGAGTCACCGACGAAGAAGGGGCTGTGAGAACATGGGTCGAACCGACTTTGGTTCCGTTTGATCGTCGCCATGTTTTTGAAATGAAAACAAATTCCCTGCAACCTCTAGTCACTAGTGGAACGGTGAAACGTGTCGGGTTGAATCACGCTTGGATTCGTTTGTGACTCGAAGGCGTCCACTTTGTGGCAGGGCCGTGGTTCACGGTCCAGCGAGATGGAGAAGGTTGGCAGACGCTTGGGCAAGTTTGGATTAGCGATGGAGCCCAAGACTGCCAAGGGAAAATTGAAGTGAAAATCGAATTAGAGCGAGTCGATACTGCGTCTAAGAACAGCTAGTTTTTTCAAGTTGTGATTGCATTTAAATAACAGTGGACTAAACGAAAAAATAATTTGTCATTTTAAGCGGGTTCAGTAATGAAGAAGCGAGACCTAATTACATTCTTTTTTTCAGTAATCGCTGGATTGGTGATACTAGCTCAAGTAAAAGCTGATCCCTGCGGAATGGTACCTCCAATTTTGACTGGGAATCAATCGCCAATTACACGTATTGGGTTACAGAAAACTTATGTGTTTCATAAAGACGGGGTGGAGACGTTTGTGATTCGGCCTGGTTTTGCCGGGAACGTTGATAATTTTGGGATGTTAATTCCGTTTCCCAATCCGCCTGAGTTAAGGAAAGTTGCGGACGATACGTTTGAACAAATTGCCAATGCGATCGATCCGCCAGAAGTGGTTGTCGATTTGAGGATCAGGATGCTGGGAGAAACTGCCGGCTTTGGAGATGGGGCAAGGCCTGCGGCCATGGAAACAGCGCTGATGATGCAAAAGAATTCAGTGCAGGTGTTAAAAGAAGAAGCGGTCGGGATGTATGAAGTAGCAGTTCTCTCAGCCGGTTCGGCGGAAGCTCTCAAGAAGTGGATGGACAAAAACAGCTATAAGTATCCGGAAGGGATGGATGCTGTCACGGCAGATTACATTTCTGAAGGTTGGTGCTTTGTCGCGGTCAAAACCAAAGTAGGCGATCGCGGTGCAGTTAACCCTTATCCTGGCCAGCGTCGAGTAAGGCCTGGTTTACCCGAAGGTAGTGTTTTCGATGGGAACGTTCAGGGGATGGGGTTTCGTTTCAAATCGGAGGAGTTGGTCGTGCCGATGAGATTGTCGGCATTCAACAAGGGCGAGTTGCGGAACGTTGTTTATTTGTTGACCGATGGGCCGCGGAAGATCCGAGCAATTCCCGAGGAGTATGTCGTTCGGCAGGTCAGCGGTATCGATTTGTTCAATAATGTCACGCGTCCGTTGCCACTT
>JAAEMV010000449.1 GCA_024225195.1 Planctomycetaceae bacterium | reverse complement strand
CGCGTCATTTTAATAGTCCCTATCTCGGTTAATGGTTATCCTTTCCCCCGTTGCGAACTTTAACAAATTTTGGTCTGGATGTCTTTTAAAGCGGTCAATACTCAGCTTTTAAGCATCCCGCCAAACTCGGTGGCGATAATCGCTCCCTCCGCCTAAGCATGCCTCCCCAAGCAAGCGTTACCCCATCATCTTTGAATAACTTATGAGCACCTTGATTCCCACATGGCTGGCGATATTCGAGGAATTTGTAAGGAAGATTAGGCGAGGCACATCCAACGGCGTGCGTTGCAACAAATACACAGTTCGGCATACATCGCGGCTCTCATGATGTACGATAAACCTCTCGTATTAGATTAGGACTACGCATCTCTTTCCGGTTTCCAATGATCACCGGAACGGAAAATTCACGCCCCGAGAAACCGGTGATGCTCGAACCGCAAGCACAATCCAACCGACTTTTTGCACTCGATATTTTTCGGGGCATGACGATCTTTTTTATGATCGTAGTAAACACTCCTGGTTCTTGGAATCATGTTTACGCACCGCTACTTCATGCAAAATGGAATGGCCTAACTCCCACCGACTTGGTCTTTCCATTCTTTGTATACATCGTCGGATGCGCAATGGCATTCTCCTTTACCAAGTTCGATAGATCGTTGAATTACGGTCCTTGGTACATTAAGGTTTTACGCCGGACATTTTTGATTTTTGCAATCGGAATCGTTCTTAACTGGTTCCCATTCTACGATCGTAACTTCGCCGAATTACGTGTCTACGGAGTGCTGCAACGCATCGCACTCGCCTATGGATTGGCAGCGCTAATAATCATGCACTGCCCGAAGAAATGGTTGCCCCTTGCAGGGAGCTTGCTGCTGATAGGTT
>JAAEMV010000448.1 GCA_024225195.1 Planctomycetaceae bacterium | reverse complement strand
TGACGCTTAAGACGGAAGGCTGGATCTAATAAAAAACTCGATAAGGAAGAGGCTAGCCTACCTCTTCCGAATCGAGTTCTGTTGAAGCAACCGCTCAACGTGCTGAATTACAGTCGATTCATCGCGTTTAAACGTTTGATTTCTGTCCGAGTGAACGATTGATCCCGCTTGCTCAACCTCGAAAGTGGTACGTCGATTTCAACCTGGTCAGATCTTCTCAGCAGGATGACATTCCCACCTTCCATACCAACCAACCGTGCCTCCACCTGAAATTTCCCATTTGAGTCTTCGAACGTGCGCCACTCACTAATGAATGGGCCCCCTTCGGCCCCAGCTCCTTCAGCACGAGCCACCAATTGTTCAATTGCTGTATCTAATTGGCTACCACGCAAATTTTTAGCCTGAATAACTCCCTCGTGGTCAATCAAAAATATCGTCGGCCAACCTCGAATTTGAAAACTGGATGAAATGTCACCTTGCGTACTCTTATCCCACCAGCTCCGCCAATTCAAATTATTATCCTTGACTGCATCTTTGGCTTTCGTTTTTTCTTTGTCGCTGTTAACCCCTAACAACACAAAGGGGCGTCCTTTCATCTCATTGACGAGCGTCCGCTCGTGTCCGTACATCGCACGGCAAGGCGGTCACCAATCCCCCCAGAAATCCAACATGATAACTTTGCCTTGATAATCCGAGAGCTTAAATTTGATGTTGTCCAAATCCTTACCGCTGACTTCTGGAATCGTGTCACCGACTTCCAATCCCTTCGCACCGGAAGCAGAAGCAAACTCCAACTTATACTCCCGAGGCACTGGTTGACGCCCTGACGCTGGATTTCGTGAAGCATCTGGATTTCTTGAAGCATCCGGATTTCGTGAAGAATTGTCTCGAGACGCCATGCCTATTCCAGACGAAGCATCGCTGAAGTTGTTTTCACCAGGCGGTCGAATGCCTGGTAACGCGGTCCCCCCGATGCCGGATCCAACTCCCATACCAGGACCGTCAGGTCGAGAACCTCTCGACTCGGATGAGCCTGAATCACGTGACTCCGGGGGTCTTGAATCACGCACATTGGGCGATTCCGAATTGGCACGCTCGCTATCTACCGCTGCCATGTCTCGACCGTTTCGATTCTCGACGGCCGCAGGGCGAGTGTCTGGCCTGGCAGGGCCACGGCTAGTGGCTGATTCACGTTCTGAATTGGTTGCTGAGCCAGATGTCTTAGCCACCTCTGGTTCCGGATCAGCACAACCTGCCATGCTAACCATTGCGATTAAAACAGCACATGTATTTAATATTCCGAATTTTTTCATTTCGAACTCCCCTGCTTGGACAGCCGCAAACCAATATTTCCAACGCTCACAGTATAACAGCACCTTTGTTAATCACGAGGAATTTCGACTTTTCCTGCCAAACCCATCGAAAATAGACATGCTTGTGACACCAGATATAAAACCCGATCAAAACCAGTGTTTTTTTACCCAACCCCACACAACAAAGGGATAGGCAATGCTAAAGCAGGCATCCATTTAGAAGAAATTAAAGAATTTGCGGAGCTCGAGCGGGCTGAAAGATCTTCACGCAAAGGAGAAACCAAAAACCTCTCACCGGTCAAATTCCTGAATCTCTATTCTTAGTTTTGCTAGACGAGAACGCCCTTCCGACGCGGTCTCTATTTGCTTTCGACTTTGGCAGATCCCTGTTTCACAGTCACCGGTCTACCCTCGACGCCAGCATAGAACACAACGATCTCTGCGGGCTCGTCCGTTGCATTTTCGCCAAAATGCAGTTGGTTGACGAGTTCAACAATGGAATCCCCCGCTTTGATCTTTAACTTTCGATGATCATCGGTCACCACAGTTAACTCGCCCTTGAGCAAGACTCCGGCATTGATATAGGGATGTCGATGCATCGCTAGTTTTGTTTTAGGCGGAACCGTTATCTTCAAAATGGTGATCTCCGGTTGCCCCTTGGGATAGGCGGGAAGTAGTTCACCATTCCAACTCTTGGTCGATTTGACCAGCTCCTTAATTCTAATGTTGGTGTCGTGAACTTTATGATCGTCATGGTGCCCCACTGCCACGCAGGCAAGAACAAACACAATTAAATATTTCATCTAATCTCCAGTCTTCCATTAGTTCACTTTGAAAATGATGATCACCCGACAGACCTGAATCCCAGTTTTTGCACCTTTACGAAATCGAGAACCGTCGGCTGATCCGCGTTCTGATTCTAGCCCACTCACTCTGGCTTGACACCTTTCGTCCCAATGTCGAATGAAAATCGGACCCCCTGCCTTTGAAAGAATCCACAAACTCACTTCAACACAGCGTTATACGAATGTCGGCGGCCATGCTCGCCCACCTTCGGCACTGGGACTAAACTAAGCTCAGAGCAGTTAACCAAACAATTTTGGGAGGAACCGGCCCGTTCCTTGCATGTACCGTTCGTAGTCTTCACCGAACAGCTCCAACGCATCCTGTTCCTCAGCAATCGCCAACCTGCGATACACCCAGCACAAGACTGGAAGTGTGAAAAAGGTAAGTAGAGTTGGCCAGTTGATGACGCTGCCGATAAGAAATAGATAAAACCCAGTGTACTGCGGATGGCGGATAAACCGATAAAGCCCTGTTTGAGCCATTGAATTTGAGGCGACCGCACGATGAATCTCCCGCCATCCAAGGACCGCCAGCAGACCACCGGCCACAATTAGTAGTTGACCGATGACGGTCAACCAAATTTGCGTTGGACGAAGATATTCATCGGGAATCGAGAGGATGACTGGCCAGAGATGACCGTTGAAGTGATTTTCTGCATCGGCTTGCGAACGCCCAACCCACGTCATGACAAAGTAAGCGGTGAGAGGTACTCCGTACATTTCTGCATAAAGAGCCATTACCCACGCCTGAGCAACCCCCGCCGACTTCCACTCAACCTTTCGCCGAGGTCTCAATATCCCGAACAGGAAAACCCCAACAACTATGATGTAAATCGCTACGAGCCAACCATTAAAATACCCAATTTTAAAAATGCTAAACTGCAACTTCCCCTCCTTCGCAAGCGACCTCAAGCACCCACCAAATCAGGTGGGCCTGCGTAAAACGAAACAAATAGCTGGCTACCCGAACATTGCTGGTTTCCCGCAGAAACTGGTTAACAATCACTAAATAATTTCGGGTTTCAAGGTAATCCACCGACCGTTTTCCCAACAATTACAAATGACGAACGACTGCAAAATTTCGAAAATCAATGCGAGCCTTGAGCCGCAGCGCATGGCCTTAGTCAACCATCCAATTTATGAAGATATTTCTACTCTTTGTGATCTTCGAATTTTCATGGAGTACCATGTTTACGCGGTCTGGGATTTTATGTCGTTGTTAAAAAGTCTGCAGCAGCAGATCACTGGCTCAACCATACCGTGGCTGCCTTCGAGCGACAAAACGGCAACTCGGCTAATTAATGAGATTGTGCTCGGTGAAGAGAGCGATGTCACAACCGATGGAGAATTTAGTAGCCATTTTGAAATGTACCTGCAGTCGATGGTTGACTGCGGTGCGAACATCTCGCCGGTCAATGATTTTTTAAACCTCGTTCGTGATAAAGTCGCAGTCCGAGATGCCGTCGCGGAAATAGACGCTCCATTGTCAGTGCAGACCTTCGTAGGTAATACGTTCTCTACAATTGAATCAAATCAAACGGTTCGAATTGCCGCTGCTTTTACGTTTGGCAGAGAGGATTTACTTCCCGCGATTTTCGAAAAAATTGTCGACCGGCTGAACTTGCGAAGCCACGGCAAGCTCGATAACTTTCGCTACTACCTAAATCGTCACATCGAGCTCGATGCCGATGAACACGGCCCCATGGCCGAACGAATGGTAGAGTCGATTTGCGGAAGCAGTACGGTTAATTGGCACGTTGCTGAACTAGCAGCAAAAGACGCACTGCAGGCTCGCTTATGCTTGTGGGATGGGATGCACCAACGGATCCGAGCGGCAACCGTCGCCCCGGACTCGCTGAGATTGCAGAGCTAATTCCTCTGCGTCTGCTCCCAATACAGCGGAGCTAAATCTTAACAAACCTTAACAATCGAAGGGAAAGGAATTGGCTTCCCTAGGTCTTCCCCGATCAATGAGATTAGCTGCAGCATGAAGAGGCTTCTGCTGCGGTCGTTTATTTTTTTGCTGATTATTCATCGGGAAACTCATCGCAAATAACAGAAACGTCAGAGTTCGCCGTCGCAATTTTTTAGGACAACAGGTGCCGTTAGCACGTCCTACGAATCGTAGTGTGCGAGGAATCGCTCCCCAGAAATGTATCGAAGCGTAACAAACGGTTTGAGTGTGAATCAATTCTTTGACCCTTCGACCTTTTTATTGCATATTTCAGCATCAAGTGGTTTTTATTGCATTTAAGATTTCAAAATGACGAACGATAAATTTAGTCATTTTGCTGCACGCCCCCTCAAAGTGACGGCCTTATTCTGAAGCGACCTACAGCTACTGCAATCTTTGAACCACACCTTGCCATTACAACTTGCAACCGCGAACGGAAAGTCCTTCCATGCTTCAACTCATGTGCAAACGAATCGAACAGATTTCCGATGGAAGTTTTCTCGTAAACGTCGTGTTTGAATTGATACTGAACGGCGAACCAACTGACCAGTTCGTAAAATTTAAACTGCAGCCTGATTACTGCGAAGTCGGCGACTCGTACGAACTTACGGCCCATGACTTCGCCAGCGCTCAGGGGCAAAGTATTAATTCTTCCCTGATTGCTTCTCTGAATTAGTTTATAAAGCAACGGGTTTCAGCGAATCTCAGCGTTCTGCGATGGGCTTCTACTCGCGTGCCTCGGAATCGATGAAAAAGTTCCGATCCACTTCGAAGGTCTTAATCGCTTCGCTTTGATGCAATTCTTGCATTTCTTCTGTTGGCTTAATCGATACGACCTCACCATTTACCCGCACTCTTAGGGGATAGTCGTAACCTGACACCACATTTTGATACTGATACTCAAGGCGATTTCCATCGATCTGATAGGCCAAGATTGGTATTTTTGTAGTTCGGAGGTATTGGTCGAAAAACAAGCCAAAATCAATACCTGATTCCTGACTAATATAAGACTCAATTTTATCGGTTCCCACCGTTTGATGCCGAAATTTCTTGTTGAGCCCTCGCAGGATATTCCGCCACTTTTTATCGTCATTAATCGTATGGCGAATTGAATGCAGCATATTGCCGCCCTTGTAATACATATCCCCGGATGAGCCACGGCCATTGACATCGTATTCCCCAATAATGGGCTGGTCATTCTTGACCAATTTTCGACAGCCAAGAACGTAGTCCTGCGCTTCTTTTTCAGTGAAGTGATACTCAACAAATAAATTCTCAGAGTAGTTTGTAAAACTTTCATGGATCCACATGTCCGCAGCATCCTTCATCGAGATGTTGTTACCGAACCATTCATGCCCTGACTCATGAACAATAATAAAATCAAACTTTAACCCAACCCCCGTCGCACTGAGGTCTCGACCGCGATAACCATTCTTAAATCCGTTTCCGTAAGTTACTGAACTCTGGTGCTCCATTCCCAAATACGGAACCACCACTAATTTGTAGCTATCCTCATAAAATGGATACGGTCCAAACCAGTGTTCGAATGCTCGTAAAGTCCTCGGCGCTTCTTTAAAGTGTTTCTGAGCAGTTTCGCGTTGATGATCGAGAACCCAATAATCAACATCCAAATCGCCCCCTTCACCAGAAAAGGTTTCTGAAAAATTGACATAGTTTCCGATGTTCATGTTCACGCCGTAGTTATTGATAGGATTAGTGACTTCCCACAAAAACGTCCGGGTCTGATTCTTTTGATCGTGCGACTTCTGCTTAAGACGACCGTTGGAAACCGCAACTAAATCCTCAGGCACCGTAACCTGAATCGACATTCCCCTGTCAGGTTCGTCATATCCATGATCTTTATTAGGCCACCAAACACTCGCTCCGATACCTTGGCAGGACGTCGCAATAAAGTGATTTCCTTTGATGTCTTTCTGCCAAGACACACCTCCGCTCCACGGAGGATTTTCAGCTACAATTGGTTTACCACCATACTTAACGATAATTGAACTAGCAGTACCAACTTTCAAGTCGTTATCAAATTCGACGAAGTACGCGTTGCCCTCTCGGACAAATTTCAACTCTCTCCCACCCGACTTGACCCACTCAATCTGAAGCGGTGCCTGTAAATCAATTTGCAGCCGCCTGCCCGGACTCACAGGGATGAATGTTATTTCGTTCGTGCCCTCAATCGTCCTTGCTTCTGGGTCAACCTCTATCTTTAAGTCATAGCGTTGAAGGTCCCACCACGCCCGTTCAGCAGTTACCGTACCCCGGAGTTCGACCGCCCGCTGGTCAGTCACTGTCGTATCGGTTTGTGCAAAAACTGCCAAAGGAAGCGAATTTAGAAACAGCATCAAAAACAACAATCTACAAGCGTGCATGACAAAGTATCCGTCAGAATGGATTCAGGTTCGTTAACGTCTTAATTGTAACGCCACTCCTTCAATATCCCTCCCCGCAAATCACCATCCGCCCGATTGCAGCCCAAAAAACCTGACCAAATTACACGCCTAACTACCGAATCGACTAAAAACTAAAAAACTCCACCATTTGAACCGTTGTTCAGATGGTGGCGTAGGGGTAAACTTGATTCCCCATCGGATCGCGACTCTTCCCCAACTAACGCCCCTATATCTTTCATTAAACATTCGTGAAGTGAAATTATGAGCCAATCATCACAAATCAAAGATACTGAACCGACCAAACTAGATGGTCAATTGCCGGACAATTTAGAAGCCAGTAAAGGGGGCAACTCCCTGAGCGACGGCACGGTAAAAGAGACAACCGAACCTCCTAAAACAAGCCTGGCAACGAATGCAGTCAAAGGAGCGGCGGCTTTTTCGAAGAGCATTGCGATTTTGCAAATGATTGCGGATTCCGAACAACCTCCATCAATTTCAATGCTGGTTCGGCAAAGCAATTTACCTCGCCCCACGCTCCATCGTCTTTTAAAGGCGCTCGCTGCTGAGGACATGGTTGAGCTAAGACCCAACAAGACCTACGCCGTTGGTGCGCGTACGCTTCAGTTAGCCGGCCGCGCTCTGGCTCAAAACGACTTGGCTAAAATCGCTGCACCCGAAATGAGCTTGTTAAGTGCTCAGACGCAAGAAACGGTGCACCTCGCAATCCGAAGTAGCAACGACCTTGTTTACATTTACAAAAAAGATACACCCCATGCAGTTCGCATTGCCTCAACAGTCGGCGCGCGAGTTCCTTGTCACGCGAGCGCCGTTGGTAAATGCCTCATCGCATTTTTATCTGAAGAAGAACGCATTCGTGTCGTTGATTCGATGGACATGCGCAGGCTGACTGATTTCACAATCACCGACCGCAACGATTTGCTCGCGGAATTTGAAAAGATCCGCAAGCATGGTTATGCAACATCTCATCAGGAAAGCGATCTTGAGATCCAGTGTTTCGCAACTTGTATTTTTGATCGCAACGGACAACCGGCCGCTGGAGTTAGCATTAGTGTGCCAATCTATCGTCTCAAAACAAACCGTGATGAGTATTTGAAGCCACTTCTAGAATGTAGAGATCGGATCATGCAAAAACTTGGTTGTGCTCAAGTCAAGTAATTGCCTGGGGTTGTCAATGTCTGAACGCTGTTCACTCAGATACCTCTTGATTTAAATCTTTACCCTCGATCCTCACGTGGTGGACCTTTGCGCAAGTTAAACAACGGGCGTTTGCCATCTCGCAAATCTATCTGTGGAAACATTCATGCAATTCAATTCAGCTCCCACACCAAATGAGTATCACCAGTTCTACGGCAAGTACATTTCGCTGGTTGCTCCCGACAAGTTGCCAGATGAACTTACTAGCCAAGCGGACGAGTTAAAAAAACTGCTCGCCAACCTCTCGGATTCCCAAGTCAATTGCCTGCACGAACCCTACACATGGACGCTCAAGCAGGTAATTGGTCACCTGATTGATTGCGAAAGAATTTTCAGCCATCGCTTGAATCGAATTGCGGTTGGTGACGAAACACCCATTCCTGGCATTGATCAAAATAAGTATGTTTCGGCAATCGATTACTCGCCTGTTCCCATGACCAATCTTCTGGATGAATTCGAACATCTTCGAATCGCCAATTGCTTACTTTGCGAACGTCTATCAATCGCTTCGATGACCAACATGGGAATCGCTTCAGACAACCCTGTTTCGGCCCGAGCCAATCTCTTTATTTTGGCGGGACACGTACGATACCATCTAGAAATCATCCAACAGCGAATCGAGTCGTAATTGAAGGCGAGTTATTTTTTTCGCCAGCATTACGAATCGCTCACAATGGATTGCCTCCCCCACCGGACTGTGATCCCAAGTGCGATCAAACCCGTGACTGCAGCCAGCATCTTCCAGGGGATGAATAAAACCAATCCGCAACATCCGATCAGACCGAGCCACGCAAACCCTGCCGGAAAAATTCGCTCAGCAGGTTCAACACGAATAGCGCACAAATTTGTCAACGCATAGTAAATTAAAACCGTCGTAGCGCTGAACGACCACGCCAGCTTCACGTCACCAATCAAAATCAAAGTACCAACCACCGCGGCAACTACCACCGTCGCACGAAATGGCACTCCCCGACGGTCAATGACTGCCAGCGACGCTGGTAGATCAGACCTGCGAGCCATTGCGAGCACTACACGGGACAGCCCTAAGACGAGATTCAACATAACGCCAAGCATCGCGGTAATCCCGCCGACACTCACCAATACAACAACCCATCGCATCCCCGTTGACTCCGCTACTCGAAAAAGAGGCGCCGCCCATTTCCCGGTCGCGTCACTCAGTTCGACAGTCCCAATGGTCGCCATGCCGACCCAGGCTACAGACACGTAAACGGCCATTGCAAGTGCTAGAGTGATGATCATCGCGCGAGGAATAACCCTCCGCGGATCAACGACCTCTTCGCCCATCGTTGCAATTCGCCCATAACCGGTATAGGCGACAAACATAAGAGCGGCGGCAGATAACAGTGAATACCACGATTCACTTCCCTGTCCCGACGAAAAAATCTCAACAGCCTCCGGTGCCTTCACGAACCTCAAGTCTCCCTTTACTAAAAAACCAGCGACGACAAGAACCGTCAATGAGACAAGAGTGAGACAGACAATCACTGCATTAATTCTGACCGTACGACGGATACCAATTAACACAATGACTGTGATGCAGACAAGAATAAGGAGCCCTCCCAACACATTGCCGGCATATGATAATCCTTCGCCTTGAATCATTGACTGGCCACCTAAAGCGGCTAAATATCCCGACAATCCCAAGGCTGCCGTCGCTGCCGAAGCTGATTTCGCGCAGAGAAACAACCAACCAGCTGCAAAGCCCATTTCAGGGGAAAGCCATCGATAACCGTACTCGTAAGTTCCACCACTTACCGGGTGAACAGCAGCCAATTGAGCGCTGCTTAGGCCGTTGCAAATAGCAACCACACCTGCAATTAAGATTGCCCAGATTATATTTGTGCCGCAAACACCACTCCCAATACCAATGCTGACGAATACGCCTGTCCCTAAAATCGACCCGAGCCCCAACATGACAGCGCCGACTCCGCCGATTCGGCGCGGCAATTCTTGTTTTTCAATCATATTGCACGAATTCAGTTATGAAACAATCCAGAAACAGGGAACGTACCACGAGAAAAACTTCGTTCCCATTTTTTGATTTGTCTATTTTAATTTTCTAATCAGCTTCCGAAAAGTCCAAGCACTGAGAGCCCCCATGCCATCCCACCGTGGCAGCCATCCCCGCCCCCTGTCCTGTAGAGTCTCCTCAAAACTGGTTAAACTAGTGCCATGCCCAATCCCCAAGGTTAATTCATGGTCCACCACCTCCCTCAATTAATTCCTTTCGATCAACACAATCGAGACCTCGAATCCAATGTACATCCGCCAGATTGGAAAAACCCCAACCCCGCCTCCAACTACCATTTGGTGGTAATAGGCGCGGGCACTGCCGGGCTTGTAACCGCCGCCGCAGCTGCAGGCCTCGGAGCTCGGGTTGCGTTGATTGAACGCGATTTAATGGGAGGCGATTGCCTCAATGTAGGTTGCGTTCCCTCCAAAAGTCTTATCGCAGCAGCTCGCTTTGCCGCCAGTGGTCAGCACGGTAAAAAGATGGGCTTTGCGAGTTCCGATAGTCCACGCATCCACTTTCCAGAAGTCATGGAGAGAATGCGAAAACAACGAGCTCAAATTAGCCCGGTTGATTCAGCAAAGCGTTTCAAGGAATTGGGGGTTGATGTATTTTTTGGACAGGCCAGTTTCGTCAACGATCAAACAATCTCAGTTCAATCAGCCAGCCAACCAGCGACAAATTTAAAATTCAAAAAAGCAGTGGTCGCATCGGGAGCTCGAGCCAAAATCCCCGAGATTCCAGGACTGGGGCAAGTTGACTTCTTAACCAATGAGACTTTATTCTCGCTCACAGAATTGCCACCGCGACTAGGCGTTATCGGCGGAGGGCCGATCGGTTGTGAAATTGCTCAATGCTTCACAAGATTTGGCAGCGATGTCTCTCTATTTGAACGAGGAGCAAATGTTCTCGGTCGCGAGGACTCGGAAGCAGCCAAGGTTGTACAGAGTCAATTTGAAAAAGAGGGCATGAGCTTATTCCTTGAATCAAATGATCTAACCCTCGAAAAAACCGAACACGGCATCTTGGTCCGCGGACTCAAGGGCAAGACTGGCAAGCCATTTGCAGCAACGGTCGATAAATTATTGATTGCGGTCGGGCGAACACCCAATCTTGAAAATTTAAACCTCGAATCAGCCAACGTAGCATGCAATGCCCACGGAATTGTCGTCAATGATTCACTGCAAACCAGCAACCCCAAGGTTTTTGCGGCGGGGGATGTTTGCTCGAAGTATAAATTTACGCATGCTGCGGACTTTCAAGCACGGATTGTGATCCAAAACGCTCTGTTCTCAATCGGCCCTCTTGGCCGGAAAAAAGCAAGCCAACTCCTTATCCCTCGGGCGACCTACACATCGCCCGAGATTGCTCACGTTGGCCTGTACCCCCAAGAAGCGAAAGAACAGTCAATTGAAATTGACACCTTCACCCAATCCTTTGAACATGTCGACCGAGCCATCCTCGAATCCGCTGAAGAAGGGTTTGTCAAAATCCACACGCGAAAAGGCACCGACCAAATTATCGGTGCGACCATCGTCGCGGAGCATGCTGGTGACCTAATTTCAGAGGTATCAGTTGCTATCACCAATAAAATCGGACTTTCGAAAATCGGGGCAACCATACACCCCTATCCAACCTACGCCGATGCAATTCGAAAACTTGGTGACCAATTTAACAAGACGAAACTAACGCCATTGAATCAGAAAATCTTGAAATGGCTTTTGCGGATCAACGTTGGCAGATAAATCAATATTTTTTCGAAGCGACCTCCCGCAGAGCACGTTGTATTGGATAGAATTAAGGCTCCGAGTTTAAAACTTCTCGACCTTTGGACGCCAAACCATGCCTCTCAACCGTTTCCGTTATTTTCTATTTTCCTGCCTCACCCTGATGGCTGCGACGCTCGCTGCCCAAGACAAACCGAACGTGATTGTGATCATGGCGGACGACCTCGGGTATGGTGACGTTTCCTGCTACGGCGCTACGGAACTGGAAACCCCTAATATTGATCGCCTCGCCGCCGAAGGCCAGCGATTCACCAGCGGGTATTGCTCAGCTTCGACTTGCACACCTACGCGTTACTCGATGCTAACTGGCAATTACGCGTTCCGTACAAAACGAACTGGAATCGCACCACCAAGTGCCCCGGCGATCATTAAACCAGGCGTCGAAACCGTTGCCTCGCTACTCCAAAAGGCAGGTTACAAAACTGCAGTCATTGGCAAATGGCATTTGGGATTAGGAAAAGAATCTACTAAATCAGATCCGGGTGGTCCCGACTGGAACGGAGAATTAAACCCCGGTCCTCTCGAGATTGGATTTGATCACTGTTTTTTACTTCCCACGACGAACGACCGCGTTCCCCAGGTTTACGTTGAGGATCATCGCGTGCTCAATCTAGATCCGAAGGATCCTCTCTGGGTCGGCAAGAAAAAGCCAAGTCCTGACCACCCAACAGGAATCACTCATCGAAGCACGTTGAAAATGGACTGGTCGCACGGCCACAATGCCACCATACATAACGGCATCAGCCGAATTGGGTTTTACACCGGTGGACACGCTGCTCGCTTTCGGGACGAAGATCTTGCTGATAAATGGGTTGAGAAATCCAACGAATTCATGGAAGCCAACCAGGACAATCCTTTCTTTCTTTTCTTTTCCTCACATGACATCCATGTGCCGCGAATTCCTCACGAGAGGTTTCAAGGAAAAACTGAACTAGGATTCCGAGGAGATGCGATTATCCAACTCGATTGGTGCGTTGGCGAAATCATGAAAACGCTTGATCGCCTGAAACTTACCGATAAAACACTCGTCGTATTCTGCTCCGACAATGGACCAGTCCTGGACGATGGTTACGCAGACGGTGCGATTGAGAAAATTGGCAAACACCGTGCCGGCGGCCCATTCACTGGAGGAAAATACAGTGTGTACGAGGGAGGTACTCGAACTCCATTTATCACCCGCTGGCCAACTCGAATTAAACCCGGTGTCAGCGATGAAATGGTATGCACAATCGACCTGCCAAGCAGTCTTGCCGCCTTAGCCGGTCAAAAAGTCGAAGATGGAGATTGCGTTGACAGCCATAACGTAATCGATGCCCTTCTGGGAAAATCAGGAGCAACCGGTCGCGACCATCTCGTCCAACAGGACAACGGTGCAAGCGGCACATATGGCCTCAGAGAAGGAGATTGGAAACTGCAGCGGTACGGTAAAAAGCGAGCGAGAAATATCGTCGTCGAGGCAAAACTAGCCAATACAGCCGTCGACGAATTCCAACTCTTTAATCTCGCAACAGATCCCGGAGAAAAAGAAAATGTGCTGAAAGAAAATCCGGAAGTTGCCGAAAAAATGAAGGCTAAACTTAACCAAATTATCAAGGACGGCAGAAGTCGATAAATAGGTCAATTCCCCTGCCTCTTCGGGCAGGGAGCGAACCACCGAAATAGCCGCCTTCCAAGGCGGCTATTTTTGTGTATCTACTGCACTGTCAGCATCGGATTCATCGGCGACAATAGTTGCCTTGATGACATAATCCATATTGGGAAACTTTTCAAAAATATACTCGTTCCCTTTCTCTTTAATTTCCTCTTCACTTGCATTAATTCCGTACTCTGAATTAATACTTTTGACAACTTCCCAACCGCTTTCAACCTCCGCCAAAGGGGAGTAACCCTCGCCGTCCATATACGAATTTTGAACAAGACTAATGCAGATTTGCGTCCGTCTCGAATCCTCGCCCTTCTTTGCAAACGAAACCACCGCCGCATAATTACTCTCCTTCACAGGCTCATCCGCAATGGGTTTGTCCCAATACTTGGTCGCCTCTGGATCCCCACTAATTCCAAATTGAATCATTCCGGGATTCACTTGATGAAATACGACACCATCATAAAACTTACTTTTCACCAATTCGTGCAATCGCTTGGCTCCGAGCGGCGCCCAATCCCGGTGCACTAATAGGACAAAATCCCCGGCAGTAGTTTCGAACTTGACTCGATACTCACCCTCTGTTGCCGCGTCTTCGACTGAAGTCTCTCCTTCTTCCCAATTGATCGTAGGAAGAGTAACGGGCTCAACCACTTCTTCTTTTTCGGTTGGAAAACAACCAACACAGAGGCTAACGATAAATAACAGAGTGCAATATTTTGACATATCAAAACCTATAAATAATTAAAAACTCGAATTGATTGTTGCTTGAATTCTCTTCGAGTCAATCTTAGCCACACAAGATAGGCTAAATTGGGAAAAACTCACAAACGACTAATGATTCAATTACTATTTCCCGCAAATTTTGCAATCTTCCCGAGGGTTGAGGGCGACCTCGTGAAACGACATTTGCCGTAAATCAAAATGAAGCACGCGTTTCTCAAGTGTCTCGCCAAAACCGGCCAACACTTTAATAGCTTCCAATGCCCCCATGCACGCAACCGTACCCGAAGTCGCCCCGAATACAGGGAACTCCCGCTTCCAATGCTCCGGGACTTCAGGCGTCAAACATCGCAAACATGGTTTCCCCCCGGCAGGAAACGTTGTGATGGTTGCCGAGGTATCGTACATCGCACAATTTACATGCGGCTTACCATGACGAACACAGGCATCGTTCATGGCAAATCGTTCTTGAAACATCGGTGCAGCACCGACACACAAATCCGCTTCTGGAACCCATTTTTCAGCCAGTTCATCATCTAAATTCGCAGCCACAGGGACAATTTCAAGCCGGGGGTTCAACTCCTTCAGACGGCGCTCAATCGTCTCGATCCGCGGCTTGCCAAGCCAGTCATGGGTCATTAATAACTGACGATTTAAATCTGAATGCTTCACATTGCCAGCGTGAGCGATAATCAGCCGGCCAACCCCGGCAGCGGCCAATTCATACGCCACTACACTTCCCAGTCCACCGCACCGTGAAATCAGAACCGTGCTGTTCTTCAATCGACGCTGCCCCTCTTCTCCAAAGCCATCCGTCCAAATTTGCCATTGGTACGTTGCCTGTTCAACTTCAGTCAATGATGGTGCAGGACTCTTGGGAATTTCGTTTTCCATTTTTCAACCAGTAAGGAATGCAATTGCTCTTGAAATGCGTATCTCTTCAAAGAGTTCACGCTGTATTTTTATCACCAAAATCTTCACAACCAACCGACCGCACTTGGCCTTTGTCCAATCGAAAATGAACGGTTCCCAACTCAATCCCCTCTTCAACGTTATGTGTAATATGCAAGACGGTAACCGATTCGGATTGCTGGATCTTTTTCAGCAGTCTCGTCAAATTACTTCGCGTATCATCATCCAATGCACTCAGTGGTTCATCGAGACACAGCAGCCGGGGGCGAAATGATAACGCCCGCGCAAGAGCCACTCTTTGTTTCTCACCGCCTGAAAGCCCGCGCGGATAACGATCTAGGATTTCAGTAATGTCCAAACTCGAAGCAAGTTCCTCCACCCGCTGATTTCGTTCAGCTTGGCTGAACCCGCGAACTTCCATTCCAAATGCAATTTGTCGATGCACTTTCATCGTTGGAAACAAAGAAGAGTCTTGCGGCACGTAGCCAATCTGCCGTTGAGCCGGTGGAGTTCGTGTAATCTCATCGCCGCCAATCCAGATCTTTCCACCTGAAATTGCCCTTAATCCACAGATCGATTCCAGCAATGTTGTCTTACCGCTCCCGGTCGCCCCCATCAAAATCGCGTAGGAATTAAGAGGTATTTCAAAACTGATTTGACTCAATTCGAAATCGCCTTGGCGAAGAAGTAATTGTTGAACTGAGATCATACAATGACTCCTTTTTTTGAACTCCCGCCCAGCGTAAGTAAACGTGTTAAAATAAGAACAACAATTGCTAAGGTCACGAGAATTAGCGACGCTGAAACCGCACCCCTCAGATTTCCAAATTGGAAATTCAGATACACCGTTGTCGAAAGCACTTCGGTCTTCATTCTGGCAGTGCCCGCGAAAATTAATATCGGGCCAAACTCTCCTAATGATCGAGCCCAGGCCAGCGTAAAAGCTGCCACGATACCGCGCCATGCCTGGGGCAAAGCGACCATCGAAAATGCCTGGTAGTGACTCGCGCCGAGGGTTAAGGCAACCCGCTCAGGACGATCGTCGATTTGCTCAAAGGTATTACGCATCGTGCGAACAGCGAACGCTGCAGCAACCGTAAACTGCGCTAAAATCACCGCAGGAATCTCGTAGGTAATTCCACGTATCCCCGTATAGCCAAGCGATGCAAACAACTCTCCAGTCCACTGATCAAGCCAACGCCCCGCCGGGGTTTGAAACAACACCAATAAACTAATCCCCACCACCAAAGGAGGCAAAACGATCGGAATATCCAAAAGCGTATCAATAAAGTAACGTGCCCAATTAAATAAACGACGACAACCGGAAGACCGCTGCCCTAGCCGTTGCGTCATCGACTCCGAACCTAATCTTGCAAGCAGGAACCCCGTTGGAATCGCAACCCACAAGGAAAGAATCGCCGCAATCGTGCAGGAAATCAAACTGAGCCAAATCGAAAACCGGACGCGTTCGTCGGAAAGCAAGCTCGACATGTCGGACCAATTGGCAAACTGAAAGTCGGCCACCAGCATTGCGATTATCAAAGCGAGATAAAAAACCCCAAAAACCGACATCGTCGTCCAGAATAAACCATCCCATTGAGTTCGCGCCTGACGAATCGATTTTGGTTTGTTTTTTGACATCGGGTTTCAAATGCACCGAGAATGACGTTGAGCAATGAAAACCGAACCGAGCGATCGAAGACCACTACCATCAACACATTACTGCTAATACACATATTGAATAAATCACTTCACACAGTTTCACCGAATTATCATCTTCGGTCAATTAAGATCTCTCGGAAAACACACTCTACGACAAACTCATTGAGGTATCTTGGCAACTGCCAATCATCAGTCCGTCGCGGGATTTAAAAATCCGTTCTTTTTAAACTGCGATTTTATCTCAGCACGATCAAGCCAGTCATAAAGTCTTTGCATGAGGGCTGGATTGCGGGTCGACTTGGAAATCGCCCAAGGTTGGGTCGCCACACCGACAGCCTTACCATTGGCAATCGAGTATACGTTCACTGCCTGAAGTGTTTTTGGATCTGCAGCTAGATTCGAACGATATACGAACGCCGCGTCGAGTCCCCCGGCTACCAATTGACTAATTAACGTCGGCCCAACATCCGCTTTAACGACCGCCTGACGTTCGATTGATTGATACAAACTTTCCTTTTCGGTTGCACCATCTGCCTGTTTACCATTTGCTCCCGAAATACCACTGAGAAGTTCACGAGTAAGAAACCCAAGTGCCGAAAACTCAGGGTCGCAAATACCAATTCGCAAATTCGAATTCGCTAACGCTTCAGAACTTTGGACTTTTGATGGCGCAGTTTTTGACACCGCCAAAACAATTTCATTTCGGCTAAACTCAACGGGATCGTAAAAATACTCCTCGACCTGTACCAAAAATGATTCGTCACAGGCAAGGTAAGCGTCCGGGAAGAGATTCTCATCTTCAATGCTTTGCATGGCGGCGACGAGCTTCCCACATCCTTCCCAGCGGGGATAAAGATTTACCCCCTCTCGAATTGCAAATTCTCGAATTGCCGTTTCAATCACGGGTGTAAACATCGAACCACAATAAAGATGAATTTCTGGAACCTGCTCCCAATCATCACCCGCCAAAAAGGAAAATCCATATTTCTCAAACGCTGACTGACCCGTTTGGTTCGCCGTTAGAAATCGTGCAAATTGCAAACTGGCCGTGGGTGACGGAGTCGTCGACACAACTCCTAATGCAATTTCGCTTTTCGTTTGGTCCTGTGCATCCACCAATGCAGCAATTTTCAGAACTGGCTCAGGTCCAATTTGATTTAACTGGCTCACTGTCGTATCCCAAATTACAGCGGCATCAAGACTACCCGCAACCAGAGCCTGCGCCAGTGTCATCACATTTTCAGCATCCGTGGCTTTACGCTGCTCCAACTGATCAAGAATCTGCAAATCTGCGGCTACTCCTCGCACCAATTTCCCAACCGCTGCTCGCTCTGAGGCAATCCCAAACTTCACTTCTGGATTCGACAACATTTCCTCCAGGCCGCCGATTGGAATTTCACTTGAAATCGGCACAGCAATTACAGGACGCTGCTCGGCCACCGGAAAACGCTCAGCAATCGCCCCGGCCTGATAGGCTAAATCCAAGAGTCGGTCATCGGCAGTGAGATAGATATCGGCTCCCCCCAATAACCCCGTCTCGTGCTCCGTCTGAATTTGCCCGGCAAGTTCCCCCGAACCACCCGTTCGGACGATTTCTACATTCGTTCCGTATTGAGCATTGTACGCATTTACAATGTCCTCCACTGGTTTTGCGATTCCGGCAGCGCAATAGATTCGAACGGTTTGCCGGCTTGCCTCAAGCAACGCATCTGGCCGCAGTTGAATTGCGAGAACCAGCAAGATCAGTATCAACAGTCCGGATGAAACGAAAGCGATCAGCACATTCGAAACTTTCCCAAAACGCTTCGCAAATTTCGATTTCCCAAAACTCGACAATGAAATTTTCAACGAACTGTCGCCTTCAACAAATCAAGATTTTCAATATCAATTACAAAATCAGCAAATGCGGCGGGTTGTGTCTCGTGGGTCGCCATCAGAACGGCTCCTCCATCCTCGGCATATTTTTTTAAAACACTAAAGACCAATTCTGAATTACGACTGTCTAAATTTCCCGTCGGCTCATCCGCAATTACCAACGCCGGTTCATGCGCGATCGCTCTGGCTAAAGCGACCCGCTGACGCTGGCCATGGCTTAATTCTCTTGGGTAACTTCGACAGCGATCCCCCAGCCCAAGCCGATCAAGCCACTGATTGGCGACTGAGCTACTGACACCCGTCGCAATCCTTACATTGGCGGTCAAATCTAAATACGGAACCAGTTCTAGCGTCTGGAATAAGTAGCCGATTGAAACAGCCCTTATCCTGGTTCGCCGAGAGGATGGGAGACTGAATAAATCATTCCCTTGGAACCTAATTTGACCAGTACTTGGTTCGAGCATCCCTCCGCAAGCAAGGAGCAAAGTAGTTTTCCCGCTTCCACTCGCCCCTTGAACTGCCACGAACTGAGTAGGAGCAATTTCAAAGTTGCATTTTTCGAAAACGCGAACCTTTTGTCCCCGATTCGAAAACATGTGCCCAAGATCATTTACCACGAGCAATGGTGCTTGCTCACTCATTAGGAATCCCTCCCAATTAAGTCCGCTGGATTCTCACCTGCGGCCCACAAGGCTGGCATACAGCCTCCCAAAACAGCAAGTAAAAATGCGACACCTCCAATCGTCATCGCCGCATTCCAATCAAGTGAACTCTTTTGTCCAGTCATGACGAATAAATCATTCGCCTGTTCAACGGACACCAGCATCCCCACGGTCACCCCTACCGCAGCACCCATCCCAGCGAGCAACAGAGACCGCACTAAAAACAGCGCAGCTATGCGGTAGCGCCCGTAACCCACAGCTTGTAACACACCGATCTCTGACTTCCGGCTTAACGAATTTAAAATCGCCAACCCAAGTACCGTGAATCCTAAAAACACCCATAGAACATTCTGTAGCACTAAAAAGTTTTCGCGGCTAACCGATCGTACACTAAGACGCGCTTCCGCCATTTCTTCTTTTCGAAGAAAAGAAGCCTTATCAGTTATTTTTTCTATTTCATTGTTTAAGATCACAGACGACTGCAGACCCGAGGCTTCACACTGTTCGCTTGTACATTCAATCGCTTCGATACGACTAATTCGCTCGGGCAATTCAAAAATTTCCTGAGCGGACACCAGATCAATAAATGCAGCAGAGTCTTGCCACGTCCCCGAAGACCGATTGACGCGCTGAACTTTATACACCTCTCCAGCGATCGTCACTTGCGCTTTCGCGTCACGCTCAACACCAAGTTCTCTTGCTAGTTCACTCCCTAACTGTAGTTCACCTGCAGGAATCGAACGCTGCATTGGAGCTTTGGGACGATCGGGCATTGCGATCGAGGCCGACAATCCAACGACCCGTCCGATCGACTGGCGATCGCCCGTTGAGCATTTGGCTCGCCGCTCAAGCATTGGAATCAAATGATTTAGCGAAGCACGGTGCTCAATCAACTTTGAAACCAAATTAGCATCCATCGTAATTTCCGAATAACCACCTTCGAGGTGATAGGAATATTGATCAACCGCCGACGGTAAAATCACGACGTTGGAACCGATGTCTCGGACATTCCGACCAATTTCTTTTTGGAAACTGGCATCGTTTACTGAAAAATAAGCGAGTGCGCCCGTCACTGAAGCCACAACCAAAACGAAAACCAAACCGCTTTTCCAGCGATAGTGCAATTCTCGGAGGGCTAAAAAAAACGGGTTCATGAATTCCACAATTCCAAACATTCATTCAATGTAAACGCTTCACACGTTGTGAATTGTAAACTTAAAAACTGCTGATGTCTTATTCTAGGTTTAATCTATTTTTTTTCGAGTCTAGCAAATTGGAATATTCAACAATCCAAGTAAATCTCGATGTTCTCAATCAGATTAGAAAGTTTGAGGATTAATTTTGTATTTATTTTGATTATGGTAACCTTGGGAGGCCCCAATAGCTCACCCTCTCCAACTTACCCTCTCTTTAACGCAGCGTGCGAAATCAAGCCAATGAAAACTCGACTAAATAATCGACTGGCTCACGCCAGCCATTTCTTTTCTACGGCAACTTTTGCGATTTGCATCCTGTTTACGGTCCAAACGCATGCTCAGTATTCAGGGCGAGGAGACGATGCTCCTTGGCGTGCCACGGCGGCTCAGAAAATCGATCAAAACCGAAAAGCCGATTTGCAAATCACAGTGCAGGACGTTGACGGTAATAAAATCGAGAACGCGGCTGTTTCTATCCAGATGAAGAAACACGCGTTTAAATTTGGATCCGCGGTTGACCCCAGATACCTTCTCGAATCTCAGAGCCAGTACAACGCCGGGTACGCCGCCAAGGTCCCAGAAATCTTCAATGCCGCCACGCTCGAGAATCATCTTAAATGGCGCGCATGGGATGGTGCCTGGGGAAACAGTTTCAATCAATCGGTGACGCAATCAGGACTCGATTGGCTGGGTGATCGCGAAATAGATGTCCGCGGCCATGCAATGATGTGGCCTCGTTACCAGAGCGTACCGGACTCGGTCAGGGCGATTCTAGATATCAGCAACCCAAGCCAACAAAACCTTCAAGACCTGTACGACCTATCATTCAACCACATCGCCGATATCGGTGCCGCGGTGAAAGGAAAAGTGTTTTCATGGGACATGCTTAACGAGCCTCGTACGTCTTTTGATATCGAGGATAAGCTGGTCGGCTTTACCCCCCAGGGACAATCTGCAATCACTAGCCGGACTGATATTCGCAAGCGTTGGTTTGACGCTGCCCAAGCGGTGGATGATAACGCGAGTATGTTTTTAAACGATTTCGGCATTGTAGCTGGCGGCGATAACCTTCAAAGCACCATCCGAAATAATTATCGAACCGTCCTCACTGATCTCACGGCCGCTAACACACCAATCGATGGTCTTGGATTTCAATCTCATTTCAACGAGACGAACCGCCTGCCAACAAGTCCAACAAAAATATGGGAACTACTTGATGAGTTTGCAGCCGACTATGACTTGCCAGTTCATATCACCGAATTCGACTACAACACAACCAATAAAGATCTCCAAGCTGACTATACCCGCGACTTCATGACAGCCGTCTTTGCCCACGAATCTGTCGAAGCATTTATTCTTTGGGGATTTTGGGAAGGCAAAATAAACCATGCCGAAGCAGCTTTATTCGACATCGACTTCAACCCGAATCTCAACGGGGAAGAATATCTCGACCTCGTTTTTAACCAGTGGTGGACAGAAGAAAATGGACTGTCAAATTCCGATGGCGAATTTGGCACTCGGGGATTTCTTGGCGACTATGAAATTACAGTCGAATATCAGGGGAAATCTTATCGTCAGAACATTTCACTCGGCTCAGACGGGAAAAACATTATTGTCAGCGTTCCAGAGCCTTCCAGCATGGCAATCTTAAGCTTGATTGCCCTGCCACTATTGCGGAGAACACGGCGATCGACACCGCTACGATCTTGAAAACAGCCAGAAAACGCCGACAACGACCAGCCCCGAAAAGAAAATCAAAATTGCCCAGGGCATCGCAATTACTGACTTGCGTTCGTCTTCACTTACCGCCTCGCTCGTTTGTTTCGCTCCAGCATCGCTTTCGACACTTTCCTCACTAAGTTCTCCAACCGCTAGTTCCAGATCAACGGTTTTCGCCTCTGTTGCCTCTGACTCATCCGCTTCCAAATTGCTGTTCGGATCCAAGTCGGCAAGGTCGTGAATCACCAAGCCACCGCCCAGCATCACTGGTGGAGCTTGAGTTATCTGCCCCGCATTTTTCTGTAAAATCTGAGCCACCTCTGCAATAACAAATGCAGAATTGGGATCAAAATCAAGGCTTTCTTCCGCTTTTCGCTCCAGCGTCTTATCCCATCGGTGCAACACCTGAACTCCATACAGCCAGTTCCGATTTAAAGAACATTCACAATCTTGCCCGCAAATACTCGCCCGAGTAACAATCGCATCGACCGTTATCTCATCGCCGGAAAGTACTTTGCCCAAAAGGCGTCCCTGACCATAAAGGACTGCTACTGCTGGCTGCGAGTGGTCCGTAATCCCCAGCGAAGAGACCAGCCACTTTTCTGCTGAACGACGAGACTCCGGAACAACCACAATGGAAGGTCCAGAATCAGTCGGTTTCTCTAGTGTCCACATTTGATCGTTGACACGTTTTACGGCGGCCAGCAATTCTGATTTGGCGTTAGCATCTTTGGATTCATCTCCGGACTGAACCAGCAAAAACACGCACAGGTCGTCGACCAACTTCGAAAAAACCTCATCCCTTGTGGGAGACTGCACCAACGACCTCAACCCCTCTTCTAGTTGTGAAGAGAAAGGAACTGCGAGAGGACTACCGGCGTCACCTGACCGAACCAAGTCCATGAGAGGCATTTGAGCAGCATCAGGGTTTGCCAGTTGAATCTGTTTTCCAACATCCGAGTCCGGATCATACCAGGCGTAACCTACGTTGGAATCTGCTAATTGATTCCGCAACGCGAGATTCCATTTCTCGAATCTTTCCGGCGAAACGCCGACCGGCTTTACCAATCGCAATTGCCAGGATTTTCCATGCACGTTTACAAAAGCAACATCTCTCACGCTGTATTTACAACGCACCCATTCTTCGGCGTTACCTTGAATCGGCATGCACAGGAAAAAACCGAATGCAATGCTCGCGAAGAAAATCCATCTTGAGGTTTTTAAAATCCAATCGCTTCGCGCTTCCGCTTCCGCATCCGCTTCCGGCGATAGCCGATCGATTTCAAAAATAGGATAAGTGTTCATGACGATGTCTAAACTCATTCTTGTTCGGGAAGGCTTTCGTCAACGCTTCGCGGCAGAAATCCAAGAGAGGTTTCGAGCCACGATCCACACGAACAACCTCCTCCACCTTCGGCCGAAAGCAACATTCCCTGTGCAGGGACCACACTAATCCAGCAATCAGTCCGAATTCGATCAAACCGATTCACCTTTTGCGTGCGCACATCCCACCAGGTCGTTTCGCCTAGCCGAGAGAACATACCATTGGTCGTAAGCGTATAACTGGCGCATCCATGTCCGCCCGGAAAACCGCGTTGAATCGTTGAACCGTCGACCAAAGAAAGAACTTCGGGGCGAAGATACATTAACTCACCTTGAATAGCAGGCCGCGAGATATGTTTCCCATGGTGGTTTGATTCCCAAACCACTTCCTTGCTCCATTTTTTCTTTCCATTATCGCGATCAAATGCCGCAACTGAAAAATGTTTTTTGGTTGATTCCGAAGCCACCGTAACGAGACAGCGATTGTCTTCATCACCACCGCCAGCCAGATAGAAACTAGCCAAATGCCCCGCAAAAGGATCAATCGGTTGCCTCCATTGAAGTTCACCGTCAGCAGCATCAAGGCACACCAATTCATAAGACTGGGAATGATCGAGGGAAATTCTCCGTTCGTCCGAGGCAATGTGAGCTGGATTTTTATCTTCCACAAAGAAAATTCGGTCGTCCATAATCGTAATTGTCGGATGCAACACAAGACCTTTGTATTCCCACTGTAATTCTCCACTAGTTGGAGCCATCGAAAAAATACTATCGCCTGCAACGACATGGGTGTCCGACCCACCAGTGGAGTCAAACCACTGACTGCTGCCCCACCATTTTTTATAGATCGCCGAAGACTTAACTTCCGTACCAATCAATTGATCATTGTAGCGACTAATGAATCCCCAGCTTCGATCCTTTGCCTGAGCGTCCCCCACGCTTGCCTGACTTGGGAGATTAAATCGACGGGCTACCTTGCCAGTTTTACCGTCGACGAACCAAGCCTGATTTTCGCTCGCAACGAACACACCATTTTCATCGGCACACCAATTCGAACAGTCATGCGGGACATTCCAACGCATTACCGACGGCGATTCGACGCTCCAGAGTACCACGCCACTGTAACTGTCGAGGGCAATCATCCGTTGCTGCCCTTGCAGGAACAAACGACCACCAGCCGCCAGCGGGGCAGGCTTACGATTCTGGCGATCGGTCTGATACCGTGGGCCGGGACGGCCAATCCACTGAGTCACCAAGTCCGCTCGATCCGAAGCGTTAGAAAGTTCTTCGCCACCAAAAGCACTATTGTCTGCCTGGCCATACATATGACTCCAAACCCCAGACCCCTTTAACGCGTTCCGCTTCCAAGCGACTTGTTCACCGTCGTGAAAGACTCCCCCCTGAGGACGAACCAATCGACGCATTTGCTCACTCTTGGGATCTCCAATAACCACCGACGCACTTGCGGCAGGTAGAAACTGAATTGGCATATCAGAAACACTCAACCCCTGCCCATAAACTACTTCGGAATCCTCAACCAATTGCCGACGAATCACCACAGCGTCAGCTTCATTATCAACGACTAACACAACGTTAAATTGACTTTCTGACGAAAGCTTTTTTGCTTTCTCAAGATTCTGGCTTCCCACCACAAACGCAAGTCCTCTTGGATTGGGACTTTCTGCAATCAAATCCGCCGTCCAAGCCGATGGCTTCTGACGATCATCTGCTGTCCAGTCAAAATGCGTATCCAGTGAATAACTCTCCGATACTTCGGAATCCTCACTGTCACCAGTTCGAATTTGGTACTGCAAAATCCGCCGATACGGCAAATCCTTAAAACGTGCTTTATGGGTTTGGGTCAACTCGCTGGAACCCGATCTTTTAATACCAGCTTCGGTAATCAAGTCGACAACAGTTGGGCACTTCTGATCGGTGCCATAAGTGACTTCTACTTCTCTCGGAGCGACGTATTGGACATAGGGGCCGTAAGAAATAAATTGGGGAAGTTGCACGTCCGGAATGACTTCGTTTGGAAAATCAGCCTGAGCGGATTCAAATCGGCGAGCAACCGCAGGTCCATCAATCGCGGTGGAATAGATGCGGACTTCGTGCAATGCGCCCTTCAGCGGAAACGACTCATTCGCATCTCGATAAACCCCCACCGAAAAGTATCGTTTCTGGGCGTAACTGATCGCGCCTTTTTCCTGTTCACTTGAGGCGGCAAGCGAGCCGTTGACATACAATCTCATCTCGCGACCGTTGTAGGTTCCCACAACGTGATTCCAAGATTTCAATGTAAAAGCACGCGGTGACTTAAGGTAGGTTAGACCATTTCCACCACCGGCAATTGCCAAACAGAAATGGTCGTCATTGTACCCCAATAACCAACCGTGTTCGGTCGCTCCGTCATCCTGAATACATCCCGCAATACCGCCCCATTGCTGACTTTGATCCACTCGCACCCAGGCTTCAATTGCAATTGCCTCCGTTGGCAAGTTTGCAGCGCTTTCTTCATTAACGAGAAACCTCCCGCCGTTCATTTCAGCCGCTTCTAACCGATCGGTTCCTGGAATAGAAATGACACGCCCACTTCCGTCGAGATTTAACGGGACGTTGGATGCTTGATCTTGCACAATCGCCTGCCGAATCGATTCGGTTTTGACAGGTTTACCATTTCGATTCGACATTGCCGATCGATGAAACACCCAACGATGCACCAAGTTTTTATCGCGGACAGGACTCACCGGAGGCGAATCTGCAACTGCTCCCTCCGCGACTGGTTGGTGAACTTTAGGATCGGCTGTTTGAGAAAAAACATGGATTGCACCAGCATCAGTCGAGGCAATCAAGCGGCCTCCGGCCAACGCCAATCCAAACACTCGGCCATCGGTTGGAGATGACCAGAGAACCTGACCATCACTAGCTCGGACTGCGGTTACATGATCGCGACCGCCAACAAACAACGTATTTCCGGCCATCACCAATTCCAGTGGCTCATCGACTTCACATGACCACTTCAATTCATTTGTCATCCGCGCCGCGGCGAATAACTTTTGTCCGTCAATCACATAGAAATCGTCCCCCGCAACAACAATCGACCGTCCTCTGGGAAAAGACGCGACTCTTTCTTTTCCTTCGAATACGCCAACTTGCCCGGGACGGGAAGCACGCCCTCCCTCTGTCCGGACGATCTTTCCCGTATCGGTAAGTACAATCGTCACGCCCCCACCGCCTGGCAATGTTCCAAGGTCCTTACCGCTGGCCCTTTCAAATAGCCGGGGCGCTACGCGTCCCTGAGGTACGATTAATCTTCCTTCGGCTATTAATAAATTTCCTTCGAGAGTTGATTTGGCATGTGGCACCAAATAATGTTTGTCCGGGTTCTGGATTTCCCCAGTTGCCACATCGACGGCACAAATAAATGATTCCCGCCAAGGCAGCAACGAAGCTCCGAAATAAGCGACCTCGTCCCGAACGACAATCCCAGTGCGAATAGGAAAATAACTAATCAAACGATCGTTATTGATCAACCGCCGCTGTTCATCGCCAATGTGGATCGAAGGATTGAATTTCCAAATTAGCTCGCCCGAATTTCGATTGAGACAGTAAACGTAACCGTCGTCACTTCCAAATAAAATGCGTTCACCATCAATGGTCGGAGCTAAGCGAATTGGACCACCCGCCACGTAGGTCCACTTCAATTTCCCATTGGATAGGTCAAGCGCTCTTAATAAATCTTGACTGGAGGAACCAAAAAAGAGTGTTTCGCCGTCGCTCACCGGATGAAAACAAGCGTCGTATTGACGCATCGCTGGCAGGTCACGAATCTGACTGAACGCATCCCATCGAGCAGGACCATCCCATGCAGGCGTTGGTGGAGAGGGAGACTTCCACTCCCAACTTAACTCTAAACAGTCGGGCTTAAATACGACATCGGTACTCCCCGATCTCGCGTTATTAGCCCGAAAGGTGTCCCATTGCTGGGCAAGGCCAAGACTGGGATAGATTAAAAACGCGACAACAAACAGAATGTATTTCATGGCTCGCCCCTGGGTGGTTTAACCCAATCTTAATGCGTGGCGGCTCATAAATCATTCTTTCAATGAAACAATTTGCACGATCCGCAACAGAATCACTAATTTCCAACTATTTTTTGGAACGAATCGGTGGCGACGCTCACTTTTTCGCCGTGGAAACTACCTCGGGAAGATCCTTCAAAAGCCGGTCGGGATAATCTTCCGGGAATGCCCAAAACACATCGTCATCCTCCCGGACTAGCTTCCTGTCTTCTGGTGACTGTCCAAGAATGAACGATCCGATGTCAGAGCTCACCCAGGGATCTCGATGGAAATAACTGTGTCCTAGGAAACTATTGGCGTCTTTATCCATTCGTGAAGCATCGATCATTTCAATGCTATCCACCTTCATCAAGACCTGACGTTCCCACTCCTCAAGGCCACCTACGGATCGGCCAAGCCGCTTTTCGCTGTACAGCAATTGAGACAGTCCCAAAGCTTTATCGTTGGGAGAAGCATAAACCGCTACACCATAAAAAAAAAAAAAAAAGCGGTCATGGATCGCGTTAACAAAGGCCATCAAATCCATATCGGGAGCCGCCAATACGACTCGATCTATTTGGTATTTTTCCTGCACCTGCTCAGGCGTTAAATCATTTTCTAAAAGGCGAAGCTCCCGCATTGCATTAACTACAATCGGCGTTCCGGCGCTGTGTCCAATAATCGTGATCGAATCAATATCACACTCTTTTGCCAGATTTGTAATCAATCGACGGAAATGACGAGTGCTAAACGTCGCGTTTCCCTTATCTGCCAAATAACCAAGCACGCTTGACTCGGAAGGCCACTCAAACGAAATCATCGCACCTTGCCGACCGGAGTAATGAAAAATCTCTGCAGCCAATAAAGTGTTATCAATGAAACTTGTATTGTATCCATGAACAAAAATACAAACATTGCGTTGCTCGCTCTCGCTTAACTGCCGGTTGAGCGCCTGAACCCAAGGGTTTTCCCGATGCCTGATCAGGTCATCCTTCACATGCCATGGATCTATCTCGATTGGCGTTTCATTTAGCTCCATCCTCTCAAATTCGACCAATGCTTTTTTCTTGTTACAGGCTTTGATGGTCTCCTCATACAACTCATCTTTAGTAAGCCCTTTCCCAATTTGCACCTTGGCAATTCCCAAAGTCGGTGTATGGCTCCGCTTGCTCCCAAATGGATCTAACTGCCCAGACTCAGACTCTACATTGCGACCGCTTATGATAAATACCGGCACTAAAGATTCAGTTAATGAATCCAGGCAATTGCTTCCCGGATGCGAGAGACCGAGGGAAAGCGCGAGAGGAGTCGGCATCAGCTCCCGAGAGGGGCGACTTGTTGTCATGCAACCCACGACAGCCAAAACTGAAATCAGCAGCACCAATTTCAATCCCGCAAAGCCCGTGTTCCTAAAATTTAAATTCCATTCTGACACTGTTTCTCTCCTCCAACCCCGGCCGGGAATCGCAATGAGCCGGCACCTCAATCCCGACGATTTCGAACGCGGGATAATAGAGGAATCAGAACACGACAGCAAACCCAGAAAATACGGGGGTTTACGGTCTTTCAGCCCGCTCAATGGGAGCAGGGCAGGGGTCGAGTAAAAACAGAGTCCTGGCGTTGCGTCAGGAAAAACAACCTGTAGCAAGAATGTTTATTAAAATTCAGGAACAACCCAGTCAGGAATTCCACTTGCTTTTAATTGAGCTTCGTACATTTCAGTCGCGGGATGCGTCTTTGCGTAGGGAGCATTCTCGTTGACCATCAACGGAAGCGTTTCTTCCCACCATCGATCATAAGCTTTTCGAAGTTTCGTAACGACTTCAGGGTGATCAGCCGCAACGTTAGTTTTTTCAAATGGATCAACGGAAATATCGTACAACTCCTTATTCCCAACCCATCGCCATCTCTTCGTCCGCACTGCACATTTCTTAAACTTACTCAAGTTGGGATCCGCTCCTTTATCCCACCGGCCAACATGAACAAACAACTGCCTATCCGGCCATTCAACTTCAGTATTTTCCAAAACAGGAACGAGTGACCGTCCATCAATCGCTTGAACCGTCTCTGGAATCTCAACTCCCGCCAACTCACAAAAGGTTTTGTACATATCAATGTGAGCCGCGAGAGCAGGAGTATCCACTCCGGCCCCGAGAACACCCTTCCAACACCAAAAAGCTGGGACGTGAGTGCCTCCTTCATAGGCCGACCCCTTACCCGACTTGAAACCTGCCGTAAATATTGGCGTCGATTTTCCGTTTAACTTTCCTCTTTTCCCCGCCTGCCCGTTGTCGGTCATGAAAATTAATAAAGTGTTGTCCCACAGATTCCAATCATCCATTTTCTGAATCAGGGTTCCCATATTTTCATCAATATTCTCAATCATTCCGTAACGGCCCGCAGTATTTTCATCCCAGCCCAAGTCTACAAACCGTTGTTTATTTTTCTTAGGCGCTAACATCGGACCGTGAGGCGCGTTGGTGGTGATGTACGTAAAAAATGGTCGACCAGCATCGTGCTGAGCTTTGGTCCAACCCAACGCAGCTTGAAAAAAGACATCAGTACAAAATCCATTTGTCTTAACCAGTGTATCGTTGTGCCGAATGACGTTATCGAAGTAACGCCCAGCTTTCTCACGATTAGGTGGATAGTCAGCGCAACTTCCCGGAAAAGCCTGCCCGATCCCACCTGCACCATGGGTAAACACTTCGCTAAAACCACGATTCCCTGGCTGATAAGGTTCTTCATCCCCGAGATGCCACTTGCCAAAAATTCCTGTCGCATAACCTGCTTTATTCAACAACTCAGGAAAGGTAGTGGTGCTCAATGCCATTCGCTCACGCTCTTTGATGGTGTGAGTCACACCATTTCGAAACTCGTGTCGACCACTAAAAATTGACGAACGCGACGGCGCACACGTAGGGCTTACATGGAAGTCTGTAAATCGAGTCGACATCGCATAGAGCCGATCGAGATTGGGAGTTCTTAAAACCTGATTCCCCAGGCAGGAAAGATCCCCCATCCCCTGATCATCCGTCATCACAAGAATGATATTAGGTCGCTTACCTTTTAAACCATCCGCATCACAAGTATCAACGGTTACGCCCAAGCCATGAGCCAACAGCATAGCCACGGTCAAAACGGAAGCACGACCCAGCAAATAAAAATTCATTTTGCACTCACGATCTTCTGGAACAACATTATCGAACCCTAAAATCCACTTCGCCGCCTTCGTCGATCGGGCACCGTTTCAGCGGACTCTCGCTTCATCTTGCCTTCAGGATCCTGAAGGCTGCGAACATCCATCGCCCACATTCCCCGGCCATGGGTTGAAATCACCATAATGTCATCTCGGGGATGGATGACTAAGTCTGAGACGAACGTCGTAGGAAGTTGATTGGCCAGCACGTTCCACTTCGCTCCTCCATCCGTGGAAACGTAGACCCCCAGATCCGTCCCAACATAAAGGACATCTTTATTCTTAGGATCTTCTCGAATGACATTAATGGGACCCGAGGGAATGTTCGCCACGATGCTCTTCCAGGTGTTTCCCGAATCATCTGACTTCCATAAGTAAGGTTTCATGTCGTCATTTCGTTTTCCGTTTTGCGCCATAAATACCGTTCCATCCCGATGCTGGGAGGCTACGATCTGCGAGATCCAACGGTTAGAGGCAATCCCCTTATCCTTCTTGACCCACTGCCCGCCACCATCCGGACTCATGTAAACATTTCCGTCATCGGTTCCAACATAGAGCACTCCAAACTTAAACGGAGATTCAGAAATACTGGAAATGGTCTGATAGGAAATGTCCCCGATTTCCTCGATGTTGTTGTTCGTCAAATCAGGACTGATTTTTTGCAAATCGTCTCCGCGATTCATCGACCGATAAAGGAAGTTCATGCCGTGATAGAGTACGCGCGGATTGTGCGGGGAAATTATGAATGGAGCAATCCACTGCCCGCGTATTGGATTTGCACCTTTCTCCAACGGAGGCAATAACCGTTTGCCACGCATTCCTTGATCTAATTCCGTGCGAGAAATTTGACCGTAGAATCCTGCCGAGTAGACCGTATTGGCGTCCGTCGGATCAATCGCATGACTGCTGCCTTCGCCGCCGGGAGCCCACTCCCATTCAACCGGTCGCATTTGACGACTGCCATCGCGGTTTTCACGAATATTGACGACACCTCGCATGCTGCCGTGATCTTGAATCGATCCGTAAACATTGAATGGCGAATCCATGTCATGCATGACATTGAAAAACTGGACAGCCGGTATTTGTTTCGTGAACAGCCTCCAGTTTTTTCCGGCATCGTACGACATGTTGATGCCGCCGTCGTTTCCATTGATTAAATAGTTCGAGTCTTCTGGGTTAATCCAAAGGGCATGATGATCACCATGCATTCCTCTTAAGCGACGGAACGTCTTCCCGCCATCGTTGGATACGTTGAGCGCTAACCCCATCACATAGATCGTCTCCGGGTCATTGGGATCAACTCGAATTTGGCCAAACACCCACCCGTAAGTGGAGCTTAAGCCCCGCATATAATCATTCGACTGGCTAACTTTTCGCCAATTTTTTCCAGCATCATCCGACCGATAAACCTCCGCCCCTTTAATTGTTTTTGTGCGAGGACGCCCGTACGAATCAAACGAATCACCTTTGGGCTGCTTTTCTGACAAGTCATAATTATCGACAAACGCATACAAGACATCCGGCTTGGTCAGGCACAAATCAATCCCGATGCGACCGCGAAACTTGGCCGCCGGTAATCCCTGATTGATCGGCTGCCATGTTTTTCCGCCATCAGT
>JAAEMV010000447.1 GCA_024225195.1 Planctomycetaceae bacterium | reverse complement strand
GGTGATTCTGGGAGAGACTTGTTGGTTTAGGTCGCAATCGGAACCGACGCTTCTGTTGAATCCCAATGTAAAAGTGTCTCTAGCCAAGATTAAATTTTCTTGATTTCAGAAAAAGAGCCTCGGGAGTCTAGTGATTTTTCCTGTGGAATTCCTTCGACCGGACGGCCCCCGGTTCCCTGCTTGTAGTGCAGTTTGTGCCCGGAACCCGACATCAGAACCCGGCCGACTTCTTCCGCGGTTATATGGTGCCGTAGTCCCGAGCCAATGCCCGAGGCACTCAGTTCACTGCATGGCCCCCTCACAATGAACTGCTTGCTTAAGCCGCTCACGCGAACGACCTCGTTAAGCTTCGCCTCAATTATTCTTGCTGATGTCGCTGATGGATTGGTGGTTGGTGGGGTTATTTTTACCGGTTTGGGTACAGGTGTCGTCGATCTGGCCTATTGGGTTTCGCGCTTGTTGGTTGGGGTGCAATTGGTTTGGGAGAAATTGGTCGAGGTATACCGGCGGTGATGGTTCGGGTTGCGCCCATGAAATGATTGTTTTCTGGATGTACCGTTTGCATTGCGCGACGGTAGGAGCGTCGCAATGTTGTCCCGGTCGAGGTTGAACCGAGAAATTTTTATTCGCGATTGAGCAAACTGGTTCCGATCGCGATTCCTGCGAT
>JAAEMV010000446.1 GCA_024225195.1 Planctomycetaceae bacterium | reverse complement strand
TGGTGGACAGACCGGAGTCAGCGGCCTCAGCTGGCTTGTGATGGCACTCGTAGTCATTGGACTTGCCGCTTACTGCTACGGTCAGTGGAGTGAATCAAGCGTCAAGTTTTCAAAACGATTGACCGTCGGCTATCTCTTACCTCTGGCGATCGCTTCGATCGGCATTTGGATGTGCTACGGAGCAGTCGAGGAATCTAAAAACTTGGTCTCCAATAGTGCTCACAATGCTGGTGGGCTCGCTTGGCAAGAATGGAACCCGGGCAAAGTCGAGTACACGTTGAAAAATAACGGCCGACCGATCTGGGTGGACTATACCGCCGATTGGTGACCGACTTGTAAAGTAAACGAAAAGCGTGTCTTTTCGAACAAAGATGTTCTCGCGAAATTAAAAGAACTTAACTTTGAATTCATTTCAGTTGACGATACCAAGCGACGACCTGAAATAGCCTTGGACTTGTTACGGGTCGACCGATCTATCATTCCAGTCAACGTGATCTACCCACCGAACTATCCGGATGAGCCAGCGATTATGATCGATACGCTATTCGGACCGACCGAGGCATTGAAAATTCTCGACAGAATTCAAGAAGTCGTTGAAGCTTCTAAGTAATCAAGCTTGAGATAGCGAACTAACCATTCCGCCTGCTTAGGCACACGCCGACCATTTCGGATGCTTGGAACGTGTCCAACCGCAGTTTGACTACAACGTTTTGTCGTGAACTGTGACTCGCTTTTCACCCGCTTTGACGGTGCCGATCACCCAATTTTCGTGTCCGTGCTTGCTCAATGATCGCTGAATCGATTCGGCATAATAGGGACTTACGATCATTGCCAATCCAACCCCCATATTAAACACGCGGAACATTTCCTCGGTCTCTACTTTTCCAAGTTTTTGCAGCCAATCAAAAACTGGCGGACGCTCCCACGCTTGGCCATCAATATCAATCGCCATGCCTTCAGGGGTGATCCGCTCGATATTCTCTTCGAGACCACCGCCGGTGATGTGCGCGATTCCATGAACAACGTTCTTGACCTTGTAATGACTAAGAACATCCCGAATTGCTTTGGTATAAATCAAGGTCGGCTCGATTAACACGTCACCAATTGACCGATCCGTACCTTCCATTAGGTCTTCTGGTTTTTTATTACCAACATCAAATGCAATTTTGCGAACGAGACTGAAACCATTGGAATGCACACCACTGGATGCGACGCCAATCACAACATCGCCGTCGGCAATGGAATGGCCGTCAATTACATGATTTCGCTCAACCACTCCCACGCAAAAACCAGCCAGATCATAATCTCCCGGTTGGTAGAGATCAGGCATGATCGCAGTCTCTCCGCCTAACAGTGCACAGTCGGCGGCCAGACAACCGTCGCTGATACCGCTTACAATTTGCTCAAGCGCGACGGGGTCATCGTGGGACATCGCGACATAATCCAAGAAAAACAGCGGCTCCGCTCCGCAGCAAATCGCGTCGTTCACGCACATCGCCACCAAATCAATGCCCACCGTTCGGTGGCTGTTGAGCATCTGCGCCAATTTCAGCTTGGTCCCTACACCGTCGGTGCAAGCCACCAGCATGGGGTCCTGATAATTTCTTCGGAAAAGCTTACTTTCAAAGTCCAGTTGGAACAGCCCGGCAAATCCGCCATCAAGCTGCCGGACACGAGGTGAGAAGGTCCGATGCATCAACTTTGGGAGTCGCTTCATCGCCTCGTTGTAAACTTCGAGATCAACGCCGGAATCTTTATAGGAAACGCCTGTCATTAGCTCGCGGATCGGTCTGGCCAACTCAGCGAGTTGGGTTGTTTTTCGGATGAATTAACTTGCCTATAGTTTCGTCGATTGGCTCGAATCCGGCAACCGTGCCGAATTGAACAAGTAAAACCACTGGCAAAGTGAATCTGTGCGGCATTTTCAAAAAACCGATGAAATATTTGCATGAAATCGCGGAAAAAATTCTCCCCATGCATCCATCGACGGCGCGTTTAATCTGCCCTTAAGCTAACCCCGCCGCAAAGGAAACAATTGAAAAAAAAGGGTGGGATTGCCACGAGAGTCAAAATCGACCTATGTTTACAGCTATGCGACAACCTTTACCAAAATTCCAATTCACCCACCAATTACCCTACGGTGCGGTCGTTCACGACGACGGGGTCCAGTTTGTAATCTTTAGTCGTCACGCAAGTGAAATGAGACTGCTCCTTTACCAGTCGGTCGAAGATACGGAACCGACAGAGATTATCACCTTTGATCCCGCCAGTGATCGGTGGGGTGACATTTGGAGCATTTTTGTTCCTGAGATCTCGTTTGGCCAACTCTATCATTTTCAAGCAAACGGCCCCAACGACCCGGATCTCGGCCTTCGGTTCCATCCCAATGCCCGATTAATTGACCCCTACGCCAAGGCTCTCGCCGGTACCTTTCAGCATAGCCGTGACGGAATTATTCGTCCGCCAAAATGCGTCGTCGTTGACGATCATTTCGACTGGGGCGGAGATCGCCATCTCCGTCGGGACATGTCCGAATCCGTTATTTATGAAATGCACGTAAAAGGCTTTACGCAACACCCGTCCAGTGGCGTTGCGCACCCTGGAACCTATTTGGGAGTCATCGAAAAGATTCCCTACCTGCAATCGCTAGGGGTCACTGCCGTCGAACTCATGCCGGTTCACGAGTTCCCAATCCTCGCGATGGACGGCGCTGCTTCAGACAGACCAAATTACTGGGGTTATGACCCGCTCGCGTTTTTCGCCCCCCATCGAGGTTATGCTGCCGGATCAGAACCGGGCTCTCAAGTTGTTGAATTTAAGCAAATGGTTAAGTCCCTGCATGAAGCAGGAATTGAAGTCATCCTCGATGTCGTCTTCAACCATACCTGCGAGGGAAACAACCGTGGACCAGTTCTGAGCTTTAAAGGGCTTGAGAATCCGGTTTACTACATGCTGGAAAACGACAAACGGAACTATAAAAATTATTCCGGGTGTGGAAATACGATCAACGGCAATCACCCCATCGTTCGGGAAATGATTTTCCATTGCCTCCGCCACTGGGTGCATAACTATCACGTCGATGGATTTCGATTCGATTTGGCTTCTATCCTGAGTCGCGATCGAAATGGAGAACTAGTCCCCAACCCGCCGCTGGTTGAGGCGATTGGTGAAGATCCCCTGTTAGCTGACACCAAGATCATTGCGGAAGCCTGGGATGCAGCCGGCGCCTATCAAGTTGGGTCTTTTGGTGACGATCGCTGGGCAGAGTGGAATGGTCGTTATCGAGATGATATTCGTGGATACTGGCGAGGTGACCACGGCACCCGCGGGCCTCTTGCTACTCGCCTAGCTGGATCCGCTGACCTATACCAACCCGGCGGCCGACCTCCTTGCTGCAGCATTAACTTTGTGACATCGCACGATGGATTTACACTGAACGATCTTGTGAGTTACTGCGAAAAACAAAACCTTGCCAACGGTGAAAACAATCGCGACGGCGACAACAACAACTTTAGTGAGAACTTTGGTATCGAAGGCCCCACCGATGAACCACAAGTTAATCAACTTCGACGTCGCCAAATCAAAAACATGTTGACCACACTTATGCTTAGTCAAGGCGTACCAATGCTGGTCGCAGGCGACGAATTCCAAAGAACCCAACAGGGAAACAACAACGCCTACTGCCAAGACAACGAGATTTCCTGGTTGGACTGGAATTTAGTTAACGAAAATTCGGAGCTCGTTAGGTTCTGCCGATCGTTGATCGAATTTCGACGCCACCAACCAACAGTTCGACGCCACCATTTCTTGACCGGAGTTGCTGACCGTGAAGATTGCTGGCCCGATGTCAGTTGGTACAATCCACAAGGAACAAGCATCGATTGGCACACAGACGCTTTGCCTATTCTGTGTCTACTCGCCGCTCCGCTGGAACATCGGGACTCAGAAATATTGGGACGTGATGTCCTACTGATGTTTAACTCAAGCCACGAATCAGCGGAGTTCGTCATTCCAGAAATTGCCAAGTCTAGACGCTGGCACCTCTTCATTGACACCGCTGCCGAATCGCCCGGGGATATCTACCCCAATCTTGACGGACCCGTGCTCGAAAGCGAGCAAGCCTGCCATTTACCGCTGAAATCACTGAAGGTTTACGTTGCTGGTAACTAGATCTCTAGTCTCAGTTCGTGAAAATGCTACCACCTTCAATGCACCGAACACCGCGTAATTCGCGGATGTTCGGTCGGATTTCTCTCCGCGTCTTGTTTCTAAGCGGGCACGAGATAATACTAAATGAATCGCAGCGATCTGAAATGACTCATACTTGAGGAGACTTCGATCGATAACAACACCTGCTCTTCACAGCAAGGAAGCGTCCAGGCGACGCTCCGGCTGACTCGCATCCCCGGCGTCGGGCCGATCGTCTACTCGGAGCTAGTCCAATATTTTGGCTCTGCTTCCAACGTATTCAAAGCCACCGCCGCTGAACTGGAACAACTTCCCGGAATTGGGCCGAAACTGGTTAACTCGATCCTGAATACACGCGATTTTGCAACGACCGATTCGATCATTGAGAGATGCCAGACTCACGGAATTGACATGATCGAAAGGTACGCGAATACATACCCGGAACGTCTTTCGGAAATTTACGACCCGCCCTCAATCCTTTATTCTCGTGGCAAACTGCTTCCTGCAGACAACCTAAGCATCGCCATTGTTGGCTCAAGACATGCGACAAGATATGGAATCAAAATTGCATCTCGACTCGCCCGTGGCCTTTCAATGGCGGGGATCACGATCATTTCTGGCTTAGCAAGAGGTATCGACGCCGCTGCCCACCAAGCGGCGTTGGAGGCTGGAGGCAGAACAATCGCCGTTCTTGGGGGAGGGCATTTGAAACTCTATCCTGCTGACCACGCTGCGCTTGCCAATGAAATCACTCATCAGGGCGCTGTCATTTCGGAATCACCGCCAGACACGCCACCTCGCAGCGGATCTTTCCCAAGACGTAACCGCATCGTCTCTGGATTAAGTTTAGGAGTTGTCGTTGTGGAAGCCGCCCAAAGAAGTGGCGCTTTGATTTCTGCGAGATTGGCAATGGAGCAGGGGAGGGAAGTGTTCGCTGTTCCTGGACCAATTAACAGTCGCATGTCCAAAGGCTGTCATAAATTGATTCAAGACGGAGCAAAACTGGTAAGCTCCGTCGACGACGTGCTAGATGAACTTGGTCCGCTTGCCACGCCCATTCAAACCAACGAAGCGGGAGAAATCCGCAATCCAGCCGAACTTAAGCTGACAGAGCAAGAGCGAAACATCTTGAATACAATCGAAACAACTCCGACGTCGATCGATTCAATCATTGAGCGAACCAACATCCCTGCAGCGAGAGTCATGTCAACGATCAGTATTCTTGAAATGCGATCGCTAATTCAACGCGTGTCGGGAAATTTAGTTGCCCGTCGCTAAACACAACCCCTTCGCATGTTTTGACTATGAAGATCATCACGTACAACATCAATGGCATCCGCTCCGCAATCAAAAAAGGATTATTCGATTGGATCGAAGACCATGACTACGACGTAATTTGCTTGCAAGAAACCAAAGCCCACTCTGGTAGCGTCCCTGTCTTATTGCTCGACAGCATTGGCTACCACCACTGTTGGCATTCTGCCAAGCGGAAAGGATACAGCGGCGTTGCCACGTTCTCTAAAATCAAACCACACCACTTCGAGTGCGGTATGGGTCTCGAAAAATATGACGTCGAGGGCCGAATCCTGCGTACTGACTTTGCAAATTTCTCGGTAATCAATTGTTACATTCCCAATGGATCAGCAAGCCAAATCCGGCACAACTTCAAATTAGAATTCCTCAAAGACTTCTCGCGATGGGTCAAAAAAATAAGAGAGGAGCAACCGCGGGTCATCGTGGTAGGGGACTTCAACATCGCGCAAACACTTTTGGATGTTCCCCAAACTATCGCGGATACGAATCCATCCGGCTTTCGCCCAGACGAACGTTTATGGCTCCAACAGTGGCTTGACGAAGGTCTTGTCGATTCATTCCGCAATCAGAATCCGGATGGGCGAAGCTTTACCTGGTGGCCTCCCAACAATCCAACGAGAACCGATCGAGGCGCTTGGCGGATCGACTACCAATTCGTTAGTCCGCCTCTTCAATCGTCAATTCATTACGTATCGCACCTAAAAGAAATTTTCTATTCTGACCATTGCCCCGTTTTGCTTGAATTCGATGAAAATTAACGTCAAAATGGCGGGTTCAACAATCTCCAATCGAGGGTACCCATGCGACCACGCCATTTATCTATCATCACCGTCTGTTTCATTTGGTTCATTTCACCAAGCACTGAACTACTGGCGGAGTTGAAATTACCATCATTCTTTAGCAATCAAATGGTACTTCAACGCGACAAACCCGTATCCATCTGGGGGTGGGCAGACGCCAACACTCAAGTCGACGTCGCGTTCAATGGAAATAGCGTTTCCACAAACTCCAGTGACGACGGAAACTGGCGACTGACGCTACCAGCGATGCAAGCCAATGAACAGGGAATGAACATGGTCATTGAAAATGGCAAAGACAGAGATAAAATCAAAAACATCTTGATTGGTGAAGTCTGGTTTGCGAGCGGGCAATCTAACATGGCATTTAAGCTTCAAGCTTCACTGGATGCGAAAACTGACTTA
>JAAEMV010000445.1 GCA_024225195.1 Planctomycetaceae bacterium | reverse complement strand
TCCAACAACTGAGCAACGGCAGGTTCGCCCAGACGCCGAAGTTTCCGGAAGGCTTCTGAGCGGACTGAAATGTCGGGGTTGTTGAGCGTTTTGATAAGGTCATCAATCCGTGCTGGAGAATTGGCGACAGCCTGAGAAGCTTTGAGAACCTTTCGTGCCAGTTCTCGTCCTTCTGGTTGGAGAGCATCGTCGGCGTGAATGCTCGCAAAGAAATCTGCACCGATTTCGTTTTGCAGTACGTAGAGTTGTTCGCTGTTTAAATTTAGCTTTGAGATTCGACCAATGTAGAATCTCGCATCTTCGAAAAGGCGGATCTCAATCATCAGTTTTGCAGCGTTCGCTAACTCATCTGACATTTGAGGATCAGAATCGCGAAGTGTACGCAAAATCAACCGAGTCGTTTCGTCGATGCCTTCGTCAACCGGAGTCAATTCAGGTGCGGACTTTAAATCCTGATCCTGAGCACTCAGTGACGGTTGAAGGTGTGAGGTCAGTCCAACAATCGAGAACATCACGAGTGCGCAAAACAAGAGTTTGAGCTCCCAGCGAATGGGGCTTTTGTGTGGGGGTCGTGGTTCCGAAGCTTGCATAGACATGACCGGAGTTGAATCGTCCTTTTGACACCCACTTCAACAGGCTTAGATCAATTCTAACGATTGTATTTTGCGGAAGAGATGAGCCAGATCGACTTGAAAGTTTTAGAGGGATTAAACGGGTTAGGGAATTTGTGTATCTACTGAGATAAGCGTTCTCATTTGTCCCCCGTTTTTTTGAACGGATTAGGAAATGGAACAGTCCCTCAACGACCTTCTCTAAACTACCTTCAATAACCGGCAATCACCAATGAAATCTGGTTAAATTTTCCGTTAAGCACCCAGGTTCAAACGGTTTTTCCACATCGCGATTTGTTCTGAAACGAAACGAGGTCCTGTAGAGCCGATGCTTTGAAATGCGTCGATCGCATTTTTCACCCCGAGAACGTCGTAAACCGAAGCGTCGAGAGTCGGATCGGCGGCCTGAAAGTCCTCCAGGGGAAGCTCGGCCAGAGTGATCGATTTTTCGGTTGCCAGACGTACCAGTTCCCCAATCATGTGGTGGGCTTTGCGTTGGGGAATGCCGCGTTTAATCAGGTATTCCATAAGCGTTGTGGCGTCGAGGAATCCTCGTTCCAGTCGCGAACTGATCGAATCCCGTTTCATTTTTGCCCCCTCAACGAGTGGAGCAGCCAATTCCAGACAGGCGGTAACGGTATCAAAGGCATCGAAAAGTGGAGGTTTGTCTTCTTGCAAGTCGCGGTTGTAGGCCAGGGGAAGGCCTTTGGAGAGCACAAGCAAGGTCTGCAGGCTTCCGATGACGCGGGCGGTTTTACCTCGGGTTAGTTCCAAGACATCGGGATTGATCTTCTGTGGCATAATCGAAGAACCCGTGCAAAACGCGTGAGGCAACTGGATGAAATCGAATTCTGAAGTCGCCCACAAAATCCATTCCTCGGCCCAGGTGCTGAGGTGCACGGAAATGGTGGTGAGGCAAAAAAGTGACTCCATCACGAAGTCCCGATCGCTCGATGAGTCGATACTATTGGCGACTAATCCTTCAAAATCGAGTCGTTTGGCGGTGTTTTCTCGGTCGATAGGGAGTGTGGTTCCCGCCAGAGCAGCCGTTCCGAGGCTGCATAAATTGACGCGCTTTCGGCAATCTGCCAGCCGCTCGCGATCGCGTTGGAACTTTTCACAGTAGGCCAGCCAGACGTGTGGAAGTAAAACAGGTTGGGCTCGCTGAAGGTGCGTGTAGGCGGGAACGACGACATCGAAATCGCCCTGGCATCGATTCACAAACGCGGCCTGAAGGCTCTCTAAAAGCCCGTCAACGCGATCAATAGATTCTCGAACCCACAAACGGAGATCGGTTGACACTTGATCGTTTCGACTTCGCCCCGTGTGTAGTTTTCGCCCGGTGTCACCTATCCG
>JAAEMV010000444.1 GCA_024225195.1 Planctomycetaceae bacterium | reverse complement strand
TTTCCATTACCGAAAAAATAGGAAGTGTGTCAAAACCGCGATTGAAGAACAAAGGCATTCACCACACGCTTTGTTCCCAGCTGGCCAAATTTACTCTCGTAGATTCATGAGAATCGTTAACTCTCTGGATTCCAAAGTCGTTTTAGCACTTCAAACATTAAAGGATCGTGTTTTTTTAATTCGCCTTGTACGAATGGATAGAAATCATTGCGATAAAAGTAGGCTTCCGTTGATTCCGCAAAATATTCTTTCGCGTTATTCATCCCATAATGACGCACGTTGTTCCCAAGATGGTCCATGACTTCATCATAACTTCCTGATTGTTTCGCCTTTGAATAAGCTGCCTCGACCTCTGCGTTCCCAAAACCCAGAAATTGGTCGTGATACGCATGAGCCAACTCATGCAGGACAACCGCTGGATGCTTCAACATCTGTTGTCGCGAAATCAGTTGAGCGGCTTGGCTGATATGGACGCACCTGGCCAGTCTCGGGTCATGTTGATTCGCGCGTAACCATGATTCGCTTGGGTGGTAACACATCGTTTTGGATCGAGGATGATCGCGTTCAATCCAAATATTCACGGTCTTCAATTTCTTGAGTGCCTTGGGAGGAACCAACACCTGAATTCTTTGCAAATGGTTTTCAAGCATTTGCAGAGCCAGCCGATCTCCCTCCGTCTGTTTTTCACCGACCATGACAGGCTCAACAAAAACCGTCCAGTCTTGAATGTTCTTTTGTACCGGCTCAAAAAATTCGAGCTCGGTCTTAGGCTCGTCCCCTACTAATTGAACGGGGGAAAATGCAAGTGCCAGTATGGCGATAAGGAGTGTTTTCATTGCAAAGGCGTTTGGTTTAGATCGAATCAAAATCACGCGCAGTTAACGCGACCGAATATGGCATCGTTACTTCTGCAGCCACAAGACCACGAGATTGCCAATCATAACTTACAAGCATCCGTGAAACCAGAAATGCCGCCGCGGCGTAATTCGATGGGGAGGCGTAGCGATAACACATTACAACCACAACCTACCGGCGATCGACAAAAACAACGCTCACCTGATTTTTTGTTACCCATTAACGTCGGTCGTTATGGTTGCAGCAAAACGGCGACACTTCATTTCCGCCGTTTTCCGCGTTTCAGACACTCAATCCAATTTAGGATTGAGGCCGTAGGCGAGATGCGATTCCGGTTTTCGTGAGTGGTGATTCAAAGGCGTTATTCGACGCCTTGTCTCCAAACGGATTCACAAAAGGCGCGCTTAGAGCTGCCACGGAGACCAGTTCGGGTAACGAGCGTGCGCAGGCGACGGCGGATGGGCCAGGCAGGAAAGCGCCACGCTGCAGCAAACCATTGTACTACAGAGAATCACCACACTGTCATTCTCTCAATCCTACAAACACTTTGCCTTTATTTGAAAAAATGCTGAAATGGTAGTGGGATGATGAAACCTTCCAGGAGTTTGCGCGGTATCACGGAGTGAAACTCAACATGATGCGGGGCTACGAAAAGAAACTAAAAGACAA
>JAAEMV010000443.1 GCA_024225195.1 Planctomycetaceae bacterium | reverse complement strand
GAAACGTTGGAATGGTGTTCCCTATCATGAGTTTATCACAGTCTGGTGGGTAGCGCTTGTTGTCGCTTTAGGCGCCATCGTTCAAGATGGTGTCACACTACTCGAAACCGCTGAAGGTAACGACCCCAACGCGTCGTCGAGTGATGCGACCGAAGCTCGTAGGTTCACAGCACGTAACTCGCGTGTATTTGCGTGCATTGCGAACTATTTAGAGCCTGATTGTAGGCCGCTCACCATTGCCAATGCTGAGTTCCCTAATGATGGTGCCGGACTCTTTAAGTGGCTCAAAGTGTATGGTGACTTGAAAGTAGATTCCGAAACAAAACAAGGTTGGCTTAACGAATGGAATGAAGCTAACATGACCAAAGTAGGAATCCCTCTCAAGCCCCATGGGATTTGGCTTTGGCTTGAGTGGGTAGAGGATTTTGGAAAGCCCAAGAAACTCAATGCCACTAACGCCCAAAAGCGCAAGAAATTGCTCGAAGGATTCCCTGATTCGTTTGATAACGTTATTGCTCAAGAACGTATTAAACCGGATCCCGGATCCTACACAAT
>JAAEMV010000442.1 GCA_024225195.1 Planctomycetaceae bacterium | reverse complement strand
CGTCACAATATATTGGTTCATCATGGATGAATCCCCCCCATTTTAACGAGTGACTGATTTGTGTTGCCATTGAACTCTCTGCTTCTGTATACCAGTAGTCTCTCCCAACAAGTGGCGTTCCCATTTCTGGATAGATTGTTGTTTTAATAATGATCTTAGGGGGTAAGAAAAAATAAGTGGTACACTTTGTAAAAATCAATCGGGGCGAATTCTATAATTCCATTCTCCGTGAAACGTTGCCCGTTCAAGATGAATGGCGGCAAATTGATCATCAGAAATCTTACGTCTTTTTTGGTAGATGCGTTCGTCAAGTTGGGCCAGAATGGTCAAGCCCGTTGCCGTTTTGGTGTTGGCAATGCGATTGACCACCACCTCTCGGCTGGTGAGTGGTTCTCCCCGCCAGTTCTCCGAAATATGGGAAAACATGCGGTGTTCAATGGGGTTCCATTTACTGGTTCCTGGAGGATAGTGGCAGACATAGATGGTCATAGCCACTTCACTGGCCAGACGTTGGAGTTCTGTTTTCCAAAGGCGTGTCCGGGAACTATTGCTGCCTCCACCATCTGCCGTCAGAAGCCAGGCGGTCGCCAAGGGATACCACTGCCGTCCCAGGAGATACCACCATTTCCGTAGGGAATTGACCGCAAACTCTGCAGTATCCGCACTGATACCGACATTCACAAAACCCTCATTGCGTCCGCGATCATAGATCCCATAGGGCGTGACCTTCCCCAGAGACTTATCGACAAAGTCATACACGCGAACCGGGACGGGCTGACCCTTTGGGCGGTACTCCCGACCGGCATTTGTAAAATCCCCAATCTTTTCTTTTTTCTTGGCATCAATGGACAGGGTGGGCCATCCACACCAGTGAAAGGTGTGAACCAACGTGGCAATGTACTGGAATTGGGCATCTCGGTCGGAATGCTTGCCGCCTTCTTTACGCTGGCTGGGGGCTTGTAAACTATAGCCTAAATCGTCCAGTAGGGGGCCAATGGAGCGTTGACTGATGTGATACCCTTGAGCCTGAAGCGCATCGCGGAGATGATAGGAGCTTTTACTCACCCAGCGGAGGGGTGATTCCGGATCACCACGCGTCATCGGCCCAACGAGACGCTCCAGAGCGTCACGCAACCCGGGTTGGGTGTCAACCAGACACTTCCGCCCTCCTCCTGGTTGCCTGACACGAGAAACGGCCAGAGAAGGAATTTCTGTGATCTCCCGAATACCGGCATAAATTCGACGTCGTGACACTCCGGTCGCGTGGTGGACGAGCATCACTCCGCCCCGCCCATGTTCGCGATTATACGCTCTGGCGCGTCCAGCACACCAGAGTCGAATGCGCCGTTCATCCAGCAGGGGAGCCAGTTCCTGGAATTCCTGGCGAATGGCTAGAATCATTCTTTTTTGTGCGTTCATCCACACAAGTATGCGGAGCGAACAGGAATGTGCAAGAAGAGTGGCCAAAGCAGAGAACGTCCTGCATCAATTCGTAAATTCGTCTTCCCCCATTGGATCACGAACGACGAAACGAAAGAGAGAGCATCACAAGACATTAGAGTTGTTGCTGAATAAGAAAAGGTGACAGAACTAGACGTGATATCATACGTGTTTTAGGAGAGTTGCCCAGGCAATGCAACCATTGAACGTTCTGAGAAATTTCGCGAATATCAAAGGAACCTTTTGGTGAAATTTCTTGACCACAAACGCATCATAAAAGTACTACTTTCTATCTAATTATTCTGTATTCACTATGTGACAAGAACACATTCCCTCACCTGATACCACAAGGAGAAGAGAGCATGACCATCTGTGTGAAAGACATTCACGATGCACGACAATTCAAGGCGCTCACAGGAACGTCCCAGGAAGAATTTTCTCAAATGTTACCTATTTTCACGCTCGCGTACGAGGAGGTTCGGCAGGAACAATATCTCATCAAAAAATCGACACGTCAGCGTCAACCTGGCGGGGGGCAAAAAGGCAAACTCCCGACCATGGATCTGAAACTGTTTTTTATTCTGTATTACTGGAAAGTCTATCCGAGCTATGATGTGGTGGGGTTTCAGTTTGGGCTTGATAAATCGAAAGCCTGCACGAACGTACAGGCATTAGTCCCGGTGCTCAAGCGAACATTGAAAAAACTCGACGTGTTACCCGCACGAGAGTTTTCCAGTGTTGACGACTTGCGAGCCGCCTTCAGAGATATTCAGGATCTTTTCGTTGATGCGACGGAACGGGAACATACCCGATCCCAGGATGACGAAGAACAGCGGAAGACTTTCAGTGGCAAAAAGAAACGCCACACCGTGAAAAATACGGTGATTTCCACGATACACAAATGGATTCTCTTCCTTGGCTATACGGTCGCCGGGAGTATCCATGATTATACCCAATTTAAGAAAGAATTTCCGGTCGATGGGGAGACGGACGAGGTGGTGAAATGGTTTGAAGATTTCATCGTCTGGCTTGATTTAGGCTATTTAGGGACACAAAAGCGGTATGACGCGAAGGCCATCAAGATGCCTCATAAAAAGCCCCGCAAATCCAAAAAGAATCCCACCCCCGCGTTGACAGAGGAGCAAAAAGCGGAAAATCGTGACATCAGTCGCGTGCGAGTCATTGTGGAACAAGCCATTAGTGGGTTGAAACGGTTCAATATTGTGACACACAAATTTCGAAATCACCTGGAGGGGTTTGTGGATACTGCGGCTCTTCTTGCTGCCGGACTGTGGAATTGGAAACTTAAATGCCAGGGAGTCACGTCTTGAGCCGTCTATGCATCAACATATTTTCCGACGTTGCCCTAAAATAGGGCATCCTTATTGAGCAACAATTCTATTGTCAACAATTCATGTCAAGACGTGTGTGAGGGATGCGCTGTCACACTGTCATGTTCTGGTCAAGGACAGGTGTCCACACGCTCACTTGGACAGGTCAAGATCTCCACATGCTCACCAATGCACGATTGTGCGGACATCTGCCAGTATGTATACGCGTGTGTGTTCCTCATATTTCAGACCATATCAGGAAAGATTCCTTGACAGACAGGATACATGGCGCACACTCAATCATCATGCGCGCTCTCTCCATCGTGCGCATGCTTCTCTCAGAAATCATGGCTCGCAGAACGACATATCTTGCCAGACGTGTTTGAATGACTGTGCCTGTCTTTCTCGTGGGACATTGTCTCATTATCCATGTCACGTTGTGGGACGACGATTTGCGTCTATGGCATTCTCGTTGGTTAAGTTGTGAGGAAAGTGTACCACTTATTTTTGCTTAAGCACAAAGAATATCACCCACATGTTGCACTCCTCCATCTTGCATCTGTGAAATCCCTTCTATCAGGTACATGACGATGTGGAATAGGTGTACCAATACGAGAAGAACGCGCGTTTATTGACTTGATAACAGACTGTTCCATGTTTCCGCATGGGAGATGGCAACATTGAGGTAGCTGTTACATTCGTCAGCCGCCTGCAATGGATCGTTGTGCATGACTGAGACAACGCTGATGGGAGAGAATGCCCTGTATCACGGTGCGAGGGAAGCTATTGAGAGGCATGACGCATTTCTGGATGACGACACCTGCTGTTGGTGTGCTGTGCCGACTGAAGGCCGTTCACCGAGCCGCCTTGCGCCTGGAAATCGAGTCTGACCGTTGACG
>JAAEMV010000441.1 GCA_024225195.1 Planctomycetaceae bacterium | reverse complement strand
TCACGGTTATTGGGATACAGAAAGACACGCCGATTCGGTTTCGAAAGCTTTCTTTCGCTGATTGGCATTCTATTGATAGCCCTGTGCCTGAATCGTAAAGAGGTGTGCGTAATGGCCGTTTTGCACCATCAACTCCTCATGCGATCCTCGCTCAATGACTTTGCCTTTGTCCAAAACAACGATCTGGTCAGCCATCCGGACGGTCGAAAATCGATGCGAAATTAAAATAGCCATCTGCTTTTGAGTCACCTCGCGAAAATGATCGAAAATTCGCGCTTCCGCCTCAGCATCCATCGCAGAAGTAGGTTCATCTAGCACTAAAATGTCCGCCTGCTTTCTCATAAACGCTCGGGACAAAGCGATCTTTTGCCATTGTCCGCCTGACAACTCCCGGCCGTCCTTGAACCAGCGACCAAGTTGCGTGTCATATCCTTTTTCCATCTCTTCAATAAAAGGATGAGCCATCCCTTTTTCAGCCGCTGCCTGTTGTTGATCACGCGCATCAAAATTAGCCACATCGCCCACGCCAATATTCTCGCCCACTTCAAGCTGGTACCGAACGAAGTCTTGAAAAATCACGCCAATCCGCTCACGCAGTGCACGCAATTCCCACTCATTTAAATCTCTACCGTCGAGCAAGACACGCCCCTCCGTTGGAAGGTAAAGACGCGTTAGTAATTTAATCAACGTCGTCTTCCCGGACCCATTTTCACCGACCAAGGCAAGTTTTTGACCAGGTCGGAGATGAAGACTAATTTTTTCGAGTGCGGGAACTGTTTGCCCCGGGTAAGTAAATGATACCCCCTCGAAACGCAAACCGTCTCCCGGAGACGGCCCCAGCTTGGCAATTCCATCCTGGGTATCTATCTCTTCGTCAAGAAATTCGTACAGATTCGAAAGGTAGAGATTATCTTCATACATCTTGCCAATGGCAGTCAAACTCGCTGCAATTGCCGATTGTCCCTGCTTGAAGATCATCAGGTACATCGTCATGCCCCCGAGAGTAATCCACCCCATCGCAGCCGACCATCCAATCCAACCATAAGCCCCGTAAAACGCAACGCTACTGAGCATCCCCAACAAGAACCCCCACAATCCACGTCTCAAAGTTAGAGCTTTGTCTTCTTTGTAAAGCTTCTCAAAAATTTCGCGATAACGAGATAGAAACAGACCTCCCGTACCAAACAGTTTGAGTTCTTTGACATAGTCTTCACGCGCCAGCAACCACTCCAGGTAATTGCGTTTCCGAGTTTCAGGAACTTGCCAACGAAACAGTCTAAATGCTGCCCCCGAAAAATAAGTCTCAACAAAAAACGAAGGCAAAGCTGCGACTAACAACCCAAGCACCGCAAGCCAGGAAAATTGAACCAATAACCAACCATAGGTAGCGAGCGTAATACCGTTTTGAATCAAACCAAATGTACGCGTAACCAGACTCAATGGGCGAGAAGAAGCTTCTCGTCGTGCGCGCGTTAATTTGTCATAAAACTCTGCGTCCTCAAAATGCGACAGATCCAACTCTTGAGCTTTCTCAAGAATCATTACGTTGACTCGCTGCCCCAAAAGCGCACGCAACAGCGATTGCGCAACCATCAATCCCCGCTGCGCCGCCGCTAACAATATGATCAATACAGCTTCCACGCCGATCCACTGGATAACCACCCAACGATCAGCAGCCAACCCGGATTCTACCGCTGGAATTACAGCATCGACGATCAACTTGCCCACGAAAGCGATCGGTCCCGGTATCACGCCCGCAAAAACAGTCAAGGCTGCCAGAATAAGAGTTAATCGCCTGTCGGTAGTCCAGACAAGATCAAGCGCCTCCTTGCTGTAGCGGAAAACGCCAAAGAATCTACCAACAAGAGAAGCAGCGTCGCGATCGGAAGATACGTCAGGTGGGGACATTTATTACTCAAAAAAAGGCCAATCCATTTGCAATAGAATGGCTCGAAGATCGCGGTCTGTTAGAAGCGTACTATTCACCATCGTACACTTTAATTCAATGTTTCAACATTGCCCGACTCAACCGATCTCAACGTTTCACCTTTTATCCAATACGGGTTTGTTAGAAAAAATCCAACCCATCATCTCACCATCACCTATCGATTCCGAGCCAGTAAATTAAAATTCTTCATGCCTGAGTATTATTGGTCGGTGCCTCCCGAGAGAGACGCAGGTCACTAATTAATTTCCCCCTTAGGATTTATCAATTTTGAATAACGTGGACCTTAAAACATTTCGCCTGACCGTTTTAATTCTATGCACCCTAGGATTGGTAGGCTGTGGCCAACATCAGAACCAACAAGAGAAACGGCCTTCCCCTTCCACATTGGCTCCCAATTCTCCAATCGCTCAGTACTATCAATGCGAAGAAGATGTAGCTGAACAAGTTCTAATCGTCTCGTTTGTTATTCCAGGTGTTTTAGATAAAACAAACGAAATCCGAGTCCCTTTTCGCCAGACAGATCCAGGAATATCTGGCTTTGGAGGTGGCGGCATTTCGTGGAGCTCGGGCGGAACCACGGGTGGGCTCAATGGTTACATCGCCATTCAATCATCCACCCCAAACTCTCTGTCGCTTAAGATCGAACTTGACTGGTCATTACACGAATCAAAAGATCGAATTGTCGATTTGATTGAAATCCCTCTTGGACAAACTGGGCAAAAAAAATTCTCCCAAGGTCAAAAGATAAAATGGCAGTTCGTGTTACCAGAACAGGCAAACCTCAATTGACTTATGTTGGCATGGAACTCCACTGAACTCCAAAGTTTCCCCACGGCAACCAGCGTACTATTTGCCATTCTACCCTAACTGCGACGGTAACCTTCCGCAAATCAGCCCGAGTGTTTAAGCTGAACACCTCGTCGTGGGATCGATTGATTTTTTCCGCAGTCGGATCGACTCGAACAGATTCCACATTCCTAAAATCAAAATTTCAACTTGCGTACTTGAAGGTCAAAAAATGAAAAAATCTATTATCGTGTCGTTAGGTCTAGCTAGTTTTGGCGGAAGAAAATGGGATCAAGAAAAACAAGACTCGCTCATTGAACTTAACGAACACCTAGCCGATGGCTGGGACGTGGTGCATGCTTTCCCAACCAGCGGAACGGACAGTCATTGCAGTCTTTCCATTGTCATTCTTGAAAAGAATTAGTTGAACAAAACCGCACCGGCGAGCAATGCGCACCGGCAAAATTAAGTTTCGCTTCCAATATCTGCTTGAATTTTACGAACACTTGGCGACCTAGTTTCGGACGATATTCGAACAACATTCATTCGCGCGAAAACCCAAATAAACTCCAAGAAAAAAAGTGAAGTCAATGCATTGGGCATACTTTACTCAACGGTCGATACAGCCTTTGGCTTTCCCGAGGGTACCTCTTTCGATACCAATCAGCTGAATGAAGCCAGTAATGATTTTGGCCGAGAGAGTTGGGGATTTGTCAGTGTTTTTCCAACTTCTTCGCTGAAAGGTGGGGCGAAATACGTGTTTGCCATTTTAAACGCACTTGCTCAGCCCCTAAAAACATGAGAGAAAAAGCAGGTTAACGCTCTGCGATGTAACGATTTTAAAAGATTGAATAGCTTCCGTTGCCCTGGGGATCACAGACAGCAGACCAAAGTTGCAGGAACCGAAATGAAACCAAATGAAATCAAAGTAGATTTAGAAAAACGTAAAAAGCAGGTGGCTTTGGTCTCTGCCTATTCTACTTTGAGGAATTACATCAATCTGCTTTGTACTTTCTTAATTGTTGGGGTCGTGTCTTGGACGATTTTCAAGATTATTCTTGTGAGCAACATCGCCGACAAGACTGCACCCATTAACGAAGGCTACGATTTCTTTGTTTTTGCAATCACCTTACTTCAGATCATTAGTGGGGCTGCCATAATCATTTTCATCGCAATCGTCGCTAGAGTTTTTGCGTTAGCGCTCATTGATTCGGTAGACCTACAGTTACTCAGCAACAGACGAAATGCGTTAGAAAGGGCCGATTCCCTAACCCAAAAAGATTAAACAGATTACAACTCGTACTTAGTTTGTAACCTAACTTTCGCGAGGTACTTCTATTTAATGTTCACTTTTTACGTCTAACTGATCACCAACTTCCCGCCGCACCTAACTGACGATGATTCGCCATGAAAACACCTCCTCCCGGTACTGAAGAACGGATTGCCAAGATGACCTTTGCGTCAGTCTATCCGCACTATGTTACCAAGGTAGAAAAAAAAGGCAGGACAAAGGAAGAGTTACACGAAGTGATTAAGTGGCTTACTGGCTACGGCGACAAGAAGTTAAAAACCATCATTGATGACAAAGTAAATTTTGAGACCTTTTTCAAAAAGTGCAAACTCAACAAAAACGCGCCCCTGATTAAAGGGGTCATTTGTGGTTACAGAATAGAAGAACTTGAAAGCCCATTGATAAGAAATGTCCGATATCTTGACAAACTTGTCGATGAGTTAGCCAAGGGAAGAAAAATGGAGAAGATCTTGCGAGTCGACGAATAACTTACATTCGCAACATGCCCTTAACTATCAAATGCTACTACATTTATGGGGAATATGATTGATGAACGAATCCAATATGCTTTCACCCAAGCCAACCGATGAATCCACCGTACCAAGTTCAAAATCATCTAATTCACTAGGTGGCATTTTAGCTGGATCACTTGTCGGTGGTCTGATTGGCAGTTATCTCTTGGGGCCTTACGGCTTTGAAAATGCGACCCCATATCCTTACATAGTGGGATTCGGTTTTGGCGCCTTGCCAACGCTCATTCTACTGTTGCTGGTGCGTTTTACTTTTCGTCATTTTCCAAAAAAACAAACGTCTATTTAAGCCAATGCATTTGTAAAAAACGTTATCGGAAAACCATATGATTTACAAAATCAAGGAGAAGTTTTGGTCTTGGGGAAATCAGTTCACAATTACGGACGGTCAAGGGAACGACCGGTTTGTAGTTGCTGGCCAAGCCTTTTCTTGGGGTGACAAACTATCTTTCCAGGACATGAAAGGCACTGAACTGGCATTCATCAGACAAAAACTAATGTCGTTTATGCCGCGCTACGAGATCCTTGTTAACGGTTCAGTATTTGCTGAGGTAACAAAAGAATTCAGCTGGCTACAACAAAACTTTACACTCGACGTTCCCGGGCCTAATGATTATGAAATTGCGGGATCTTTCTGGCAGCACGAATTTAATTTCATGCGATCGGGGCGGAAAGTGGCAGCGGTAAGCAAGACGTACTGGGATTGGACAGATTGTTACGGCGTTGACATCGTCGACGGTGAGGATGACGTCTCAATTCTTTGTGCCTGCATCGTGATTGACCAAGTGCTTCATGATGGAGACGACAACTGACAGTAGTGGTGACTCTCAAACCTGAGACTCGCCTATTCTCGCAAGCTAGTTACAGCAAATCAGAATCGCAGTAGTGCAACGCTTGTAGCGATTGAAAAGTTTTCTCGCTCTCTTTCTCGCTACCTAAGATGAGTAAACGTGAGCGGAGCTCGGTACCCAGCAGCGAACGAAAACTCGTTCGAGCAGGATCCTCAGCGTCGGTGGTTAACAATAAAAGTGGAACGCCGCGACGCCTGGCCCACATCCCAATCTCTCTCGTAAACGCCCGAATGACTTGAACTTGTTCGCGTTTAATCACCAGGTCATTGAGCGAAACCATTGGGATAACTTCGCCGGAGTTCGGCAAACGTGGCCAACCCAATCGAGATAAGATCAGATTCCAACTACCAACCATCATCCGCAAGTGTCGCGGCATTGCATTTAATCGATTTTGGTTGCAACGACTGCACTCCCACGCAAACACCGCGCCGATCACTTCGCGATTGTGTTCCGCAAGCCACCAATTACTCCAGTCAGTGTCGGGCCGCCCCAACGTCAGAGAGGAGAGCGTCGATTCATTCCAGTACCTTCCCAGTAATCGTTTTTGATGTTGCTGCTGAAGAACCTCTAACAACTCATCGGCATCACCGGAGTTTGCGCGACGGACAACAATGCGCTTCGAATATTTTGGCAACCCAAACGTGCCTCGAATACTACTGACGTTCTCGCGCATCTCAATCAGGTTCGGCAGAGCGGGAAAACGCTTACTCGATCGGCCGAGATAAGACTCCACGGCTCGATTGCCGACGAGGACATTCGCGTACCCAAGCTTCCCCCTGGCTAATTCAACTACTTCCGGCATTTCCGTCAACCGCGCTAAAAAACCAAAGCCGCGTCCCTCGGGGGTAATGTAGATTCGGGAAAGCGACCAGACCTCCTGCGGTTTGCCAGACAACCAGCGTTTCTCCCGGCAAAACAAAGCAAAACCGCAGAGTATTTCATTGCGAAAGAAGCCAACGGGAAGCGTGCCTGTCGACTTTAGATTAGGTAAGAACATTACGTCCGGCCAACGTTCGGTCGTCATTGCCAATTGATCCGTCTGCATTTCAGCGCGACTTAGCAAATGCCGCAATGCGGCTGAATGCGAATCAGTCAGAACAGCAAGTTTAGTAATCTGATATTCCATTCAATCTCGCTTTAAAATATGAAAACGATAGAACGGACAGCGGTCTTGTAACTCCCATTCCTGCCGGTGTGCTGAATCAGTTGCGATCAACCCGTCAACCGAAATTTTGGCAGCATCGAGCACGGAATACAAAGCACGCCAAAAAATATATCCGCCGCGGTTGAGACGACTGGAACAATTGCTTAGCAATTGCTTAAATTCTTCTTCTCCCAGCCAATCACAGACGTTGGACAAAAAGATGACATCATACGTTTCTGATTCCTCGGCAATCTTGGCGACGTCTTGTAATTGAAAATCAAACTCACCAGAATTCGCTTTCAATCGAGCTTGCCCCGCAGGAGTAAGGTACGACGGTAACGCTTCTTTAAAACGAAGTTCACCCAATAGGTAGAGCTGAAGAAAGTAATTTTCCCGTGGATTCGTTTCGATACACATTGTTTTGAATCCATCCAAAAACACTTGCCAGAGAGCGGACGAATTGTGCCTCAAGGCGATTGCGGGCAGGGCATTAGCTCCATAATATTTTTCGCGAAACGCAAACCAAAATAGCCCCTTCAATCGTCGATTCACCAATTTTGTTTCCACAAAATGTTTGCGACCATTCCGATCATCAATTTCGAAAAGCTCAGCTAAAACCTTTGGGGGAAATACCAGCCTCCCCAAACGTGAGACCGTGCCGATAAATCGCTCATACCGCCCCTGCAGAACCACGCCACGCTGAAGAAGTTTCAATTGTTCGTCCCACCATCCCTGTTCTTTGGAATCGAGAAAACACCTTAATTGCCGATAGATTTCGAGGCGACGCGTCGTGGAACAGCGACGGTACCCCAGAAAAGCGGCGGCCTCCCAGCCATCCAAATGAAGCGCCGCGCAAAGCTTCAGGCGACTGAGGAAAATCTGACCGGCATGAGCGTCAAAGGCCACAACACGCCTTGCCCCCATCGCCATCAGATTCAGCGGCACCTCCCCACCACTGGCGATACAGGCAACTGAACGATCAACAATCCCAACACGTGATTCAGATACGGCGTCTTCCTGCGACAAACCAAAATTATAATGAAATTGTCTCATCGATTTCTGCAAACCTTATTGGACAAAAAAGCCATCATTTACGGCATGGGTTTGCAACCGACGCACCATCTCCAACGAAATCGCTCCGCTCAAGGATTCGTCGCCAACCACCTCTGGGTGCAACCCACAAAGAATCGCCTCCACCGCACAACAGTAAGTCACACCGGGAGGCAAGAGCGGCCCAAAGTGGAGCTCACGGTCACAGGGAAGATGCAACCCCGCATGGGGAACAACCGCATGAACGTTAGGTAACTCAAACGTCGTTGCTGAAACGGTAGGGGGAACCGACAAATCCAGAATCTCAAATTGCCTCGAATTCAGAAAACTATGAGGGAATAGAATGGGAGTACTGGTATTGGCAACACAAACTACCACATCAGCCTCGGAAACATTTGAAATATCAGTGGAGTATTCCAAGCGTTTAAGTGAATCGCCTGCAATGAGATTCGCAATCCTTCCTTGAGGTGAGGCTTTGCTTCCAATGATGACAATCTGGCCAAAGCAATCCGAATGTTGAAGTAGTTCCTCAATCACGGCAGAGCCGATGCTACCGCTTCCTCCCACCACACAAAGCCGCTTATCGACGTTCATCTTTTGAACGATACAGTGAACCGCGTGGGCGACTGTCAACGTATTTCCTGTCAAAATTTGACAACCTTTGGGCGGCGTCAACTTTAACCCATTAGCGGTAACGATCGAATTAAACGCCCCTAAACTTATAAAACGACATCCTTCCGAGGCCAATTGGTCAACTGATTGCTGAAGTCGCGTTACCAAAAAACTTCGCTGTCTGGCCGTCAGTTTTCCCTGCAATGTT
>JAAEMV010000440.1 GCA_024225195.1 Planctomycetaceae bacterium | reverse complement strand
TCTTCATGTTATTTCTATCTTTTCCGAAACAAAAGACTATACGATTTCATTCCAAACCTTGTAAAATGAAGAAGCGGAGCCTTCACAGAAGCCCTGGGCCGCTTCTGTGAACCTGAGGAAGTCGCCAGTTCCAGTTGTGTTTTTTGTTTCTGATGAGTGGATAAGCGCTCGTATACATATGGGTGAATTAAATCATGGGACCAAAATTCCATACGTTTTGTAAATAATCATCGAAATCTTCTCACCTGGTAACGACTTTATTGCACTATTTCTAAAACCGGTGTTCCGGCCCCTGCAAGCCCGAAAGTGCGATCGTTGCAGCAACAATTCCACACTAATTTTCAAAGAACAAATAAAGAACAAATTTATATTGCACCCTGAGTCGAAGTGTGCCAGATTGGCAAGAATTGACACAGTTGGGGATTCGAGTACGTGCAAATACAATCCGGAGAAAAAACAGAATTCAAACTGCTCAGAGAGCAGGCAGGGCTAACTCTTGAGGAAGCTGCCAGAATTGTAAAGGTTTCAAGCCGGTCAGCATACCGTTATGAAAACGGAGAATGCAAGCCTTCAGCACTGGCGATGAGTATGTTGCAATTGATGGCAGACTGCAGCCGAGAACAACATGGAAATGCCAAATTTCGTTTTATTGATCTGTTTGCCGGAATAGGCGGTTTGCGCCTTGGCTTTGAAGCCATTGGTGGAAAGTGCGTTTTTTCCAGTGAATGGGACCGCTTCAGCCGAGACACTTACGTCAAGAATTTTCGTGATGGCGATGAACATGTATTTGGTGGTGATATTCGCGAGTTCACCAAGGATGAGGCAAGCTTAAACCAAATACCAGCGCATGACGTACTGGTCGCGGGGTTCCCTTGCCAACCATTTTCTATTGCTGGGGTATCAAAGAAAAACGCTCTGGGTCGGCCACATGGATTTATGTGCGACACGCAAGGGACACTGTTTTTTGATGTGGCACAGATTATCGACTATCACAAGCCAACAGCGTTTTTGCTGGAGAATGTCAAAAACCTGGTGAGTCATGACAGGGGCAAGACTTTTGCAACTATTAAACACGTTCTTGAAAAGGAACTGCACTATCGCATTAGTTGGCGGGTAATAGGATCAAGCCCCTGGGTTCCGCAAAACCGGGAACGGATATTTATTGTCGGTTTCAAAAAGAAAAATGGATTTGATCTTGAGTATATGCCTCTTCCCGATAAGGCAGGACCGACCCTTGGAAGTATTCTGGAATCCAGTCCTGCGGACAAATACACATTAACTCCGAAGTTGTGGGAATACCTTCAGGGATACAAGAAAAAACATGCGGCCAAGGGTAATGGATTTGGTTACAGCGTTTTCGGCCCCAAAGATGTAACCCGAACACTTTCTGCCCGCTACTACAAAGATGGCTCAGAAGTTCTGGTAAGCCAGGGACCGCAGAAACGGCCGCGCCGATTGACACCAAGAGAATGTGCCAGACTGATGGGTTTTGAATATGGCAAACGAAAGTGGGACATTCCAGTTTCAGATACTCAAGCCTATCGACAATTTGGCAATGCTGTTGTTGTTCCTGTTGTTGAATCAGTCGCACGCTATATGGAGCCGTGGTTAATTGAGGCTCTGGAATCGAATTTACAAAGCGTCAACGATCTTTCTTTATCCAGAATGGAACCGGAAGTAGTTACAGCAAATGGCTGATGTTGTTTCTCCGGAAGTTCGCAGCCGGATGATGTCTGGCATACGGAGCACGAACACAAAACCAGAGTTGATTTTGAGACAAGGGCTTCATGCCATGGGTTTTCGGTTTCGCCTGCACGATAGGAAACTGCCGGGAAAACCTGATATAGTTTTCCCCCGCTACAGGGCCGTCATATTTGCTCATGGTTGTTTTTGGCATGGACACGACTGCCATCTGTTCAAATGGCCATCGACACGCTCTGATTTTTGGCAAAAGAAGATAATCCGAAATCAGGAGAAGGACCATGAGGTGCACGAGGCTCTGGATTCAATTGACTGGCGGCATGGAGTTGTATGGGAATGCGCCCTGAAAGGTCGTGAACAATTACCATTGGAACAGGTGCTCGACAATTGCGCAAGCTGGCTTACATCTACTGAACTTTATTTCGAGATGCGGGGGCAAAAATTACAGTGATCCACAGAGGGCTGCTTTCCGATTATTTCGATGGTGTTGTGGTTAAGCGGCTGAGTGCTGTTGAAGCAGATACAAAACAATCCAACCAGCACGAGTTCAACGGGGTTCACCAGTTAAAAAAAATTCTTGGTGAAGAAGAACCCCGCACGTTTCCGGCGCGGTTTGTGTGGTTGGGAGTGGAGCAGGAAGGTATCAGTGAAGATGGTTTTCTAACCTGGTATGATGCTCGCCGGGATCACCCTAACCGTTCGGAATATCGTCTATATTTCCCGACAACTCCTATTTCGGAAATGGCAAGCGAAGGCGATACGTTGTTTATTGCCAGACGCACTGACGGCTCAGCAATGGTGATTGTGACACCGGCTGACAGTACGATTCAGAACCAGTTGCTTTGGTTATTCGGGATAGAGGACCAGCCGACTTTAAGTTTCACTTCGCAAGAGATTGAAAAGAATACATCAGCCGAAATTGACTTTACCGCTCGTTATATTATGGACGAGCTGGGTATTGAACTGGAAGAACCTGAGTCTGACTTTCTGGATGCATTGATCCAGCAGTTTGGTTTGAAGTTTCCAACAACCAGGGAAATGTCAGAACTTGCACGGTCTTCTCTTAAAAATGTTGGTGCACGGGACGATCCTGATATGGCTTTGCTGGCCTGGATAGAGCGGGAAGAGCAGCTATTTCGCAGACTTGAACGCCATATTGTGTCTGATCGACTGAAAGATGGTTTTATTGCTGGTGATGGAGCTGACGTAGAGGGGTTTTTATTATTTTCACTGAGTGTGCAAAACAGGCGCAAGTCACGGATGGGTGCTGCACTGGAAAATCACCTGGAGGCAATATTTCATACATTTGACCTACGTTTTAACCGGGGAGCGCTTACAGAGAACAAATCCAAACCGGATTTTCTGTTTCCGGGGGCAGCAGAATACCATGACGATGAGTTTCCCGCTGCTCGCCTAACCATGCTGGGGGCGAAATCAACTTGCAAAGATCGGTGGCGGCAGGTTCTTCCGGAAGCCGCCCGCATTGAAATTAAGCATCTATTGACGCTTGAGCCCGGGATATCTCAAAACCAGACTGATCAAATGAGGGCAAATAACCTTCAACTCGTGTCGCCCCAACCATTGCATATAACGTTCAAAACACAACAGCAAGGCTGGCTAATGACCTTGTATCAATTTATTCAATTGTCCCAACAAAGACAGCGGTGATTTCACCAGTTTTAGGATTTGGAACAAAATTCGTACTGTCAATTTCGATATTGTTTATATATTTGCTATATATTGACTTTGCATATAACATTTTATAAATGTTACGCACATATTGTTTAGGATTGGCAATGCGTGACAAAAAACAGAAATTCATTGACCTTGCCGAGTCACGTGTAACTCGGACGATCAAGGATATTCGTTTGATTGGGAATCTTTCAAATAAAAGCGCTTATTCATACTCAGAAGATGATGTAAAAAAAATTTTCCGAACACTCCAGAAAGAAATTGACGTGGCAAAAACACTTTTTGAAGGTAAATCTGATGATCGCGACCGAGTGTTTAAACTGAGAGAGTAGTAATGGGACATTGGGAGTTTGAATCTGTTCCCCCGTCGATGGTGCGAATGGACCCCAACCAAGGGGATCAGTTCAACAATGATGATGTTGATCTTGGAGAAGCTCTTGTTAGAGAGGTAATTCAGAATTCTTCAGATGCAGCCTCAGGAACAGGGCCTATCAAAGTCCGCTTCCAGCTCAGCAAACTACAGGGTAATGACGCGGAAAAGTTGGGGGAATACCTCCAGGCATTGCGCCCGCATATTGAAGCCTGCAAGTTTGATTGCGCGCCATTTGATAACAACGAAACTATAAGAATTCTGGCGATTGAAGATTTCAACACAGTTGGCTTGACCGGTCGTTTTGACGCACAGGATGGTGAAAATTTCGCAAGTTTTTGGAGAAATTTTGCTCGCTCAAACAAATCAGGAAAAGAAGGTGGGCGCTGGGGTCTTGGAAAACTCGTTTTCTCCTCAGCATCCCAAGTACGTGCATTCTTTGGAATGACAAAAAGACACGGCGATGCCGGTCTTTCGCTGATGGGGCAGACAGTTTTGGAACATCATGATATTGGGGATATCACTTATCATCCACATGGCTTCTGGTTTGCAGACCGTTATGAAAATACGTTTCAGCGTCCGATCTCCGACCAAGAAAAAATTGAGGAATTTTCTAATCTTGTTGGGTTGCAACGCGCCGAACAATCAGGATTATCCATACTTATCCCCTATCTTGCGAACGGAATTGATGAGGACGCAATTATTTCTGGAGTAGTTGCCAACTATTATTTCCCTATCCTTTCTGGAAAGCTAGAAGTTGAAGTTGGTGAAACAGTTATCAACTCAGGCTCATTTCTTAAGATTGCGCAAGAGTATTCGCAAGGGCATATTCCTTTTGGATTTGTGAAAGAAGTCAGTGATGCAGTCCGCGGCGCAATACCTGACTTCACATCTCAAGCTGATGTCGGAAAGTCGGAACTGAGCGAGAATCATTTTTCTGCTGAGGAAGTTGAATTATTGAAAGAGCAGTACGCAAGCGGAAACCTCGTTAGTGTGCGGGTGCCAGTGCTGTTGCGCCCCAAGAATGATCCTGATGTGAAAAGTTATATTGACCTCTACCTTAAGTCTTTACCTGATGGCGACCAACCATTCGCGTTATTTTCCAGAGGTCCAATTATCTTATCGAGAGAAAGGCGCCAGTTCTTGGGGGCCATGGCCCTCGGGGCGTTGGTGGCAAATGACCAACAGATTGCCCAATTTCTTGGAGATGCTGAGAACCCTGCCCACACAAGATGGAATCCGCATGCTGAAAAACTGAAAAATGGTTGGCGTATGCCACAAGAGACGTTGGCGACTATCCGGCACTCATTGAAAAATTTGTACGATCTGATTGCTGAGCAAGAGGAGATGGAAGACACCGACGTTCTACTTGACTTTTTTTCCATCAAAGAACCAGAAGATTCCACCACTGGACAAAACCGTAAGTCACCCAAGCCAAAACCTTTTGTTGAGCCACACGAAACAGCCATTCGAATTCAACCTAAAAGCGGTGGATTTCAAATCTATCCGGGACCCGGAGCTGCCGCATGGAAATTTCCACGTATAATACGGATTCGACTCGCATATGATATGATTGGTGCAAATCCTTTCAAACGTTACAGTCCGTTTGATTTTGATCTACAAAAAGGAAAGGAAATTGAAATCAAATCGCAAGAATCTGACGTGAGGGTTCTGAGTTCAAATATATTGGCTCTGGTAGTTACTTCACCAGAATTTCACCTTGACGTAGTAGGCTTTGATACGAACCGCGATCTGATCGTTGAAGCAAGAGCGGCGGATAAGACTTCATGAAACGCCGGATCAACTCAACGGGAAGAAAGCGCATAAAGCGTGAAGATATCGAAATTTCAATGCTTGAATTTGTGCCTGGCCAACCGCTGAAAGCAAAAGCCTTATTAGACTTTAACGACTATGATTTCGCTCAAAGTGCATCAGTAGTTATTGAGGCTTATCATCGAGCATCGGGGCAGCGTTTTGATTGTGGCACAATTGGGGCATTGGACATACCACCATTGCTTATTCTTGATGAGGTCGACCGTAGCGGATCAGTATTGTTCCGGGTGAAAGTTGTCGATACAGAAATCTCACCTGGCATGCTGCTGGCATCGGCAGAACGCATCCAGCCACGCAGTGAAGATGACCAAAGCGGTCGGAAAAGCCTATTCCCTGTTTATTATCGAGATCTTGGACAAGAAGTCTGGAAAGTAGAAATAATTCCTGACAGCCGACCAGTACTGATCCTGAATAATACTATACCAGAAGTTAAACATAAGCTGAATCAAAACCCGCTCGTACAGGGCTTTTTGCTCCCCGCTGCTCTGCGCATCGTATTGGAAGAACTTGTCAAAGATGCAGATGGTGATGGTGACGAAAGTGAAAGCTGGAAAGAAGAGTGGAAACAATTTTGCAAGACTGAATTGGGTATAGCCGACGAACCGCCGGATATTAGAGGAACGGATGATGACAGATCTGACTGGATTGATCGTTCTGTTAAAAGTTTCACTAATGGACATCGTTTTATTAAACAAATCAAAGCAATGAAAGAATAGCAGGAAATGGTTATGGGGTTGAATAAGTTGAACGAAAGGGGGATTTCCCTGTTTGGTGAATATCTCAGAAAAGGAGCTGTTGGACCGGCACCCACGCAACTTCTTCATGATCCAGCAACATCGGAGTCTGTATCTTCAAAAATAGAACCGCCGACTGACATTGGTATTTTTTCTGACAGGTATGTGTTTGGAAACCGTCTGAATAGCCTGCTGAGCGATTTAGACTCTAGTGACATAGCCAATGACAAAGGCCTATGGTCCGCATTAGCCCTGCTATGGTTTGAAAGCCTTTGTCCGCCAAAACCAAGTGGAAGTCGGAATCTTAAAGCAGAATATCTCTATATTCTCAGTTCCGATTATCGGCATTATTATCGCCATCTCGTCCGCTCCCCTTGGCAATTGGTTCGAGATCACGCTCAAAATGCAAAATTTTTACTCATCGCTCCCCGTAATAATAAGTACCCTCTTGCAATTCATGGCGAAATCCTGGAGCAGTTTGGCGGCAGACAGCAGGTGCTTGCAAGTCAGGAGATTATCAGAGCGGCAAACAATTTGTATTTTGATCCTACTACCAATCGCCCACGGAAAGGTGCCGCAGGAAGTGGTAAGGGAAGCGCCCGACGGTTCGGAATGGTTTTTAGGCAGTTTGATTTGACCTACGACCCCGCCTGTATGCCTCCTGATACTTTGAAGGAATTACTCCCTTCTGAGTTCGATCGATGGAAAACGGCCTAACGAGAATATTTTGGCCGAACCATTCTCAAACCAGATTGACGAGATAACTGTCAAAAACCGGTAACCGCCTCTCGCATTTTTTCCATATATGTATGTCGGTTGTGAACAACAGCCACGACGCTTATTGTTCCAGAAATATGGTTGGGCAACTTTTTCGTCACCAG
>JAAEMV010000439.1 GCA_024225195.1 Planctomycetaceae bacterium | reverse complement strand
GCGTGAACTGAACATTCGCCAAACCACTTCTGCGGCATCGTCACGTGACGCGACTTTGATTGAAGTTTGACCCGATTCGATCGCCTTGGCGGCTTGCCTCGCTCCGACGCGGCCCCATGGAAGGTCTGCTACCCTTGGGGCTACAGTTTAGCCCCAAGGTTCGTCTGATCTCCCAAAACGCCAACCTGTTTCCGGCTGAAACGTCAACACCTCTTTGCGCGGAAAAAACACGTGTATCACTTCGTCATCGTCACTGATCGTACACATGATATCGACGACTACACCAGTCGAAAACGCCAGACGTACGTCAAATTCAGACAGTTGCTGCAAGGCCATGAAATCACCAAGAACTACTGCTGAAAAGCAGTTTTCAAGCTCAAGCACTTCATCGACGGCATCGTCACTGCCACATATAACCTTCCCTTCACGAGCAACTCGCCAAGCACAGTCGTACGTACCGAATTCAATTTCGGCGTGAGGTTTCGTACCCGAAGTGTCGATCTCGCCAATGCCGATGAACAGACTTTTGTCGCTGCCGATTCGCTGTAACGTGCATGATCGACCTCTTAATTCCTCAAGTAGTAGCTTTGCTTTTTCTGGGATTACCTTAAGCGGTCGCGCAACCATGGAGGCACCTCCTTACCGGCATCTTCGAAAAGTGAAACTGCATCATCCAAGGCTTCTTGCATGGTGCGATCCCCTAGAGCTTTGTCTTTGAGATCATGAAATTCCCGACGTGCATCTTTGCCCAGCTCTTTTTGGATTCGTTTCGCCATACTTTTCACCTGCTTTTCAGAGGCTGGTATTCTCTTTGGGGCCTTCCCAAAAATCTTCTTTGCGGTGTCACCAGCAAGCTTTGCGATGTCATCGGCATAACTATTATGCACAAGCAATCCATTGCTTGTGACCCTGAAGACGTGTTGTCCTTGGACTTC
>JAAEMV010000438.1 GCA_024225195.1 Planctomycetaceae bacterium | reverse complement strand
TGCATTTAAGGAAGCCAGGCAATCGACTGAACGGCTGGATCAATATGCTTTGCTGCGAGAGTGCGGTTCGACGCACTGACGAGTCAATTGCCGGTCAATTGAAACTACGGACGTCAATTTATTTCTGTGTGCTTTCGAGCAGTAACGACTCAAATTGCGGCTTGCGTTTCGATTGGTTCCAGCCAGGCGGGATAGCTTTCATGTATTTCAACAGTTTGGCTGCGCCTTCACGGTCGCCCGATTTCAATAGCAAGCGTGCCACTTGGTACTTGGCTTCATACCAATTCGGGGTGTTCTTTTTCAAGCGAGTTGCGATCCGCCGCCATTTTTTAAGCGGGATCTCGGGGCTGGATTCTTCCAGCTCTCCGGTCAGTGCTCGCGCTAGTTGCATTTGAATTTCTGCATTTCTAGGATACTTTTGCTCCAACTCAGTTAGCGTTTGCGATGCTTTTGAGTATTGTCTCAGTGCGATCAACACCGCTGCTTGTTTAAGTCTCCAATTGGCTTTTAGTTTTGCATTGTCAGTTTGCTGAATTTCTGGCAACTCAAGTACTGTGTTGATGATCGCGAGTTTAACGGCGTTAAGATTTTGGTTCGCCGTTGCTTCTACAGGAGAGGAATTTAAAAGCTGTTCACACCGTTGCAGCGTTTCCAAATTGTCTCCGATGGCAGCGACGCGTTGGGTGGCCGTCTGAGGGTCGGATTCCGCATAGAGGGCAACCAACAATGCGTTGGCCAAGGCGGAGTCGCCCGTGCTGTCGCCTGTTGCAATTTTTGCAATTTTTTCTCGATTGTTCTTCAGCAACTGCTGTGAGCCAAATTGCCAATCAATTTCGCATTGCGCCAATTCGAGTTTGGTTCGCAGTGTCGTATCAGGAGGCAGTGCCTCTGCCCGTGAAGAGAGTTGGGATACTATTTTTTTAAACTTCTGAGGCGTTGCGGCATTGGAAAGCTTTAAAGTCTGGCGAGCGCAAGTAACGCTCTGATCGATGGCCAGATTTAACTGAGGGTACGAATTGGTAACTGCTAGATAAAGCTCGAGTCCACGTTCCCAATCGCCAAGATTAATACGTTCTTGTGCCAACCAGATTCTAGCTTGGTTGGAACTGGCGGCCGTCGGCCATTGTTGGAGGTGTTGAATGAGTAGCGTTTGAAATGGTGGACGCGATTCGGGATCTTTGGCTGAAATGGATTTGGCGTAATTCCAGCAACCGATTAGATGCGCTGCTGAGGCGACAGGTTCAGCGGCATATTCCATGGCGTTGGTGGTTAGTCGGTCTGCTGCCAGTCTGTGTTTTCCCTGATTTTCAAGGATTTTGGCGAGGCGAATTTGCAAGTTCAAAACTGTTTTGGAATTGGCTTGAGATTTTGCTAAATCTGACGCCCGCTGAAGCGCATTTAATGCGTCGTCCCATTCTTTTTTACGTTCTGCCTCTGTTGCCAAACGAATTAATAATTCGAGTTCAATGCTGTTGGGTTGATTGGTGACATTGGGGGGGGATTGAGAGGTTCCAGTTGAATCATTTCCAGTTGAATCGATTCCTGTGGCTGCTGCTGGAACTCCCACTGTATTAATGAGGATCAGTTCTGCACGTCGGCCCCAGTAAGGCCCGTGTTCACGTTTAATTGATTGAGATCGATTAAACGCGAGTGAGATCCAGTTTTGTTTTTTTTGTTTTTCCGTCGTGCTGGCGGACAGGTCGATTGCGAGTTTAAGTAAAGCGAGCTCTAGATCCGGGGTAAGCGGTCGAAATTTTTCGAGCTTTTCGAAGGTGGATTTTGAATAAATTCTGTCACCTATGGCGATGGCGTTCAAAATTGTTTGCTCGGCAAGTCTCTGTTGGATTGATAAGGGAGCTTTGTATTCCACCAAAGCATTTGACCCTCGGAGGTCAAACGTTGAACTTCAATTAATTTTTCCGATACCCCATCGA
>JAAEMV010000437.1 GCA_024225195.1 Planctomycetaceae bacterium | reverse complement strand
TGCTCGAAAGCACACAGAAATAAATTGACGTCCGTAGTTTCAATTGACCGGCAATTGACTCGTCAGTGCGTCGAACCGCACTCTCGCAGCAAAGCATATTGATCCAGCCGTTCAGTCGATTGCCTGGCTTCCTTAAATGCAGCGACTTTCCTTAACGGGGCAACAAACCGTCAGGGCGAATGGGATCGTGATAATGCTTCCGATGGCTAACAAGATTGGAAATAGAAACATGATTTGGACTCCCTTGATTAAAACCTAACAAAGGAACCTATTTGCAGATTTCAGGCCATTCGTGATTCGCGGTCAAAACATTAAAAAAGCCCGAGGAAACGGGGCTAACCGTCGCTTCGGGCTTTGGAACGATCGTCGTCAAAACGATGTCATCCGTCTCTTTTCGACTACCAAGGAGCACGTACTGGGTAGATTCCAAATTGCTCTGTGCTATTGGGCCAGTAGGGCGTCTTTTTGTAGGACGCAGCACCAGCACCACTAGTTGGCACGCTCTGACGGCCAAACTGATGAACGATTGGAGTGCTCTTAGTCTGACCAACTCCCCAGCCGTAACTGGTTTGATAACTCGCAGTCGGAGGCACGATCAAGGCCGTTGGCTGACGCCACTGCCATCCCATGTACTCACCATGCCACGGAGACTGTGCGGCTTCGATCTGATTTTGATGATGCAGACGACCAGCGTTCAGCCCACGATTACTGTAGGTGTAAAACGGAGCAGGCGAATACGAATTGTGGGACGCCATCTTAAGTGATCGTGCCATGTTGACTCGACCTTGGTAGCCGTTCATTGTCATCCCATCTGCATCAGCAGTGGTATAGACGGGCACTCGATTTCCTGACGCACCTTTTGATATGCGTGAATGAAACCGCGACTGAGCATTTGCGTCTGCTGACATCGAAACTAGCATCGCAACCATTACGACGCCGATAATAAAAGTAATTTTTTTCATTGGATTGACCCCAGGTAACCGTATTGATTGAGGATAACCGTCTATCAAACGGTTTTGCGTGAACTGAAAACCGGCTTATCGATTAAGCGTTAGATCGCTCAAATTTGCTGAGCAACCGCTGTCGCAGGAACTTTTTTGACCACAGTCGTTACTTCGACATCCCATTTTGCCGTGATTGAAGAACTTTTTTGATCGACCACACTGCCCACCGCAATCGTTATCGCCGCAGTTGCCACAGTTAAGACCGTATTTGTGAGCCTGAAGGCGGTAAGTCAGATTTGACAAGCAATGACTCTGCCGGATCGGAGCAATGTGATTCTGACCACTCTGCCATCGAATCGAAGTCTTCGTCAATGAATCAGGGTGACCGCATTGATTGGTGTTGTAATAGTTGAAGTAGTTACGAGAGTGGGCATACATCATCTCGTGCGGCATCAACGGCTGGTAGGTGTAATAACTGTGTCCGCCCAGCGCAGGAGAGTAATGAGGCGCTGGATAAATTCCTGCATTGATTGCACTGGCACCACTCGCCGTCGCGTACTGCGAAAACATGTCATTCGGCAAATGTGTTTCTGTGTTTTGCGCCACTGCGGTTGCTGCGGTAAGGCACATAACCGCTGCAACAGCGGTTGAGATCATGTTACGAATCATCGGGTCGACTCCTGAGTTGGCCCTGCAAACGCAAATCGCGGGCAATTTAGCTGGCAAAAATGTGGCAAAACCACTCCCGTTTGCTCTTCGGCGTGCTGGCTTGTTCAGTGATAGCAAAAATGCCCCCGTGTTCGTGCATTCCTGAATCGCCCATAATACAACCCTAAAAACCGTCTGTAACCGATTTGACCTGATTGGTATACTCTTCCTAAACCACCCGTTTTTTCATT
>JAAEMV010000436.1 GCA_024225195.1 Planctomycetaceae bacterium | reverse complement strand
GCGTAAGTGACGCAACGGTTCCACTCTTGAAATAAACGTAGATGTTTTTTCCGTCCGTGATGGGAGACGAATTTGATCCACTACCATTTTTATGTTTCCCCGGTCGCTCTGGGCCAAAGGTCGTTTTCCAATTTAATTTTCCGTTCCAATCGTATGACTGAACGCTGTCGTTACCATTGTCCCCGCCAGTAACAAAGATTTTCTTGTCCCAGACCACCGGCGTACTGCTTCCCAGTCCCGGAAGTTTGACTTTCCAAAGCACATTTTCATCTTTCGAAAACTCGGTTGGGTAGGCCCCCGGAGCGACGACGCTATCCCCTGTCGGTCCACGCCATTGAGGCCAGTTATCTGCATTGCTGTTGTTCGCGTGGCAATGGGCCGCAATCAAAATGGCAATTAAAAAAATGATTGAATTTAGTTTCATGGATTTGACGGCTTTCAAATTGCTTTTGCTTTAAGACAGGATTGTTGGCAGTTTTCCCAACGGCACTTCAATAGAATAACCTGCTGCCAGTAATGTTCCAAATCGGTGTTTAT
>JAAEMV010000435.1 GCA_024225195.1 Planctomycetaceae bacterium | reverse complement strand
TGTTTTCTTTCGTCGTGTTCTGAGACGACGAATTTCCCTGACGCGTTCGCTTCCTGCCATCGTTTTTCTGCTCCTGAGCATGTTTGGGAAGCTGCTCGCAAATTGTGATGGGGGTTCCCGTCAGGTGGACCCCCGTTGTGGTGTGATTCTCGCATATTTTGGCTAAAACCGGCGGAAATCGCTCCCTCGGGTCGCTGTCATCGGCGTGCGACGAGCCAAATGCGAAGATTTACCTCGAGTTTTTGCGTTTGCAAGGTTCCCGTTACTCCTGCCTGCCATTCATGTGCAGAGGGTTTCTTGGCTTTTACGGCACGCCTATCTGGCCGACGCGACATGCTGACCGCAGTGAGGCTGATCTCCGTTGTCGGGAACCTTTTGGGACCATTGAGCTCGCAGTCGCGAATCAAGGCATCCAACAAAAGAATGTCAGGCTCGACCGCACAAGTCTTTTGCGACTTGCCCGCAATTGATGCAAGAGCTTCATTCGCCAGTGCCGCTGTCTAAAGGGAACGGCAAGGAGTTACGCCTGCGTCGCTTCGTTACCAGGTTCTCACTGACCTTCGGCGGGTGCTGGGTTTCGGTGAACGCTAAGTATCAGTGCACGCCAAGTCTCAGTGAACGACAAGTCTCAGTGAACGCGGCGCTCTAATGAAACTTTAGGCAAACCCGACAGTCGCATCGTCCAGTTTCGGCAACACGCGTGATTCTGTTTCGCAAGCCAGGCGTATTCATGTTCTTGCTGGTTAAGCGTGAACTTGTGTTGGTCTAGCCATCACGACTTCTTTTTAGGCACGCCTTTCTTCTTGGCTTTCTTTTTGGTTGCTTTTTTCTTCGTTGCCTTCTTTTTCGCAGCCTTTTTCTTTTTCGCTTTCTTCTTGCGTTTCGAGGGTCCTTTCGCGGCACGTTCGGCAAGCAGGTCCAAAGCTGCTTCGAATTTCATCTCTTTCGGGTCCATGCCCTTCCGGAGGGAAGCATTCGTTTCGCCGTCGGTGACGTAAGGGCCGAACCTACCATCAAGGATTTTGACCTCTTTCTCTGTGACGGGCGATGGTTGCTCGTACAGACGCAGAGGTTCTTTCGGGGTGCCTCTTCCTCGCTTTTTGGGTTCTTTCAGCAGGGCGATCGCCTCTTCCAAGGTCACTTCCAGCGGCGAAACTCCTGCGGGCAACGACCGAGTTTCCTTTTCGCATTTGACATAGGGTCCGTAACGCCCGTCGAATGCTTGGATTGACTGTCCGTTTTCCGGATAGTCACCGAGTGTGCGGGGCAGTTCCAGTAATTTGCAAGCGAGTTCAACGGTGACATCGCCAACTTCCATTCCTTGCAGCAAGCCT
>JAAEMV010000434.1 GCA_024225195.1 Planctomycetaceae bacterium | reverse complement strand
ATCGCGGGCATCGGGAATGTGGTTCGTATTATTGCACCCTCAACGGCGGATGCCGTACCCAATTTTTCGCCCTACGGAGACATTGGCCAATATCACAATGCGCTGCAGAGCGGATTGATTGGCAATCAAGTTCATGTCAAATCGGATCGATACGGAAATGACTTTAACCTTCGTGGCACAGTCAACTCATCCGGAGATATCGTGCTTGACCAATTTAATGGCGAGGGCACCATCGAGAGCTTGATACTTGGCAGTGAATTTTTTACAGGAAAGGAAATTTACAAAGCCAACCCTACGGAGGCGATCATTGACGGAGTTTTAAAGACCAGTTTTAATTCCAACGAAGCCGCCGCCATTCGGGATGTATTCGCAGGGTTCAATTTGGGTGTTTGGGGCAGCACCACGTTGGTGGATGGTACAGAATTAGGATTGCTGGACAGTCAACAGTTCTTTGACCTCGGATCGACAGATTACTTTTTCGATGCGGCCCAGCAGAATTCGAATTACTACAACGAGTTTGCGGCTCTCGTGGCTGACAATAGCGATAACTCCGTTTACGGATTTCCCTAT
>JAAEMV010000433.1 GCA_024225195.1 Planctomycetaceae bacterium | reverse complement strand
CGTCGATCCAGTCGCCGCCATGCAATTTTTCGAAGGCGGAAAATAAGACAATGGTGACTGTTTGAATCTGTATTAGACGCAGTGGCCAGATTGCAAATTCTCGAGGCGGTGGTGACTCGATGGTGGGCTTCGCCTTGGTTGTGAATTGGTTGAGTTTCTTTCGGATCCAGTTGTCTACAGAGAAATAAAACCCCGACGGCGAAAAGAAAAGATAAAAAGCCATCAAGCGAAAAACAGTATCTTCGCCATCGACGATCAAAACGTTCCGATGGACGAATGAGTTATAGAGGATGAAAATTGAAAACAATTGAAGTCGCGTTAGAAATCCGCACGCAAGTGCGACCGCATTGGCGATTAGGATGAGATAGCAAGTCCAAAGTGCGAAGGATGTCCGCGGCAAAATTTCAAAGAGAGTGATCGTATTCTCGTCCACGATCTGTTTTGAAACTTCGAATGGAACTAGGCCGTTTTCACCAAACCAAATCTCCAGAAAAGGCCACCAAGTAAGAACGTTAATCAACAGAACTATGGCGTATCCGATTCGGATAAGCGCAAAGATCCCAAGATGCGATTTCTTGTGAAAAAAAAATCCCAGGCACCTCGGGTTTTTTCGAACGCTTTATTGAGAGGGTTCAACGTTTAGTTCTTTCGCGTAAATGATGTAATCTCGGTTGCATTTCGGCGGTGCTGGAAATTGTAACAAGTTCTCTTGGTTGGGTTTGGGGATTACGACCCAGTGCCGTTTTAGAATGATTTCTTTTGCGGGGATATCCAGGCCATCGGGATGCTCGGCGGTGTTGCCCCAGAATTTGCATAACGCAGGCCATGCTGCTGCATTGTTGTCTAATCGGATTTTGTCAAAATATTCAGCCTCGCGGAAACTGATGAAACGCTCGGGAGCTGACATGAGTCGCCATTGTGGTGAGCGAATAAAAGCGGATTTTTTGTCTGCGAATCGAACTTCTGCACTGATGTAGGAATTTACCTTGTCAGGTTCCGGGGCGAAAAGTTGCCAGCCACCAATCCATAAACCAGTAACATCGAGGTAAGGATCTAATCGGTCTTTTAATTGCTGATGCCACTGCCCTGTTATGGGGGCAGAGTCGATGGCTAGGACTAATAGCCAACTGATCAGGAAAAAGTTAATAAAGATTTTTTTAAGCATGGCAGTCTCGTTTAAACCTACAGGCTGGTTTTAGCTGGCTGCTCTGGGTTTTACCATACGAATTTAAATGAGTTGCGATGATGGCAACTGAAGGGATTGCGGCGAAATTCGAGGGATGCAGCTGATTTTACGGCAATTGCTCATCGATTGATTTTGTTTTGGCGTGTTCAATACCGCCAGTGTGGAGTGTTGTTTTTTTTTCGAAAAGCAAAATGAGGCACTCTTCATTAGCGATAGGGTTGTGGCGGACGCCCTGGGGAACCACGAAGAAATCGCCCTCATTCAAAATTGCCGTTTCTTCTTCCATCTCAATAATTAGTTGGCCTTTCAGGACAAGGAACATTTCGTCCTCTTCGTCGTGAGCATGCCAGGTCAAAGTGCCCTGCAGTTTTGCGACTTTTACGTAGGCGTCATCTACTTCGCCCACAATTCTGGGTGACCATAACTCCGTCAGCGATTCAGCGATTTTAAGCGGTGAGATGACTTTGTTCACAAGAGCTCTTTCCTTTGTGTTGTCGTTTAATTTGCCCTAAATTTAGAAGGCTCAACTGGATGGGTTTAATGTTAGCAGATATTTATCGGCGATGAGCTTTCGCGTGCCTGTTGAGTCTACGGTAGTCTATCGGGTCCTTTGTTTTGGAATCCATTCGAACCGTAATTTTTTTAGCAAATATTCGCGTAATTTTGCGGGTACCATCTCGCAGCATTTGGTGCCATTTATATTTTGGATTGATGTCTGCGGAAACCAATTACCGTTAGGCGAGTTTAAGGACTGAAATGAAATCTTGGACGGGACAGAAGGCAGCGGAATTTAAATTAAAAGACACTTTCGGGCGAGAGCACGATTCATCCGAGACATTAGGTCGATGGCAATTGCTGGTTTTCCATCGTCACTTAGGATGACCTCCGTGTCGTGCTCATTTGTCGCAGTTGCGGCAAGAACAAAACGAGTTGGTTGAACGTGGGGTCGACGTAAAGGTCATTACCTTCGACGATCTTCAGCTTGCTAATCCCTATGCAGAATCACTGTTGGGGGAGTGGCCGTTGCTGTTGGATAGCGATCGTTCGCTTTACCGCCGTTACGGATTTGAGCGAGGAAGTTGGTCTGCGATTTACGGGGTTTCGTCCGTAGTGCGTTATTTGGGGCTAATTTTAAGCGGGCATCGCCCAGGGAGACCTGGCAAGGATTGGCGGCAATTAGGGGGTGACGTTTTGGTGGACCCGGAAGGAATTGTGAGAATTCATCACGTTAGTAAAACGCCACATGATCGACCGACAATTGAGGATCTTCTCTCAGCAATCAAACGGTGAGCGAGTTCTTCAGTTCCAACTAATATCGCCTTGCAGTTAAATCTATCTAGGCAGTTGAATCTGTCTAAATAGGAAGCCGCATTGTCCTTTTAAAATTTGGTCCTATGACGCGTATGAAGAAATAATCTTGGTATCATGAAGTTTCCCATGCCGTAGTTCATCAAAAAGAAGAAATCGTGGAACCGATCGACGAAATTGACTTACCTTTTCAAACTCTCGCTGCGATTCATGAGAGTGCTGTCGACGCAATCCTCTCCATTGACGAGTTGGGGGTTGTCGAAACGGTCAATCCAGCGACTGAGGTTTTGTCCGGTTATGCAAAAGCAGAATTGGTTGGTGAAAATGTTTCCATGTTGATCCCGTCGTTGGGTTACGAACAGGCGGGACGATTGTCGGTTCGCATTGATGAACTTCGTTCCTTGGCGAAGACTGGAGTTGGGACTGAATTGACAGCAAGAAACAAGGGGGGGGCTTCGTTCTCCGTCCATGTCGCTGTCAGCGAACTATTGGTCGATGGAAGGCAAGGCTTTGCAATATTTATGCGAGACCACGCCTGTATTAAACGTTTCGAAGAGCAGCAGGAATCGCTCGGTCGCATTATCGAGGAATCACTTAACGAGACTTACATTTTAGATGCGTCGGATCTTCACTTTTTGCTCGTCAATTTGGGAGCGAGGAAAAATTTAGGTTATAGCTCGAGTGAGTTGGCGGAGATGACTCCCGTTGATATCAATCCCAAATTTTCTTTAGCTGGCTTTCAAGAACTGGTCAAACCGCTTTTGCAGGGTGCGAGTGAGAGCCTGCAATTTGAGACGGAGCATGTTAGGAAAGATGGTACGTCTTACGAGGTGGTGGTGAATCTGCAGCTATCCTCTTTCCGCTCAAGATCGGTTTTTGTGGCAACCGTTTTAGATGTAACCGAGCTTAAGCTTGCCGAACGTCGCGCACATCAGCATCAAAATGAGATGCAAGATGAGTTGAAACGGCAGGTTGCATTAAAGACCGAGGAGCTGCGTCGTGCTCAAGATGAGTTGTGCGGAGTGAGAAATTCTCAACCTTGGGAAAAGTTGCTGGAGGGATTGCCCATGAGATTCGTAATCCGCTTAACGCCGTAAAGACCTCCGCATATTTTCTACTCAATGCCAAAAAGCCCTCTACTGAAAAGGTGCGAGAGCATCTTGAGCGAATCGATCGACAGGTTTCGACAGTTGATAATGTGATTACCGCGCTTGCTGATGTCGCGATCATGCCAGAGGCAAATTTGTGTCCGGTAGCGATTGAACCTTTGCTGCGCACGGTCGTTTCTTCGCTTCGGCTGCCAGAGAACCTCGATGTAGTTTTTTTGTTTGGAGAGGGAATGCCGGAAGTGATGGTCGATGAGCGGCAGATTGCGATTGCGTTTCGGAATCTCATTCGGAATGCACGCGATGCGATGCCTGACGGTGGCGTTTTAACAGTGGGTTCAAAAGTGTCCGCTTTGCACGTTGTTTTTTCAATTAAAGATTCCGGTGTCGGGATTGCGAGTGAAAATCTCAAAGATATTATCGAGCCTTTGTTCACGACGAAGGCTCGAGGGATGGGACTCGGTTTATCAATTACCCGAGCGATTGTTGAGAAAAATCAAGGCAGTCTTTCCGTTGATAGTCAGTTAGGGGTTGGAAGTGACTTTAGGATTTCTCTTAACCGAGGCGATGTTAAGGAATTGTGAAGGTGAGTGACGGGAAGTTAGGCAATAGGAAAGACATAGATTTCGCTTGTCTAAATGCTGAAAACATCTGAGTGGTTAGTCGGACGTCACAGTGCATTTGAATTAACCATTACTTAATGCAATACTCTTG
>JAAEMV010000432.1 GCA_024225195.1 Planctomycetaceae bacterium | reverse complement strand
TTTAAAACCTTAAGAATACAGAGTCCCCTAATTGTACTCTGTTTTGATTGGAACGGTCAGATACTTAAATTTAGCTTTGAATCGAGTGCGTCTCAAACCGCAATTGCCGCCACCGCAAGAAAGAAGTTCACAGGCGAACAATATCTGGGGATACGTGTTTTCTATACGCATAAATTCCAAGACGGGTCGTTAAGATAGGGTTTGCCGTTTAAACTAGGTCCTTCGACAAAGCTCGGAAAAATGGGCCTCATTGATTGGCGTCGCTTTTTGTAAATTTAACCACAGAGTCGTTCACGTGAAGGCATTAGTAACCGGAGCCAACGGATTCCTGGGGTTTTGCTTAGTCCAGCAGTTACTTGAGCGCGGGTACGATGTGACGGCTCTGGTGCGAAAACCACACCTGCCATTTGCGTCCATGGACGTTTCCACCGTTATCGGTGATGTCCGAAGTTTCGACCGTGTTTTTGAAGCCTGTTCTGGTCAAGATCTGGTCTTTCACACCGCCGCAATCTCTGGGATTTGGGGACCTTGGAAACAATTCCACGGCACCAACACCATCGGAACTCGCAATGTTGTCGAGGCTTGCCTCCAACATCAAATCAAGAGACTTATCTATACCAGTTCACCTAGCGTGACATTTGACGGACATCACCAGAGCAACACCGACGAATCCGCTCCTTACGCCAAAAATTGGTTATGTCATTATCCCCACTCCAAGGCGTTGGCGGAAAAATATGTTCTTGAAGCCAATGACGACGAGGAGTTAATGACATGCTCGCTTCGCCCTCATTTGATCTGGGGGCCCGGTGACCACCATCTCATTCCTCGATTGATTCAGCGGGCCAAGTCAAATCAACTTCGCCGCGTCGGCGATGGCACCAACCTAATTGACACGATTTTCGTCGAGAACGCAGCGATCGCTCACATTCAGGCCGCCGAGGCTATGCAAGCGGGTTCGCCCGTCTGTGGCAGCGCCTATTTTCTGTCTCAAGACGAACCGGTCAATTGTTGGGACTGGATAAACGAAATTTTAGCTTTAGTTGATCTCCCACGCGTGCGCCGCTCGATATCTTATCAGTGGGCCAAACGACTTGGTCACACACTGGAAACGATTCATCATCTTTTCAACATCGAAGCTGAGCCGAGAATGACTCGGTTCCTTGCGGCCCAACTCGCAAAGAACCACTATTTTGACATTAGTCGCGCGAAGCAGGATTTTGACTATAAACCAGTCGTTTCGAATGACGAGGGAATGAGACGACTTGAAAAGTCGCTCCAATCGGAGAGTCTCTGATTCGAATCGCAAGTGGCCGCGAGGTGCCCAGATTACCGGATTTGCGCGATCGTAACCGTCGAAATCGTTCGTTTTGAAACTTGAGGTCGAATACGACCAAAGGATTCTCAATTCGGTCATGGTGCAAGCACATAAAAAATCAGTGCTCGAATTCCGGCAAGTGTCACCGTAACGTAATTTTCCGGTTAATCTCGCCTCCAAATACGCTCCAACCCTTTGTAATTATCTGGCGAAATCGTAAATTATAGATGAACAAACCACGTAACTAAGGACACACATGATTTCGTTTCCCAAACCCGACGATCTACCTGATTCCCAGCGAATCGTGATAACCGGAATTGGCTTAACGTCCCCCAACGGAAACACCGTGGGTGATTTTCGCGAATCACTGCTCAATGGCAAAAGCGGCGTGCAGGATTATGAGATTCGCTACTTTGGGAAAACGATTGCCGGGATTTGCGATTTTGATGTTCGGCGGCATCAAACGAGAAAAGACGCACGTCGGGGCACCAGAGCCGGCAGTGTTGGATGCTATTGTGCCAACGAAGCGATTCTTGATTCTGGCATCGATTGGGAAAATACTGACACGTCTCGCGTGGGCATCTATATCGGTGTCACCGAACATGGAAACGTTGAAACCGAAAGCGAGATTCACGAAATACGCGGCTTCGACTACGACACCAAAGTCTGGTCACATCACCACAATCCCCGAACAGTCGCCAACAATCCCGCTGGTGAGATCGCACTCAATCTATCGATCACAGGTCCCCATTAC
>JAAEMV010000431.1 GCA_024225195.1 Planctomycetaceae bacterium | reverse complement strand
TCAAAGCAAAGGAGTCCGGTCGTCCAATGCCTGCAAAGAGTATTTCATTTTCAATCGCCAACTTTACCAAGACATTCCACCCTTTGCCGTTGGACGAGGTAACTGGGATAACTGGATGATTCACTCGGCGAAACAAAACAACGTCCCGGTCATCAATCTCTCAAACACGGTAACCGCAATCCACCAAGCCCACGATTACTCGCATGCATCGCTTAACCGTTGGGGGTGTTACGTCTCGGGCGCAGAGGCGAAAGAAAATCGACGTCTAGGGGGAGGGAGCCACATTATTTCAGGCTCAACCGCGAATTGGAAAATGACGCGGGACGGTCTTAAAAAAGAGCTACCCAAACTTATCAGCCCAAGTTTTTGGGCCGACGCACCGCGATTTGCACGACTCGTGTTTGACCTACTGGTGAGATAACCCATGCTCACCTTTTCCGCAATCGTCGCCGGCCAGATCATTTTTGCGGCGGCACTGATTCAGCTTTCAATCGCCATTTCATTCGGACGCTGGTTCTCCAAGAAAACTAGCAAAACCGCGAAGCACGCCGACCAAGCGATGACGGCAGTCATTATGTCTGTTCGAGGCTGCGACCCCACTTTCGAAGCTTCTCTCACTGGCGCCCTGCTGCAACAGTATGCGCACTACCAAATCCACTTGGTGGTTGACCATCAAGATGATCCAGCGTGGAATGTCGCTACTGAGATTAAATCGAAATTTGACCAAGACGATCGCCTGTTCATTCATGCAATGAAAACACCGCGAGACACCTGCAGTCTCAAGTGCCATTCCATCTTACAGGCCGTAGAGCATTTAACGGATGAGATAGAATTCGTAGCGTTCCTCGATGCTGACGTGGCACCACACTCAACTTGGCTGGCTGAACTAACGGGGCCTCTTCAAGACGAAGAAATCGGAGGGGTCACCGGCAGTCAATGGTTTGAACCACCTATCCCAACTGGACCTGGCTCATTAATCCGAAGCGCCTGGAATGCTGGAGCACTCGTGTTTTCAGTTTACTTTGCCAACCCATGGGCTGGCAGTTTTGCCATGAGACGCTCCACATTGGAATCTGCCAATTTGATTTCGACGTGGTCAACATCAATCGTGGATGACGGACCTCTCAAGAAAGCAATTCAGAAGCAAGGCCTGAAAATTGAGCTTGCTCCATCTCTCATCATGATAAACCGCGAACACTGCTCAGCCGCGTACGCCAATCGGTGGGTGACGCGTATGCTAACCTGGTCTCGACTTTACGAAGACACTTTCTTCCTTTCTGTGATCCACTCCTGCTTTAGCAATGTTCTCATGCTGACTAATTTCACCATTTTGATCATCGCGATCCTTCTTGGAAACGCTACCGCTTTCATTGCCAGTGCGACGGCCTTGATATTAAGCGGCTGCCTCTCCACGTGGGCATATTCAGTTTCCCGAAAGGTTGCCGCGCGGAGCGCAAAACTGCGAGGGGAAACGATTGGCAACACAACGCTTTGGCGAATAATTAAACTCTTGCTTTTGGTGCCCGCGTGCCAGCTAATCTATGGCGCATCCTCGATCATGTCACTGTGCTGCAAACGAGTTCGCTGGCGGCAGATCGAATACGATTTGAGCTCGGCACCGAATTTTAAAAGGCTGAACTACCAGCCATTTAATCCAGAACCAGACAACTCCAGCAACTCAATCTAAACTGGGCTGGCAGCCTAGAAATTCAGGAAACACAAAGGATTGCATCCGTCAATTCTTCAAGCTGTTGAGAATCAGTTGATCCTCAGGGGCTGCCAAAACCACGACCTCGCCAATCCTCACCGGAAGAATCAACTTCAATTCCCCCCTCGCAACTTTCTTGTCGTGTTTCATCGATGCAAGGAGTTCATCGTGACGTTCAGCGGGACAGTCAACCGGAAGCTTCATCTTGCGAAATAACTCGGTTTGGCGGGTCACGAAGGAGTCTGGCACCATTCCAAATTCACGCGCTAGGCGAGCTGCACAAGTCATGCCAATCGCAATTGCTTCACCGTGGAGAAAACGCCCATAACCGAAGACAGCCTCAATTGCATGCCCATAAGTATGGCCGTAATTTAAAATTGCTCGGCGACCAGAAGTTTCTCGTTCGTCTTCCTCGACGATTGCCGCCTTACACTGACAACAGCGAGCAATACATCGAGTAAGCACCTCCGGTTCCCGTTGCCCAATCAGGTCAGCCGATGACTCGAGAGAGGCAAAAAAATCGACGTCCATGATCAAGCCGTATTTAATTACCTCAGCGAGCCCCGCTCGAAAATTGGCTTCATCTAGCGTTTCCAAAACTAGGGGGTCTATCAAGACCACTTCCGGTTGCCAAAACGCACCGACCATGTTTTTGGCACTAGGTAAATTTACGCCCACCTTCCCCCCAACGCTACTGTCGACCTGCGCTAAAAGCGTTGTTGGGATCTGAATAAACCGAATCCCGCGGGCAAACGAAGCGGCAAGGAAACCAGCCAAGTCACCGACCACTCCTCCTCCCAACGCCACGACCACGGACTGGCGATCGGTATTAAAATCCACCATCTGCTGCCACAGTTCATTGCACACAGGGATCGACTTAGACTCTTCGCCTGGATTGACGCAAATTACATCCACCCGTTGAGCAATCTCTGAAATCTGTGAAACAACCGATTCGAGATACAACTCAGCGACGTTGCTATCGGTCACTAAAATTACGTGCTCGTTTGAAACGAAGCTGCCAAGTGCCTTTGAAAGCTGATTTAACAGGCCAGGCTTGATCTCAATCGAATAACTCCGACTTGCTAAATTTACAGTAACCTGACTGTCGGCATCGGAAATATAATCGTTCAACTGCTTCGCCTCGCATTACTTTTTTTAAACCACTCAAACAGATTCCAAAAAACAGATTCCAATAAAGAATCTCTTATGACGCAGAATAGAGCAGTGGAAAAAACTGCCCCTCCATTTTTTGGCCGCTAGGAATGACAGGCACCCCCGCCAACAATTCATCATCGGTGTGCGACTCGACTCCATCTCGCATCAAATTGAGAACGACTGCCCGACGTGGTTGCTCCGTTCGATTATCAAATGAACCGTGCACCATTAGCGGATGGTGAAATGTACATTGCCCCGGTTCAAGTTCAATTGAAACAGGATTTTGAAATGCCCCCCACTGCGCATCAGTAAGAACATTTCGAATCGCTGTCATGTCCCCAGCCAAACCAGTGATTGGAAGTAAGTCCCAACGATGACTTCCTGGAATGTACTGCAAACAACCATTCTCTTTAGTCGCCCGATCCAAGCCAGTCCAGCATGTCAAATGAGCCATCGGTTGAGTCCGCGTCCAATAAGAATAATCCTGATGCCACGCAACGTTCCCACCGTGCTTCGCCGGTTTACAAAACAATTGATCATGCCAGAATCGAACTCCCCCGCCGAGCAACTGACTCGCCGGAATTAGGAACGCCGGATTCCACAGCAAGTCGTGAAAGCCGGATCGCAGACGCCACGCACCCAAGGCATGAAAAAGCACTCGCTCTGGGTCATCCGACTCGTTCGTATGGTACTCATGCCACAAATTGCAACCGGCATGCTTGGGATCAAAAAACTCAGTCAATTCTCGTCTTAAGACTTCAATTTGGGCCGTGTCCAGCAACTGGATTCCAGCAAGGTAACCTTGGTCGTGAAAGAAATCGACGTCTTCACGGGAAAGACAGTAACGCTCAAAATCATCGTCCTTCAAACTTGGAAACAAAGAAGTAATCGGACGATGTATCTCTGACAGGTCCTCGATGCTCATTAATTTTCACTTGGCTCAACCACGAAACATAGACTATTCAAAATTATTGACGGGTGACGAGGCACCAGCAGTTCAGAATGATGATTTACACGAACGTATGATATCCCAGAACGAGTTGATTGGATTGCACAATCGCAGCGTCTTTGTGTAAAAAATACTTTTAAAAATTACAATCTCGATTCGCTAACGCACCCTTAGTTTGAGAATTTCAAATTCGCGAAATGCGATTCATTCAACGAGAAACTGGTCAATGCTGGAAAGATTCAGGATGAGCCGACTCAAGCTGCAACAACATTCTTTGAGCCTTTTGAACCATGTCGCTTCCTTGCCGGGAATCTGGGAACCGTCCCCAATCAATGTCTTTGGAATAGCTGATAATTGACTTGTACAACCTGATCTGCTCGTCGACATCCGTCGTCTTCAAAGCAACATCGAGTACCGATCGAATGCGATTCAAATTCCCCCGCAACTCACTTAATGCATCGTGCTTGATTTTAATTCGATAGGCAACTGCCGCTTCGAAACAGGCTTGATCACGCGGTTCTAAATCAACGCCGCTAAGAAAATTGACGAAAGCATCCATCTGTTCGTTTGCTTTGATTGGATTTTTATCCGCACCTTCAACAGTCCGCAGAAACCTTTGTTCAATGTCCGTAAGTCGTGAAGAACCTTTGGCAGTCAAAAAATTTCGACGGCTCTTGTAAAGTTTGATTGCGTCACCCACTCGCCCCAATTCTAAAACTTGCTCTGCCCGTTCCTCATCAGGGTAAAGCTCGACAAATTGCTTGATTTCAAGAATCACCGTGTCGGGTTTGCTCGCCCCAAACTCTATCGCCGCGTACAACTCATCGGCACTTGGCGGTTTGTAGGCCTGCCAAACGCCGTAAACACCAATCGCAACTACAAACAAAAAAGCAAAGAGCAGTCGCCAGACACCCTTGCTTTCCCGCGGTTCAAAATCGGCAACATAAGGCTGCTCCCTGGTCTTTTCCGAAACGGTTTCGAAGTAATCTTCGCGCACCGGCATCGTATCAATTGGCTGGCTCTTATGATCCGTGAATTCAACCGTCCGCATGTCAGAATTTACAACGCTAACTTTCCCAGTCGCCTTCTTGGCGTCAGCTCGCCCGGTATTTTCACGCGTCGCCGGAACGCCGACATCGAACGTATCGACATGCCCTTTTCCTTCAGGACGATGAGTCGTTCTCGCCTCACTGCTCTCTCGCAGAGCCGATTCAACCTCTTCGATTTGGTGCGCCAAGGCCAGTGAAGTTGGAATACGATCCTCAGGCCGCTTCGCCATGAGACGCCGTATCAACTGATCAATTTCAGCCGGAACCTCCGGCAGCGAAGCTGAAATACTCGGCGCAGGTGCCCGCAACAGATTGCTCAACGAACCTTCAACTGAATTTGTTCGAAAGGGAGGCTTACCCGAGAGCAACGCGTACATCACAGAACCCAAACTGTAGAGATCACTCCGAATCGTGACCAACTCCCCCTTTGCCTGCTCAGGGCTCATGAAATCCATCGTCCCCAATACATTCTGCCCAGTGTTCTGCGATGAGCCAAACCGTTTTGCAATTCCAAAATCGGTGATCTTTACGAAGTCAGGCTGAGAATTCTCGTCATAGGTCATCAACAAGTTACCCGGCTTAAGATCGCGGTGGATAATTCCACGATCATGGGCGTGCCTCAAACCGGCACTAACGTCTTTAACAATCTGCAATACCGCTCGCCAATCAAACCGATAGCCGCTTTTTTGCATTTGAAAAAGGCTGTTTCCCTCCACCAACTCCATGGAAAAAAACAACATCCCATCTTCTTGCCCGAAGCTTAGAATCCGAACAATATTGCGGTGGTTCAGCTTCAGAAGCGATTCAATTTCAGCTTCAAACCTACCTCGAAAGTGGTCGTCGTTTGCATAGTTGGGAGCCAAGACTTTGACTGCATGCACCTCGCCGGTGTCTTGATGAACTCCACGGAATACCGACCCCATTCCACCACGGCCTAATACGCCTTTGAATTCGTAAGGGCCAATTTTTTCAAGTGCCATGTCGAGCTCAGTCTTTCGTGCTGACTAATCAAACTAGGTTACGGGCTTCATTGTAGACTTTAAATTCAGCAAACCCTACCTGTTTAAAGCTAGATTTCAGCTTTGTAAACTTAAGACAGTAAATTTCAGCCTTATCAATGCCCGTTGTGCCCCGGTTGTGCCAAATCCAAGTTTTCAAACCCGCCCTCAGCCCCGTCATGCTCTAAACTGTCATAGATTTTCTCAATAAGCTGCACGGTTCAGTGAAACTCGTCTTGAACGCCAACTATTAAATATCGAGCGTATAAATCACGTGTCCCAACATCCCGCGAGCCAATCTGATCTATCGCTGCTCAAAGATTGCTCGGTGAAACGTACTCGGGGGAGCGGGCCAGGTGGGCAACATCGAAACAAAGTTGAAACCGCGATCGTAATAACACACATTCCCACCGGGATAATTGGCCAGGCCAGCGAGGCGAGAAGCCAAAACCAAAACAAAACAATGGCGATCGCGAGACTAAAAACCAACCTTGCAGTTGCATTTAGAATTGAAAAAACCAGAAAATCAGCAGCGAGCGAAGAATGGAATTCTCGCCTAAAGAACAGGAGAATTGAGGTCAGCCACAAGCACCCCGATTTTCCGGCGTTCCTTGCCGAAGCACTCGATTTCCTGAAATTCGAAGATTTTAACCCCGCCGCAGCGGCAAAGACCCTGGGTTGCTCTACCTCTCAGCTCGTCAAATTCATTAAAAGAAACCCTCAGGCCATTGCGATGGTGAACGTGGAACGCAGGTCTCTTGGCCTTAAAAAAATCTCATAAAGTAGGCGCTGGATGGAATCTTCAGCCAAACTGGCAGCGGAACTGATGCAGTTTTGGCCATCAAACCCAAAAATTTCACGGTTACAAACGCATATTTTTCATTTTCGTCCCGCTGACAAGCATCTTGTGTAGTATCTTTCCATGAAACACAAATAGAAATTTTGTCAGACCGCAAACGCCGCTCGCCTTAAAATAACCGCAAAATGTGTTGTTTTAGTTGAGCAGTACGCACGTCGATAAAAAGTGAGTCTTTCGCCGCCTCAAATTTGCACCCAGGCAATCAAGTGAAATTTGGCACACAGATTGCTTTACTGAGAATTGGAAGTGGTTCGCTAAAAGTTGTTTAACTCCTACTTTTGGCGAAAAGAGACGAGGCAGTGCCTAGACTGCTCACTTTTTAGAGCAGTCTAGGCCATTTTTCTGGGATATTGAGGCTGAGCGACGGAAGTGAGAGCCAAAAAGGCCTCCCCAAGATGTTCAATTTTAATACACCAAAATGATACAATTGTGCAGTTTTGAAACACTCAAGTTGTATCTCAATCAGACCTTAGTCTAAAATAATTTAAGATTCTCAGCGACGATAGCCGCGTTAAAGAAAAGCGGAATGTTGCTGACCGTGCAATTCAAAACCACCACCAGGGACAATCAATGGGCAAGCAGTTCAAGATGAACAATTCGTTAACCGCAACAAGCTTGTTTTGTTCGGCAGTTTTGATTCTCGGCTTCGCTACAAACTCACCCGCTCAAACCTCTCCAGTTTCTCTTCGGACGCCAAACAACTCGGACACAGATTCCACTGTGTTGCAAATCAATAAATTGGTGGAACAGGTTTGGACGGACTATGAGCTAAAGCCGTCAAGAGAAGCAACCGACGGCGAATGGTGCCGACGGGTTTACCTAGATATTATCGGGCGTGTTCCTTCCTACGAAGAAGCGACCGAATTCATGGAATCTCGCGATTCCGACAAGAAGAAAAAGCTAGTCGAGAAACTTCTTTACGACGACCTCTACACGGAAGAATTTGCCAGGAACTGGACAACGGTTTGGACCAACCTGCTAATCGGCCGAACAGGCGGAAACGACAACAACTCGATGATTAGTCGTCCTGGAATGCAAAAGTATTTGCGGGACTCATTTGCTCGCGAGAAACCCTACGACAAAATGGTTTACGAGTTGGTCACGGCAACGGGTTCTACGACACCCGGCGACGAGAAATTCAACGGTGCCACCAACTTCTTGATCGACAAAGTGAACGAAGAGAAAGCTTCGCTCGCGACAGCAGCAACGACCAAGATTTTCCTCGGCTTGCAGGTTCAGTGCACACAATGTCACAACCACCCGTTTAACGACTGGAAACAACAAAAGTATTGGGAAATGAATGCGTTCTTTCGTCAGGTGCGAGCCTTTCCAGGCGGAGCCCGTCCGAGAGATGGCGGAGTTGCTCAACTTGCCGATCAGGATTTCCGTGGTGAAAGCCAAGGTAAGTCAGAGATATTTTTCGAAATGCGAAACGGCCTCAGCAAGGTAGCCTACCCGGTCTTTGTTGACGGCAGCGAAATCGAACGAAGCGGATTGGTCAACGTCGTTAACCGACGTGAAGAACTCGCCAAGATGATGGTCGGGTCCCCATTCATGACTCGTTCGATCGTAAATCGCATGTGGGCACACTTCCTTGGCTATGGGTTCACAGCACCTGTGGATGACCTCGGACCTCACAACATCCCCTCTAATCCAGAGTTACTCGAGTTTCTCTCTGAAGAATTTCGGCGTGCTGAATTCGACCTCCGAAAGCTGATCTCGTGGGTCGCTTTAAGCAAGCCTTACAGCCTTTCGAGCAAACGCTCATCGGGCAACCAAAGTGACGATCCGTTACTTGGCGAATCACCTAAGTTTTCGCATTTTTACCTTCGTCAAATGGAAGCTGAACAGCTTTACGAGTCGATGATGGTTGCGACGGAAGCAATTGAACTTCAAGGAAGCTATGAAGAGCGGGAGCGAAAGAAAAACACGTGGCTTGGCCAATTTAACCAGGCATTCGGTACCGACGAAGGACAGGAGTCCACGAGTTTTAACGGTACGATTCCTCAAGTCCTGATGTTGTTCAACGGAGACATGGTCAAACAGGCGATTGATACCAAGAAAGGAAGTTTGATTGACAACCTTTCAAAATCAGGCAAAAACTACTCGCAATCGGTCGAACAATTGTTCATCGCAGGACTGACGAGAAAACCAAAAAGCGACGAAAAGAACCTAGCTAAGCAGTTCCTAAAAGCTAGAAACGGAGACCCTAAAGAGGCACTTCGAGACGTGTGGTGGGTAATTCTCAACACCAATGAGTTCATCTTCAACCACTAAACATCCCTCCGGCGAGCCAAAACATTTTTCTATTGGCTCACCCAACGCCTTTCAACTCGATTAAAATAAGACAGCAACTGATTTTTTCACAAAGGACGACGCCATGAACTTCAAAACACCCCAGGGCATGAACCGACGCCACTTCATGCGTCATCTCGCAGGTGCATCCGCAATGACGGGTACCGCACTCGCACTGGGCAACACACTCAAGGCAAGCACAAAACAACTCAAGAAAAACAAGAAAGCTGCGATCTTACTCTGGATGGGAGGCGGCCCTTCAACCATGGATATCTGGGATCTTAAACCTGGTTCCAACAACGGCGGCCCGTTCCGACCAATTTCAACTGCCGGAGATGTGCAAATTTGTGAGCACATGCCAATGATGGCAAAGAACATGGACAAGCTTTCCATCGTGCGTTCAATGAGCACCCGGGAAGCCGATCACATGCGAGGCCGTTATTACATGCACACGGGCTACGTGCCAAATCCAAACGTGAAGCACCCTGGTTATGGCTCAGTGATTGCCCACGAACTTTCTGCCACACGTGAAGACCTTGAGATTCCACCTTTTGTTTCCGTTGGCGGTAACAGCGAAGGCCCTGGATTTCTCGGCATGGCCTGGGCTCCTTTCTCGGTCAATTCGAACGGACAAGTTCGCAACCTAGACATGGGCATCGAACCTGACCGACTGACTCAGCGCATGCAGGCTCTTAAAATGATGGAGTCTGGTTTCATCGATTCAAATCGCGGGATTGCCGCTGGCGAGCACGCGAAAGTGCTAAGCAAGACTCTAAGTCTAATGACAAGCGAACAGATGAAGGCGTTCAAGGTCATGCAGGAACCTGAAGACGTTCAAGAACGTTACGGACAAACTAATTTCGGACGCGGATGCTTGATGGCCCGTCGCTTGGTCGAATCGGGCGTGCCTTTCGTTGAGGTTGGTCTTGGCGGTTGGGATAACCACCAAAACATCTTCCAAACTCTCGAAAACACAAAACTCCCCGAACTTGATCGCGGAATGAGTGCTTTGATGGAAGACCTGGCAGCCCGGGACATGCTCGATGATGTCGCGGTGATCTGGATGGGAGAATTCAGCCGAACGCCAAGAATTAACGGCAACACTGGACGTGACCACTGGGCGAGAAGCTGGAGTGCCGTCGTCGGAGGAGCCGGAATGAATTCTGGAATCGCCGTCGGTGCAACCAACGAAGACGGAACCAGCGTTGTAGGTCCCTCACAGTCTTCAGAAGACTTAATGGCGACAGTCTGCCACTCGCTGGGAATTTCACTCGAAACAACCTTCACTAGCCAAAGTGGCCGACCGATGAAAATCGCCAATGGCGGTAAGGTCATCAAAGAACTGGTTTCTTAAAAACAAACGCAGTTTAAATCGCACGACTAGGGCGATTGAAAGAAGCAAAACAAGCGAGCCTTCGATTCATCGAAGTGCTCGCTTTTTTAATAGAAATTCACTGCATCAAGCGGCATTCCACACGTTCTAGAGATGAAATCCAACCCGGTGAACTCGCAGCGCCCCCCGTGGAACCTCTTCAGCGATTGCTATCAGAAATCAGTATAGCCATGGAAGCCACATTTGGCTTACATTTAATGCTTCAATCTCGATTTAGAAACTTGTGCTGGATTCTTAGGAAAGGATGCCTGAATCATGATGCTTTTAGGCGAACTCACCGAAATTATCGGTGGGCGATTAACGAAGAACCCAGACCTCGAAATTTCCGGGGCAGCATCCATCTCGCGGGCAACAGCGAGCGACATTACCTTTGTCTCCAGCCCAAAGTATTACGAAGATTTCTTAAATAGCCCTGCAATTGCAGCAGTTATCGGATTCGACGCGGATCCCCCCGAAAAGGCGTGCCTGATCGTGGATGATGTTACCCAAGCTTTTGTCGAGATTGCCGAGCGATTTAAACCTACCGTACAACGCACTCAGTCTGGCATAAGTGATCAAGCGATCGTCAGCCCCAAGGCGACTATCCATGAAGAGGCCTGCGTCCACCCCGGTGCGGTCATCATGGACAATGTCCAAATTGGATCTGGGACCATCGTTTATCCCAATGTCACGATCATGGAAAACTGCATCTTAGGTAAAGATGTTCAGGTCTTCCCCAACTCCGTGCTCTACGAAAATACCATCGTTGGCGACCGCTCCATTCTTCACGCCGGCGTGGTGTTGGGGGCTTTTGGATTTGGATACCAGTCCAACACAGGCCGTCATGTTCTCTCCGCTCAAATTGGCAATGTAGTCATTGCCGAAGACGTAGAAATTGGTGCAAACACAACCATTGACCGGGGAACCTATGATTCCACGGTAATTGGTGCAGGCACCAAAATCGATAACTTGGTGATGGTGGGTCACAATTGCATGATTGGAGAACATAACCTGCTCTGTTCGCAAGTTGGAATTGCCGGAAGTTGTTCAACTGGCGACTACGTCATCATGGGAGGCCAAGTTGGATTGGCCGACCATCTCAATATCGGTTCGCATGTTTCGATCGGTGCAAAATCTGGATTGATGCACGACGTCGAAAGCAATCAACGAATTTTTGGAATTCCCGCAAGACCGGCGAGAACGGAAATGCAAATCCAGGCGGTCACTTCTAAACTTCCAGAACTCCGACGAACGGTCAAAAAGCTATCCAAACAACTTGATCAACTAAACGATTCTGAAGACAACGGATCGCGAGCTGCCTAGCCCTTATCTCCGCGTCAAAATTCTCCATGGCCACTCTCACCCAAGATTTTAATCCAGCTAACCTTCCGATCAAAAAAATTGGCTTGGTCGCGGGCTGGGGGCACTTTCCTGTTTGCATCGCACGTACACTGATCGCCCAGGGTTACGAGGTCCACTGCACCGGCATCAAAGACCATGCCGACCCCGTGTTGAAAGAAATTTGCACCTCTTATCGGGTATTTGGAATGGGACGCATGGGAGCCCAATGCCGTTTTTTCCGTAAAGCGGGTGTAGCTCACGCAACCATGGCCGGCAAAATATTTAAAACACTTCTCTTTCAAAAAAAATCTAGATTGATAACGCACTTCCCGGATTTGGTATTCTGGCGACACTTCTATCCGATCGTTCTTTCAAAATCGAAAGATCGGCGGGACGACACCCTCCTCAGTACGGTCGTTGATTTGTATAAATCAGAAGGAATCACATTTTCCCCCGCAACTGATTTTGCTCCGGAGCTACTGGTGAAAGCAGGGCCACTGACGAAAACCAAACCTAACAACAGTCAATTAAAAGACATTCGTTTTGGCTGGCAAATGGCCAAAGCGATGGGCGCGTTGGATATTGGGCAAACTGTCGTTGTCAAAAATCAAGCAGTGCTGGCCGTGGAAGCCATCGAAGGAACCGATCAATGTATTGCCCGAGCTGGTCAACTTTGTGCAGGCGGGTTTACGGTTGTTAAAGTCTCCAAACCCAACCAAGACATGCGTTTCGATGTACCGACCATCGGAGTGGGAACCATTGAGACCATTGCTCGCGAAGGAGGACGGGTTCTCGCAATTGAAGCCGATCGTACAATTATACTCGAGGAAAGCGAGACGATTCGAGCCGCTGAAAAACTCGGAGTCGTAGTCTTCGCTTACAATGACAGTCTCTTCGACCAAAACAATTGATCGCCCCAACGCAGCCTTATCATCAACATCATTTTGCGTCGGCAATGATGGCACCAACTTGCTGATTGAACTGACCGCGAGTTAAAACCTGATCAAAACCCGCTCGACGAGCTTCGTCCAGCGACTCTAAATTGACATGCTGAGCATAACCAATTGTCATCGGGCAAACGGCGTCGGGTAGCCCTCGCACCGCATCGCCCAAAGCGGTGATTTCCAAGCCAGGAGCCTGCAAGTCCACGATCAACAAATGGGGGCGGACTTCCTGAACCAACGTGATTGCCGCCTCGGCGTTAGTTGCAGTTTGCAGAGTGACATTGTTTTGGCGAGCATGGGAGCTCGCCGTCGAGGCCATCATCAGATCGGCTGTCAGAAAAATAATCATTTACCCCTCGATGACTTCAGGTCACTTACCGGTTGTGCTCTTCGTGGCTCTGCTTATGTTCGCCAACCGTCCTGCCATACTGTACACACAAGCCTCGCCAGCTTCATAGACGGCTGCCGGTTAGCCGCCGTTAATTTAGAGCAACTTTCTGATCTATCAAAAGGACGCGAATAGTAAATCGGGCATATTTATGCGAAATTTCAAACGAAAGGTGATAGCAAAATTCATTTTGCCACCTCCATTTCCCAGAATTTGTAGATTCACCTAAAAATGCCATTGAGACAGCGACTTGCTCCTTGGTACTCTCCGTCGCCGGAAATGACGGTTCAATTTATGCATAAAAGGCGAATTTCGCCACGGTCAAGGATGATCTAATGCGGTTTCAATCATTGATATCTCCCATCGCTTTCGCGTTAACCGCGATGGTTTTGTTCTACTGCCAGACTCCTAAAAATGGGACCAGTTCGGCCCAAGCACTTCCTTTAGAAACAGTCGATTCCTCATACACAACAGTAGGACACACGCTTCAGGAACGCTCGACGCCCAAGATTAAAGGCGAGTCAACTGACGACGCCAAAAAACCTTTTCGGCTTTCATCTCGATTTCATCTAAAAAAAGGAACAGATGAAGGCTATTTGATTGTTAAGTTCGAACTGCCTGAGAAGAGCTACATTTACTCACTCACCCAACCTGAGGGATTCGTAAAAACGAAAATCACAGTTGCTCCCTCCCCCCATTTCTCACTAATTGGCAAGCAGACTTTTACGCCGGATCAAAAGCCAAAAATCATTGAGAGAGATCCTGATTTTGGCAAACGACTAGAAAAACACTCCGGGGTAGTCCAGTTTTTTGTCCCCATAAAGTTGAAGAAAACAATCGCTGCCGACCAACTGCTGATCAAGTGCGAGGTCGACGGGCAAATATGTAACGAGACGACCTGCCTGCCAATTTCGAGCAAAAAAACAACAGCAAAATTCGCTGGATTTTTTGACCCAAGTAATAAAAAAACGGGTGTACCCAAAAAGACGACGCCCCGAAAAAATTAAGGCGAGGGATTCTCCAGAAAAGATGTGTCCTTCGTCACACAAGTTCCCAACCGTGACCTTGCGGAAGGATAAATCCGCCCCTCGCCGAGCGGGATAGATGGAGCATTCGAGCAATT
>JAAEMV010000430.1 GCA_024225195.1 Planctomycetaceae bacterium | reverse complement strand
TCGGCCGTTCGATTACATTGCCGCCTATCGAAGCAGGGGACTTGGTGGGTGTCTTTCAGTCGGGAGCCTACGCCCGGGCAGCGAGTCCACTTGGGTTCCTCAGCCATCCGACGCCAGCAGAGGTGATGGTTTCTGAAAACGACGCTCACCTAATTCGTCGTCGAGGCCTGCCGGAAGATCTGCTGAATGATCAGCAGATCGAATCAACGGATACAGACTAGCGTCCCCAACCGTTCGTGATGCGAACGGCGGGACGGTGAACCAAGTCAGCGATTACGTTCACGGCGAACGCTATTCGATGATCGTCTCGACAAGAACTCCTTTTTCGATGTTGTGATTCTTACCTGGCTCGAACGCCATCGGAATCGAACGGTCGAACATAAAGAAACCACGGTTGCGTTGGACATCGCCGGTATCAGCGCCAATCTCAGCACCAACGAGTCCGTTTTCATCGACCTCGAAGTAACCCACGGTCACCCAGACCGCAAACACGCTCGATTTTGTCGTGACAAGATTACCCAATCGTTGCCGCTGAAGATTTCGGAAATAGGCATTGCGATCCGCGTTGTAAATCGGCGCTGTATTATCAAAGTCGAACAACGGCTTAGTCTCCGGCGCGGGACCAATGTTGGTAGATGCGCTATTCCGCAACAGCGTGCTGCCAACTTCGGTAACCAGAGGAACATTCTGTGGAACATTAACATTCTCATCCGAAGGACGGAACGGATTTCCAAAATCAGTCGGCATTGCCGATGGATTCCCATTCTCCCGAGAATCAGCAAAATTCTGGTAGTTCACTCCGCCACCTAAACTAGCAAATCCACCCTGTAGACCATTCCAGATCGTCGACTGATTGGAGGTTAAAGGGCTGTCAGAATAGATCGTGTTGAGATTGACTTTTCCAGGCACACGATAGCGCGACAGAAAGTTGAAGGGCTGCGGATAATTATCCGTGTTGAGGTAATCCCGGGTTCCAGCAAACCGGGAAGGGACCTCGATGTAATCCATGATCCGATGGAGATTAGCACGATCGCCGCCACCTGCATCGCTATCGTTGGCAAAGAAATTTAACAAATGGTGGAAACGGCCACGAATGATATCATCGTCACCCGAATATGGATCGTAGTTATCCTGCTTTTCCGTGAAATTCCGAGTCAGCCAATCGGATTCAGCAAACGGTACATTTGCAAGTTCAAGATGACTTACAAACGGTCGGTTATTCCAAGTCAACCACGCAAATGCTTGAGACTGAGCAGCGTTAACGTAGGCATTATTAGTCTTGCCTAGGGATTCTACCATGTACTGAGCAAAATTATGGACGACAGGAGCTGCTTCGGGCTGACCCGCCGCGATTCCAGATCGTGACGACTGAAACAAAAGTCGCTTTTGGTCACTCTGACCTCGCTCGAGCGAAATATTCCCTTCTTGCGAAGCCACAGGAAGATTACCCGTCAGGTTCAGACCAACATCGTCGTTGATATTGTTATTGCTCTCCAGCCCATTAAATCCAGTTAAATCCATATCCAATTGATCGACCGTAATGTAGGGATTGGATTGGCTATCAAACGGTATTAACGGATTGGCCAGTCGCTGAAGTTTGACAATTCTAAACTGCTGACTGGTGCTTCCATCATCCGTCCAGATGTATCGCAAATCGTCATCATCGCGATTCGCATCGGTACTCGCGTCCAGGGGTGTATCAAATGGAGGCGTGTAAACAACGCCGTCGGCTATTTGCGTTTCGACCGCAATCCCAGCCCCGGTGTTGTAACCACCGAACTTATCACTCACGTTAAAGGAGCGCGGTAGATTAATTGGTAAAATTCTAGTCTGTCGTTCACCGTTGGGTACATCATTATCCTCAGGAAATGTCTTAATGATTCCATTGTCTGGATCAAGAATCAGAGCGTGCGTATTGGCAAGATCAAGGTTGTCAGGCTGCTCGTCAGTCGCTGTCTTGTTACTTAATCGCCCCATGGGAACGACGTACTCGCCACCACCAATATCGTGCCCAAGTGAGCCGATCACGGTCTGGCTACCCGGTCGGACAACCGTCGCATCAAAATCAGTGTAAAACACTTCGACATCATTTCCGTTATCGTCGTCGACAGGATCGTTACCGCCATCGGTCGGATCGGTAAAGTAAACGAAACGACGGGGAATCGTGTTTTCAGGATCTGCGTTGGCATCGCGCTCGGGACGGTCTACCGAAAGCCTCCAAACGGGGGTTCGATTATCGTTGCCACCAGTTGCGTTGGATTTTCGAGCTAGGTCGACTCCCTGATTGGAATTGTCGTTACTCGAAACATAGAGACTTGGGTCCTGACGTTGATTCAGGCTGTTTTGTGTCCATGGATTGTACAGTTCGATAAACGCTCCAGCTTCCGGTCGCAAACGATTGTCGTAATCGTTGTCATTACCGTTGCCATTCCCGTTGCCATTGGCATTCCCGTTGGCGTTGCCATTGGCATTCCCGTTTCCATTACCGTTTGCATTGCCATTGGCGTTTCCAACCGTTCCACCACCCGCACCAACATCCTCGACTCGGCGATCGTGAAACGCGAAGGTTTCAGTGATTAAAAGTTCAGGCCGCTCACAGCCCCAAACCGTGTTTGCATTATTGGTATCCCAAGTTCCATCCCACGGGTTAGGATCGAACTGAAACCGAGTCATGATTGAATCGGGGTCTCTAAAATCAACGACGTTAACCGCCCATTGCGCAATCACCTGTGCATACTCGGAAGTATTCGTATCTCCATCGAGATCAACATTGACTTCATCCGACAGCAGCATGGCAAGCATGTAGAGATGGCGGGCGAATAAAACACGAGCCTTCGATTCACTGTTCCAACCACTGTTGGCATTAAAATCTCGATCGAGGTCGAACCCGGGGTTTTTGAATTTGGTAAAATCGCGATTTGATTCGAGATTCGCCTCTCCTGGCTCATCGACAACTCCGTTACCGTTATCGTCCCAACCATTTCCCAGTGGCCGATTCACATTCATTTTCAAACCCGCCAACAGCTCGGGGGCAAACAAGCCTGCATTGATTAACTGGTCTGCCCGCGCGTTAACAGCAGGCAGCGTTGCGGTAGGCCCGAGGTCGGCTGCCAGAGTTGGCAACCGAGAAATCAATTTCGCCTTAAAATTGTCGGGAATCATTGGGACATCCCAACTCTCAGTCGTAATCAAATTACGTTTCGATCTCGGAATCCCTCCAACAATACCGTTGTTTGCGTCCGTCTCGCTGTCAGTTTCGCTATCAAACGGGATTGTTCGGGGCAGGACGTTTGTGTCGACATCGAATGGTCGCAAATGCCGCTCCAAATCCGCAGGTGAGAACGGCGTGTTGGAATGACTTGAACCCGACTGGTAGTCGAACGTCATCTCGTACGGGTTATTGGCAAATTCAAAATCGTTCCCAAACTCCGAAGCGACCATATCAATGACGGGCAGGCCACTAGGGAAATCAGCCACATTCGGATCGCGAAAATCGTCAATCGGATTACCATTGATAACAACGGCAGTCTGGGGAAAACCAAAACTAAAGCGACCATGAATGTCCATCGCGCTCGATGCAAACAGCGATCCATTGTCTGCCGAATCTCGATTCACGGTCCCAACAGCGACTGGCCAATTCACAACCCCGCGAGGATAGCCGAACAGCTTCCGCAGCGTGTCCGGTTCAGGATCGTTGTAATAGCCAGGAGTTCCGCTTTGGCCATATCGGCCTTCCATCAAGTATTGATATTTTTCCAATTTCAGATTGGCGTCGAGGGAAGGAAGACTGGCATCGCGATTGGGATCGTCATTGAACACAATTTCCGCAAAGGAAATTTCAGGCGGCCCATAACCCTGACCACGTGGCAGATTGGAGTTATGAATTTGCTGCGAGATGAAGTAATCATCCTTCGCCTGTGCCAGGCTGCCGTGGGCATTCAAGTTCAGACGACCATCGAGGTCGACCACCTTGTAAGCAACCAGTGGTTTAAAACGTCTACCATCGGCATCCGTCATGAGTTCGTAACCGTTGTCGATAAACACCGCATCTTTTTCACCGTCGTTATCGGAATCGACATCCAGAAGGTTACCGCCATAAAGATATTCGCTGTTCGCAGTTCCATCACCAGTATTAGGGATGAACTTGTTAGAACCCTGGCCAATGCCTGGGACAACGACTGAACCACCGGGACCACTGAGAGACTCTCTATGAAAACTTGGGATCACAGATCCATTTCGATCGCGGCCGCTCAAAAACATATTCTGAAAATCAGCAGCATCGTAAGACTCGTTGGGACTGTGCTTTCCACCATCGAGATAATCACTCAGAAAATCTGAACCAAGCTGACCAACGCGATTGGGTTGAAGTGCCGAATCACCCAACTCAACCGGTCCCGCCGGTTTGGGGCCACCCGCACCGGTTCCTGAAAAATCACGACCGTTCACAATGATCTCAGAACCAACTAAGCCGTTGACTCCCACGCTCGAACCTTCAAACTGCCCGACCCGGGGAAAAGGAATTAAGAACTCGTGGTTTCCAGTAGTCTGATTGAACGAGTGAATGGCAATTCGAGTCGAATATCCAGTAGCCGGCCCGGAAACGAAAGAAAAAACCAAACCGTCGAACAAACGCTCAACCGGCAGGTAACTTTTGCCACCTGCTGCATTTGGGTCATCATATTCTTGATCGAGATAATCAAGTCCCGGATCATCCGGCTTCCGCAAATCTTGAACGCGGTTACGCTCTGAGTCATCATTGACGTCAATATCAGGATCTTGATAGCCAGATCGGAGAGTAATTTTGAGAGACTCACCGCCATCATTTTGGTCTTCAACGGTATCAACAAACGCTTTGAATCCGTAACCGTACTGATCCGAAAGAAGATCGTGAGCTCGCAACGGAGATGATTGATTGAGTAAGCTTGGACCACGAACGACATCGTAAAACGCGCGGCGAATCACTGCTTCATGGTCAACTGTGTGCAGTTTTGCCTGCCCACGTTTCCTAGCAGCCTTAAAATAGTCATTGGAAATCACGACGAAGGTCGTGCCCATCAGCAAGAACAGAACAATCATGCTGACAACAAACAGCAGTGTGATTCCCTGGCGATTTTTCGGATTTCTGATTTTCATGGCTGCCTCCAATGGACAGGTTTCGGTTGGAATTGAGAGAAGTCTAAGTGAGGAGAGAAGTAGGGGGGGAGCGTTAAAAATTAACCGTCCAGTTGGATTCGGTTTCAGGAGTAAACGTATGTTCAAACACACCGATCACATCCTTGAGATGAACAATGTAGGTTGGAGTACCTTGCGGCCCAGTCGGATCGAAGAAATTAAAATCGGGACCGTCCAGAGTCAGGGCAGTATCAACAGACTGATTCTCAGAATCGGACATCAAATTTACGATTCGACAAAATGCAATCTGCTTACTAAAGGGCTCAGCTTCAGGGTTAGCATTTAGATCAACGGTCGGATCCTGATTGATTAGCATGACCCATTCATCTCGTTTCAGACTGCCATCGGGTACCAGGACGCTTTTATCGATCAAAACATTGGTAAGGGGACTCTGATAACCAGTGTTCAACTCTGACAATTGAGTAACCGCCATTTGCCCGTTTTCGTCATCCGCTCGCGTCTTACGAATCTTGTAGGCGAGGATATACAACTTATAGGACCACTCGTCACTACTCGATGTCACGGACTGATTGATATAGGGAACAACGATTGCACTCCATGAGATCCGGCCTTTTGACTGGCGTATCATGGCTGCCCCGTTACCATCACGGTCAAAAATTTGCAGTGGCGGGTCAAGGTCTTCTACTCCACCGCCAAACACAAGGTCATTCCCGCCACGAAAGAATCTTTGAGCGACTCCACGCGTCATTCCTGTCTTCCCAAATACCCACTGCCCATTATTTTGTAGACCGGCAGGGATCGCGAGGTTGAGCACTGGAAACTGCAATTCAGCAGGCAGTGTTCCTCCATTAGTCATCGGATTCAAGGGAAAGGTTCCAGGACCATTTTCGATAACGCCTAACGGATCGAGCGCGAAAATTCGAGGGCCGTCGCCGCCGTTAGCGACTGGCGCCGGATTATAAGATCGCTCTTGGTTAGGATCCGCCGAAGGGATCCACCAATTTTCCGGATTGCGGTAACCACCAATTTCAAACTGCGAATACGCATTCCGCGCCAATTGAACTGCGGCGTCACTATCCATCCCCACCTTGGCCTGTTTGACCGCGAAAGGAATCAGAACCATGACTCCGAACACGCCAATCATGGCGACCACGATCGAAGTCAGCACCTCGATAATCGAAAGACCGTTTCTAGGTTGGTTGGTTATTATTTTTTTCATGGAAGGAATCCGGATGAGGAGGAGCGTTACTGAGCAGCACTCTGAAATTCTTTGGCAATTCCGCGGGCGTACTCAATGCGAGCGCCAAGGTTAGCGTTGGGATCAGTTGGAACTGTGCTAGAGGCTACGTTGGTCGCGCCTGTGCTGTTATTGAGGGTGACCCATAAATTCGCCGGCGAATCAAGCACGCCATTATTGGGCAATGACTCAATTTCGTACTCAGAGACGTAAAAGAAAAGTGGACCGTTAGGAATGCGTGAATCAATAAACCCAAATCCGAATTTATCAGCATCAGGGAAATCAGCTGGATTCTCAAACTCGTCAACGTAGTTTACGTCGAGATAAGGATTGTAGTAGTAAACTCGATCTACGCCGCCGTTCGAATTGAAAATGATCTGCACCGTCCGCGACGCATAACCCATATTCAATTGAGCTACAGGATTAAGGTTTGGATTAGGTGGCAAGATAATTTCATCAAACCAACTTCGCGATGGTTCTACTAACGATCCGGCTGTGTTGGCGTTCTCATTGATTGGTCCCGAATAACGCAGGTCAACCAAAAATCCATTGGGAAGATCAACACGACTGGAGGCCAACTTTCGCGGTTGCCGGTGAACGACAAAAGGCACCCCTGAATTAAGCGATGGCAGGTAAGGCAATACAGCACCGCCCATTCCGGAGCTCAAAGTTAGTAATTTAAAAGGTTCATTTTGAGCATCGGTTCTCGTCTGTGAATCCCCGATACCAATGATTCGATACTTCACCGAATTGTAATTTACGCTGATGTAATCATTGACCAGGACAGCGTCTGACTCGAATGGGGGCGGCACCTCAATTACATATTCGGAAACTGGATAGGCCAAATTATCAGCTGGTGCGAGGTCGCCCGTATACGGCGGCACTTTTCGCATCAGGTACATGGTGGTTGCACCGAACATCACACCTTCATCATCAACGAAATTCTCATTCCGTTCGATAATCACACCGGCGGTTCCATCGTTGACCGCATTTTGACTTGCCTTGGCCAGCAGACTGCCGACCACCCGTGCTGATTCACGAATATTTCGGTCTTTGTTAATCGTTCGTAACCGCGGCAGCATCACCGCAGTAATTACAGCGAGAATGGAAATCACAACCAACAGTTCAACCAGGGTGATTCCGCTATTTCTTTTGAAAGATTTTTTCATTCTATTTCTCTCGTTAGCGGATCAATTAAAATCCTGGGTATCGCGACTGGAAAACACAATGATCCGGATGTTATTAATCACCTGGACACCATCCCTGAGCAGCGGATCGTAAGTTCCGTTTTCATCTCGTGCATCCGGAATTCCATCGCCATCGTCATCAGAATCTTCTAGGTCAGGGACAGCATCACCGTCGTCATTCGGATCGGTGACGTCATTGTCTCCATCCTGATCAGTATCCTGAGTTTCGGGAGCACGCTGCTGGATCTCGTAAAGGAGTGGCTCGCCAAAAGCGTCGACCACTTCCATCAACTGGTCGCCATCAGTATCGGCAATCGCCTGAGCACCGAGCGCCTCAACTGCAGGTGCTCCGTCAAAATCGTAGCTATACAAAAATTGATAGAGGTACTCACCGGGCAAATTCAAATCGTTGGGATATTGCTGAGCAAGCAGTTGCCAGCGCTGCATGATGGCTGAGTAGGGAGCATTGGAATTACCTAGGAATGAATCGTCGCGGTAAAAACCAATTGGATCTGAATCGATTGTAGGATTCCCGGACCCCACATATCCCGGCCCGGGTAAAAATGGACTTACAACTCGATTTGAATTGGGCACGTAGGATTCAGTGTTTGGATTATAAAGCGGACGTGGCAATTCCACGTCAATCAACTCTGAAAGCACTTGGTAACGTGCCTCTCGCAACATCTGCCTTGTTACCGGCGGAGTAAGAACTGCATTTAAATCGACCGGCATTCGCCGAACCGAATAATCTTCCATCACAACTTCCATGATGGCATTGACCTGCGTGAGCCGCGCCTCGGTTGCCGAAATCTTGGCATCGGTCTGAGCCTGCCGCATCACTCCCAACGCCATGGTTGAGAGCACCGTCACAATTGCAATCACCAACAGCAACTCAATCAATGTGAAACCACATCGACCGACATCGCGGGGGATGATTCGTTTTCTTGGTTTATGTTTCATGGTCGAAGAGCCGTAAGGAGGGAATGAGAAGAGCAGGGCCGCAGTTATTTCACTGCCGGACTATCGAAGGTGCCGGATAGATAACGATCGAGCATTCCGTCACAGAAATTGCAAAGGTTGTCCGATGCGTATTTGTCACTGGCTAAAACCGGATTAACGAGACCCGGGGCAGTCTGAACTCCCCACTGGGTTGGGTTCGCAGGAGGATTGTCGGGATCAATCGGCAATTTATCCAAACCCCAGGTTATCAGCTGAAACGATTTTGGATTTTCATAAGACTTGAAGGGTGTACCAATATTGTTTTGGACGTAGTAACCGTCGAACGAAGTCCCGTTGTTGTAACTTCCCGCATCGATATATAGGAACGGAGCCTCTGTATTGGCCTGTTGAACGTAAGACGCAACCAGGCCGTTCTTCACCAATTGCTCTCCCTTAAATTCGTAAAACACATCCCGCTCGAAGGTCGAATCATCGTAGGCCGTTGGGTAGGAACCGGGACCAACACCGTTGGTAAGTGGGTATTGTTTATTTTTCAGCAAACCGGAAAGCCAAAAAACCAAATCCTGCCCCGTGGCATGATCGATGTTTTGGCCGACGTTCTGCCACCACAAATCGATTCGGCGGTTGGAACCGCTGACCAACTCGCCCTCGCGGTTGTTCGGGGCGAGCCGATTGATGTATTTCAGGAGCGCGGTCCCGGGATTCGCAGAGTTGCTAATCCTGACCCAGCTTGGTGGATAAAACCCGTGATGGATTTTGAAATTCTCAATCGACTGTTCGATCTGTTTCATCTCCATCAAAATGGCGGTTCGCCGGGCGGATGACATCGCTGGAATGACCGCGGCCATCAACATGCCCGCTAAAATAGCGATCACCGTGATGGCGACCATTATTTCGGTTAACGTGAAACCGGGTCTCGATCGAAAGCGGCGTTGATTAGTCATTTCATTTCTCCGGAAGAGTTTCTTCAATAGGTTGGAAAAGCGGGTTGGATTCTTGCGTTAAATTCTTACTATACGGAACCAGGAGCGATTGCAGTTCATTCGGGCAATCGCCCCGAGATTTTTATTACTTGTTGCTGGTCAAACCGGAAATAATCGCGATCAGCGGCATGAACAGGGATGCCACAATGAACAACACCACCAGACCGAGGAAAATGATCATCAACGGTTCGATCATCTTCATCATTCCTTCGGTCAACTGCTCAACTTCTTCTTCGTAGTAGTCGGCGACTTTGTAGAGCATCGTATCGAGCTCACCGGTCTCTTCACCCACCGCAACCATGTTGACCACAAGATCTTCAACCACAGGCTTTTTGTAGTTCAGGAAGTACCACGCACCGCCAATCAGCGACATGAACGCACAACCGTAAAGCACGAAAAACCAAAGATCCGGTTTGACGAACAGGATGGACAATGGTGGCAAAGAAACACTAATGAGAAAGAAGAATGCCGTCACCGGATGGAAGGCCGGGAATGAATTAGCTTTCATCGGATTGGCGATCGTATCACCTTCGCGAATCGAGTCAGTCACCTTACTGTAAACTTTTTCGTACATCGCGTTACCGGATGTTTCTCGCGTAATGGTCAGGCCCTCGATAATTGGAACACCGGAGGCAATCAACGCACCGAGGG
>JAAEMV010000429.1 GCA_024225195.1 Planctomycetaceae bacterium | reverse complement strand
ACAACATACAACAGACGATTTTGTGGTAGCCGCTTATTGTTTTTTTGATCCTTTTGAATCAAAAATTCCCCGGATTTGAAATCACCAAACTCAATCAGTGCATTGATCAATTGTTGATAACCAGCACCGACGGTTTGCCCCTCTACCCATGACTCTAAAACGGGGTACAGATGCGGAAAACCACTGCTCAACCGTTGATGGCCAAACGCGACGACCGCGCCATGATCGATCGCACGCAGAAGGAAAGCATCACGTGGTTGAACCTCATACCCGCCCGGAGCCTGACGCATCGGCGGGAGGTCCGAGGCGACCGGAGAGGCTGAAAAGCACGATCCCGATAGAAGAATCTTCCCCGACATATCTGTGGGTAAACCGTCAACATCAAGGCTGCAGGACATGCCGGGGATTCCGTGTCCGTGCATCACGACGAGATTCGAATCCTGTAATGATTTCGTGGCATCAGCAGGCATTGTTTGAACAAATTTTTTCCTGGACTCAACTTTTAGATTCCAAATTTGATCTCCGGGCAATTTTGGCGCTGCATCCGCCTGAGCTCCATAAATAGCGACAATGGGAACCGGAATCCCAGATTCCTTAAAATGAGATTTCAGCATTGCCGATTTTTGAAGCGATCGAGTTTCCGTTGAATTTTGAACCTGACTAATCGCGAAAGGGCGTATGTTTTTCGAACTAATCGATGAATAGTTAATAGACTGATCAATCAATTTTCTAAATGCCGGAAAGTTTGACGCCACCAAAAAACCAGGCTGGCAGTCGAGCTCTACATCAGAATCGAGAGAGCTTAACAATTCCCATGCACCTAAAACAGTGTTCTCTCGGAAAGTTTCCAAGCGTGGCGCGATCGCCACCCATTTTACTTTTCGCTGCCGCAACTCTCCTCGCAAACGCTCAAGCTCAGATTCCGATTCACCGATGCGTGCCAGATCTTTTACCTGTATCACATCGCCACCGCGATGATCAGCCAACCGATTCAGCGATTCAAGGTAATTTGACTCGGTGTGATCCGTCAGCACGACATAAGAATCACCGATGGCCTCATGGGGTTGTGTCCGGAGCACATATTCTGAGTTCGAACTCAACTGCCGCGTCGGTAGGTGATCGCGGTCCACCCGAAGCAATGATTCTATGCTGGGAATTTTCAAACTTCGCGGGGATGTCGGTTTTGGCAAACTCGATGGTTTGCTCATCCGGCTACCATCCGCTGCAATTCCAAATTTCGCTCGAAATTGAATCACGTCTTCCTTCGAAACCGAACCGTCACTATCAGCATCCCAACGAGCGTACTGCCGAGCGTACCGACTGCCTTTGACCTCTGACGCAGCAAGTGCACCGTTCTGATCGAGATCGTATTGCTTCATCAACTCGTCGACATGCGGGATCGACTGTTGGGCATGGCAAGCCGAACAGGCTGCCACACCAGCAATCAAACCAATCACAAATATTTTCATCATTCACTTTCCATTGAATTTCATCTCACTTTAAGGCTATCGTTTAAGGACTGAGAAATCCAGAGACTTTTAGCCAACTCTCAAGCTGATGATGCCACTTGGAGACGGGAAGTTCAGACTCTCGAATCCCGTATCCGTGCCCACCTTTTGAATACCCGTGAAATTCAGCGGGAACACCGTGCTCTTTCAGTTTTGCAAACAACAGGGCAGATTGAGCTCCACGAAATTTATCATCCCACGTCACTGCCATAAAAGCCGGAGGCGTTTGGTCAGTCACTTTGACCAGCGAACCTAATTCAGCCCTGGCATCCGAGTAGCCGTCACCAAGGTAGGCCGCGTAGATTGGACAAATAAAATCAGGCCGGGCGCTCAACGAATCCGCTTCATCAACCTGCTCGTAACATTGAGTGTCGTATTGAACGCCCGCCATGACGGTTAGGTGGCCGCCCGCCGAAAAACCAAGCACTCCGATTCGATCCGGGGCAATTTTAAATTTGGCTGCATCCTGCCGAACGACTCGAATCGCCCGTTGAACATCCTGCATCGGCTCCCAGTGAATTTTGTTTGGATTCCGTCGCGGCACGCGATACTTGAGAATGAAAGCTGTTACACCAATGGAATTAAACCACTCAGCCAATTGAACGCCCTCGTGTTGCCACGCCAAAACGTTGTAACTTCCACCAGGACAAATGATAACGCCACAACCGGTCGCTATTTTGGGATCAGCCAGATACACCGAGAGTGTTGGAGTATCGCAATAAAGAACATGCCCGCGAGGGTGAACTTTCTCTTTTTCTTTCAAGTCCTTTACTTTTGCAGGAGGTAGCTTGATAGATCCTGCTGGAAGCCCTTTTGGCCAAATTTCAATCGACGGGCGATCCTGAGCAATCAGGAAGCTATTCCCAAGCAGCAAAACAAAAACGGCCCCCGCTATAGCGCATAGTCTCAAATTCATTCTCAAAGCTCAAAAGGGTTTGCGTGAAACAATGATGACCACCCGGTCATCTCAGATTCTCGTCAACGCGTCGGGATATCACAGTGTTGATTTGAAGCGTTGAATCGATCGTCCAATTTTACAATTCACCCGGTCAATTCGCAAAACCTCTCCGGAAATTTCTATACTGCTACCCAACGATCCGGATCAATGGGCTAATTAGCGCTCGCCAATCCAACAAGGCTTAACTTCCTCCCAGCTGCTTTCTTAATGACCTTGCCATTTTTCTTAGTCGCCTTTGGCTTAGCGAGGTCTGCTTTAAAGCGAGCAAAGTCAGCGGGGGTT
>JAAEMV010000428.1 GCA_024225195.1 Planctomycetaceae bacterium | reverse complement strand
GCGGACTTGAGAAAGGGGGGTAGGATTCTCACTGATTACCACCGCACGTTCATACTGATTTGGACGCAGTGTGCCCAATTGGCCAGCCTCATTAATGGTTACCAAGCCATCGTTGATTCGCTCAACGGCAATCCAGGAGTGAATTTTTTTCGAGGTTTGGCTCGACCATGACTGGCCACCATCGGAGGTGTAAAAAATTCCAGATTGAAATAAATTTCCAGCCTCGCCGACCGCCCATCCATTCAATGGGTCGGTGAAGCGAATTTGCTGGAATCGAGGGGCGACTAAATGTTCGACTGAGTTCCACGTGATTCCACCATCTCGAGTCCTCATGACAATGGCTTTGGAACGATTAATGTAAGGCACACTGTAACCGCCTGCGATCCAGCCATTTTTTTCATCTGCAAAAAATACTGACTCGAATCGACAGCTAATTGAATTGATCGATTGCCCATTGGCGCGACCGGTGGCTCGGGTTTGGATGCCCTGTCGCATATTGCGAAGCTTTTCATCCAGTGAGAGATTGTTGGCGCTTAGATTCACCCGTTGCGATATTTGAATCCAATTTTTCCCTCCATCAGAGGTTCGTACAATTGTCCCCTGCGCACCGACTGCCCAACCCAAGCGAGGATTGAGAAAAAAAACATCGGTGAGCTCTGCATCCGATTTCCAGGACTTGGGAAGTTGTTCCCGGGGTAAATCCGAATCGCCAAAAGCAAAAGGGGTGACCCAGCAAAGCGCTAACAGCCCTGCCACCCACCGAGTGACTATTGGTTTAATAAATCCGTGCATTAATTTGCCGTGGTTCCAGTTTGATAAATCGCGCCGGAGTGTAGCAGGATCGAAAATGCAGGACTATAGAAGGCCGGTTCGCCCCTTTTTAAAGGGGGTAATTTTGAGTTTGAACCACTTTCCAACTTGAGAGCGTGCTAGCAATTCGAGCATAAATCCGAGTTTTTCGCCGTTTTATGGGAAAGCGAACGAGAAATTAATCGAAATACACTTTGTTTTGCGTAAGTAAGTTAAAGGATCGCCGTCAATGTACGGTTAGGCTCGCAAGCGGGTGGAAGTTTTTTATGAAATCGATTGAGAGAGTGACCTTAGGTGTCACAGAGTTCGCAGATACTTATCAACGAAGCACATCGGCCAACTGTGCTGCCCAAATCGTTTGATCCCCCCAGGCCAAAAGTTAAGGAGAATGAAATGTTAGTTTTAAGTCGCAAGCGGAATGAAAAAGTATTAATCGACGGCGGCATCACAGTCGAGGTGTTGCAGATTAAAGGAAACACCGTCCGACTCGGTATCTCTGCTCCCTCCGATGTGAAAGTGATGCGGGGTGAATTGAAACCTTACGGAATGAGCGTAGTAGAGATGCAAATTCCTCAGGCCGTTGCAATTGCTGGTTAGGCCGCGTCGAAGAGCTTGTTGAGGGTTGCTTTAGCGAAGACGTTTTTCGACCGAGCCAATGAATCTCGATTGGATCGGAAAGAGAAACAGGAAGGTGAGAATTGCCAATCCGACGATACCCAGTGTAACGGTGTGAAGGTCAAGCATCAGCACAAGCAGGTTGGTAAACAGCGCGGCTTCTACCAGTGCGAAGCGAACAAGATATTCCACGGTTACGGCCTGAGCGGCAGACTTCAATTTTTCCTCTTCGGAATCACCGGTCGCAAGCTCTCCGGCAAAGACGAGGGGGAACACGATCCCACTGCCGACCATCAACATTCCAAAAACTGCTCCGATTAGTGGCAGCATGGAGAGTGGATCGCCCAGTTCATCCCAATCTGCAATCGTTCCGATCACGACGGCTGCGAGAATCGACGCTGCAAGCATCGCCCCTGCAATGGACTGAAGTGAGGCTACGCGGGGTCGAAGTTTGGTTCTCTGTTCTTCGGAGAGCATGGATTCGGCCTCTGTTACTCAGAATATGAAAGTGAAAACGCGGAATTATTGTTTGCCAAGCTTTTCGACTAGTTTTGCAACTTGCATCGGATCATTCTGAGCGATTAGATGATCGATTGTTTGTTGTTTGACGTCTAGCTTGAGCAGATGTCCTTCGAGACTTTTCCAGTACTTTTCTCTCTTTTTGCCTTCTGAGAGGTATAGCTCGGTGACAATTTCCTGAGCTCGCTGGAGCGAAATATTTTCCCGGTTATCGTAATAGTTCCGGATAATGTTTTGTTGGTATTTGGATCTTTCGGCCACAGTCGAACTCGCTGGTTTCAAACGGAAAAAAAGTAGGCAGCAGAATTATCGGCAATTCTTAAGTCGGACGTGATGAAAGCTCAAACACCCCAGATATGTCGATTCTAGCGACCAAACAAATTGAATGCAGCCCTCGGACAAGACAGTTTTACTCTGACCGGGAGCTAAATGGTGTCATATTCGACTTGGCACTCTGGAAGCGAGCCAAGAAAAATTCGACCATAAGATTTTGTTTTAATTCTGGGGTCAAGGACAACGACGATGCCTGTATCGGTTTTACTCCGAATGAGGCGTCCAAATCCTTGTTTGAATTTTATGATTGCCTCAGGCAATTGGTAATCATTGAATGGGTTGCCTCCTGATTTTTTGATCGCTTCAAGTCGAGCCTGCAGGAGCGGTTGGTCAGGAACGCTAAACGGCAGTTTGGTGATGATTACATTTTGCAACGCGTCACCCTGGACATCGACTCCCTGCCAGAAACTATCGGTTCCGAACAGGACACCGCGCGGTTTAGATTTAAATTGCTCAAGTAATTGCGTTCTGGAAACGCCTCCTCCCTGAACATAAAGTCCGAAATCTTTTTCGCTTAGCCAGGGAGTCAAGTCACGGACGGCACGATTGAGGAAATCGTAACTGGTAAATAACACAAAGGCATGGCCATCTGTTCGGGAGACGTACTGTTTGATTGCTTCGATGCACTGTCGTTCGTGCGTGTCCCGGTGTTCTGCGGGGCTGGCCATGTTAGAAACTAGAATTAACCGAGCCTGTTCACAATAATTGAACGGACTGCCAAGTTGCAGTGATTTAGATTGTGTGAGTCCGATTCGGTTTCGGAAGAAATCAAACGATTGATCGCCGATGGCCAGTGTAGCACTGGTTAGAATGCAGCAATCGGTTTTGTTAAACAGATTTTCTCGCAGGGCGGGGCCAATATCGATTGGCGCTGCCATTAATTTAACTTTTTGTTTTCCATACCGGTTCATTCCTGATTCGACCCAGTAAACCCCGCCTTCCATCTCTTGAAGTCGCCAAGCTTCGAGGGACGTTGAGAGCGCGGCGAGTCGTTCCGCTTGAGAGGTGAAGTCTTGTTTCTCGGCGGCGTCTTTCATGTTCTCGCCAAATTGCCGAACCAATTGACTTAATTTATCTAAAGCCGGAGAGAGGGTGTTGTTGACAATGCCAGGTTCCTGCACGCGGGTCGTCGTATTGCGGGCGTTGGAGGTTTGCGTGCGGGCGATCCAAGCGAGGATGTCTCCAAACAGATCTTCGGCGCGGATTCGGCATTGGACAACCGACTGCTGTCCAGCCTTGAGATTGTGATGCACCAACAAACCTTTGTTCGTGCTTTCGTTGTAGAGTTTGGAAAGTGTGTAGTCGATTTGTCCTAAAGTGATTCCAAGGCCAAGGTGGTCGCTGGCAACATCTTGAATGGTGTGAGCTTCATCAAGAATAACGGTGTCGTAATCGGGGAGAATGTTTACGCCCAGCCTTCGCAGTGAGAGGTCGCTGAAAAAGAGGGCATGGTTCACAATTAGGATGTCGGCATTTTGTAATCGCTTCCTCGCTTTGAAGTAGTGGCAATCTGCGTAGCTGGGACATTTTCTTCCAAGGCAGTTGCCACTATCACTTTTGACTTCGTCCCACACGCTTGGAAGTACCTTTAGATCGAGGTCGGCGCGTGAGCCGTCGTTGGTCGTTACCGCCCACTCCCGAAGGTCTTGAACCTGAGACACCTGTTCGTCGGTGGAAAACAAACTGTCGCTTCGTTTGAGCGCTTGTTTCAGTCGTCGAAGACTGATGTAGTTGCCACGTCCTTTGGCCAAGACGGCGGAAAACTCGAGCGGAATGATGCTGTTCAGGAGTGGAACGTCTTTTTGAATTAGCTGCTCTTGCAGGCTAATGGTGTGGGTTGAGACCACGATCCTCCGCTTGCCACCATCTTTGCTTTCCTGGTTTTCTTGCAATGAGAGGATCGCTGGAACGAGGTAGCCAAAGCTCTTGCCAACGCCTGTTCCGGCTTCGACGATCAAATGTTTTTTCGCGCGGATCGCCTCTGCCACGGCATCGGCCATCTCGAGTTGCTGACGACGCTCTTCGTAGTTTGGCAGCCGTTTGGCAATTAAACCGTCTTGTCCAAGGATCTCCTGTGAATCCAAAATAGCGTCTTTCAAATCAACGAATCAAGAAACAATTACCGCCGACGCGATATTCTACGTTGACCACTGATTTCCTGACAGACGGTTGAATATCGGTTTGGTCGAATTACACCGCAACTCTATTTTTTTCTGCTGCCACGAATGAATTTTCGGAGTGTCATCGGTAGTGGAGATTTAAAGGTAACCCGTTTCATCGTCGTTGGATGGATGAACGAAAGTTCGACGCTATGCATAGCCAGCCTTTTTTTGTCCCATTTTTCGTGGGGATAGCGCTGTTGCCGATAGCGGGTGTCTCCAAGAATATGATGTCCCGATTCACAAAAGTGAACACGCGCTTGATGGCGGCGAGCGGTGACCAATTCAAGTTCGACCGCGGTCGCTTCCTCTAATTGCTGGGTAACTTTATAGCGAGTTACAGCACGTTGCCCTTTGCCTTTTTCTAATGTGGAGTAACGGCTGAGATTGCTATGCGTGTCGAGCTGCGATTCAAAAACTCCGGATTCAGATTCCAGCTCTCCGTTGACGATTGCGAATACGATTCGACGGGCTTGATCTTTGTCGAATTGAGTCCGTAAATGTTTTGCTGATTTCGGTGTCTTGCCAAATACCATCGTGCCACTCATTCCGCGGTCGAGTCGGTGAATCAGGTAGGCTTCGTGGTTTTTCTTTTTGCGATCCAGGTATGCGGTGACTCGCTCCAGTAATGTATTTGGTTCTTCTTTGTTCGTGGGGACCGTTAGTACTCCGGAGGCTTTGTTGATTACCAGCAGGTCATCGTCTTCGTGAATGATCGTAAAAGTCCGATCGCTCCAGGGGCGTTTTTTTTTGGCATAGCCCTGTTTGGCGTCGTAGTTGACGAGGATAGCGTCACCGGCGCTGACACGGGTCGCGGGGTTTTTACAGATTGATCCGTTGAGGGAAACGCAACCGTGATCGAAGAGGAGCGTCAATTTGCTTCGTGGCAAGTCGATCAGGCTGCGAACCATCAAATCGATTCGGCCTTCCAGTTCGGGAGTTACAGTGTTTTTAAATTCGGTCGTTGCCATAAGGTTTCAATGGGTTTAATGTCGTTGTCGACATTTCAGAGTTGGATTATCCGAAGAACGGATTTAAATTTAGAATCGTAGACGTTGTCTATTTCGAGAGTTGTTTAAGGGCTTCCAGTCGTGCGGCTTCGAATTCGTCACCGGGATTCCAAGCGGGTAGCGATTTTTGATTTGCGGCTTGAAGTCCGGTGTAGAACATCAGCTTGGCGTCCTCGACTGCTCCCGAGAGGTTCCAGGTGTCGCTGTACTCATCGCTCGTCTGGTGGTAGATGTTTTCAGTCCACTCTCGCAGTTGTTCCTTTCCCCAACCATCCGGTTTGCCAATCACATGAACTCCGGAGCTGAGGTAGACCCCCGGGACACCAATTTTAGCAAGACTGAACTGATCCGAACGGTAGTAATAACCGCGATCGGGAAACTGGTCTCCGACAACGACTCGTTTTTGCCATCTCGAGATCCGCTCCACGATTTTATCCATGTCCGATTTGCCGCGTCCAATGACGACGACGTCCTCGGTTGCCCCGAGAATGTTAATTCCATCAATATTAATGACAGCGGCCAAACGCCCAGCCGGAATGGGTGGGTTTTGTGCAAGGTAGGCTGATCCGAGCAACCCTTGTTCTTCAGCGGCCACTGAGGCAAATAGAATGGATCGTCGCGGGCGTTCCGATTCTGGTAAGGCAGCCATGGCACGAGCGATCGCCAACATAGATCCTACGCCCGAGGCATTGTCGACGGCTCCGTTGTAAATATTATCGACCTTTTCATCGCGTGCTTCGGTCATCCCAATGTGATCGTGGTGTGCCGTGTAGACAATCCATTGGTTACTCAGTTCGGGGTCACTGCCGGGCAGCAGGCCAAGCACATTGGCGGAGCTTCGAGAGCGAACGCGGCAATCCATTTTCATGGACAATGTTGTCTTTAATGGAACTGGCTGGAAGTCTTTCGATTGTGCAGATTGAGTTAATTCATCCAGTTGAAGACCCGCGAACGACACCAATTTCCCTGCCGCGTCTTCAGTGAGCCAGCCTTCGAGAAGGGCGCGGCCAACTTGTTTGCCACCGAGAGCCATTTGCTCTCCGGTCCATGAAGTTTGTACCACTTGATAGGGGTAACCAGCGGAGGGAGTCGTGTGAATGATTAGCATACCTGCAGCACCCAGTTCGGCTGCTTTGGCGTATTTATAGTCCCATCGTCCGTAGTAAAGTCGAGTCCGACCGGCGAACATCTCTGGATTGTCGGCGGGGTCGTTGTTGAGGCACAGTAAAACCTTTCCTTTGACATCGATTCCTTTGAAGTCGTCCCAGCCATATTCGGGTGCCTGGATTCCATAGCCGACGAAAACAACTTCCGCCTCTTGGATAACTGCTTGTTCAACGCCCGTTCCGCACGTGACGATGTAGTCGTCTTTGTTCTTCAATGCGAGGGATTGGTTGGCTTGCTTAAAGGTAAGCGAAGAAGGAGGACGAGTTGTAACCCCCATTAGAGGAACGGCCTGTGTCCAACCTCCATCTTTGCCGGCAGGCTTTAGTCCCATCTGTTTAAATTGGGAAATGATATATTTTTGAGCCAAGCGATCGCCACGTGTTCCGGGGCCTCGACCTTCGAGGAGGTCGTCGGCCAGGAATTCTACATCGGCTCGAATGGATGCATCCGTGATTTTTGATTCAGCAATGCGCTGCTGGTTGGTTGTCGGCAGGAGGGAGGAACCGGGTTGTGTCTGCGCATGGAGGTCGAGTGTAGCGAAATGGATAACGCAAATCGCGATCAAAACGAATCGAGGTAAATACAAGAACAACATGGGTCTTCCTTAGAACTAAGTGATCCGCTGGATTGTACTTGAATCGATCGCGCGGCGGCAGCAGTTACGGGGGGCAAACCGCATGAAACGCTGAATTCTTCATTGGTTTGGGAAGAATCCAGCGAAAACTATTTCGATTTGTCAGGAAAAAGTCTTTCGCGCTGTCCATTCATGAGAACACGGTAGAGAATCCCATTTTCCTGAAGGAGTCCTTGGCACTTTTTTGAATCTGCCCATTTCACGTCGATTCCAAGCACGAATCCAGAGTCATCAATTGGGCCGACCTGGTCCACCACGGTGTGCCCAATGACTACGTGTTTTGCGTTGTGCCGATTTAAAATTTGCTTGAGTTGAGCGGGGGTAGCTAATCCATCCCAAGCAGCGGCATGTTGTGGAAAGTAACCGCGGTACCAGAAGGGGCCGTGCATGTCACCGACGGGGTTTGTCGCTGGGGTCGCGCCGACTGATTTGCGAGGGGGCAATCCATCGCGAATCAACTGATTCAGTTGGTTCATCTCGAGTTTTGCAGCATCTAGTTTGGGAGAATAACCGCCATGCACGAAGAGCAGATCGCCAACCCGCGTGACTCCATTTTTCGAACGCCACCATCGGCCAATTTCTGTATTGGGGCCGTGAAGTTGATCGTAAGCAATGCCAATTCTTGTGGAGGTAAAAACGTATTTGGGATGGATATATCGCAAGTCTCCACCCATCACCATCGCTTCGTGATTTCCAAGGACGTAATGGACACGGCCACCGGCAGCGATCGCTTCCTGTTCCAGTCGGTGAAATAACCACATCAATTCGGTGACGGATTGCCCCCGATCGACAAGGTCGCCCACCAAAACCAGATGTCCCTCTCCCCAGATCCAGTGTCCCTGTTGATCGATTACCTTGTTGTTTTCTAAAAAACGAACTGCATTGAGATAGTTTCCCTCGAGATCACTGATGGCCATCAGGCGGCTTGGTTGCTTCCACTCAGATTTTGGAGGGGAGGGTGGGGCAGGGTTCAGGGTCAATGCTCGGACTCTCGGTGTCAGATTTTTGATAACACGAGGTTCGGTAATTTTTTCAATTCGCTGCCGAGCAAGTTTCCCATTTACGATGGTGATAATTTCTACGGTTTGGGGGTCGAGCCAATTCACGTAAGGCCCATCACTTATTTCGGATGCCTGGATGGGATAGGGTTGCATGCGTGTCACAACATTTTTACCACCCGCTTCAAAATACTCGGTCACTGCCAGTGAGCCGGGCTTAATTGCTTCCGCCGAAGCAATCTGAGAATTGCCGTTAACGGTCATGTTTTTGTCGCCAATGACCCATTGCCCCGTTGTTGTGGCAGGTCTGTTTTTAACCTCTTCGAACAAAATCTTACGACTTTGCGCCTGAACTTGAATTGTGAAAGCAAATAGGATCCCAATCAGCAGGGCAGATTTTTGATTCATTGTGAATCTCGTATTGGAGGTGAGCGGTGGAAGAGTTAGAGCCCGCGATGCCTGCGAGCGATTGATTGGATGGTTGTTTATTTAGCGTTTGATTTTGGTCTTAACGCATGTTCGTTTTCAGGCAGTGCTTGCTGCCAACCGCCGTAGACCGGGTTGGGGAGCATGATCCATCGCGAGCCAAGTTGTTGGAATTTTTGATTCCCAACTTGGTTGCGTTGGCTGGTTTCGGTGACATCCATCCCACTGCATAAATCGCTCATGCTGTCTCCAATGAGCATGACAATTCTGTGAGTTTTTGCTACCGTCGCGCGGCGGGAAATTTTATCATCTCCTCGTCCAAGTTCTTTGTTTTTGGTCAAAACATTTTCTTCGGTAGCTGGGAACCCAAGTTTTTTTAAGTTTTCAACCGTCGCTTTTTTTACGACATCTCGGCGATTGGTAATAAAGAAAATGTCAGCGCCGAGGGCTTTGGCGCGGGTGACGAACTCCAGCGATCCGGGAATTGCTTCGGCCTGCACTTCAAGGCACCAAGCATTCCAAGTTTCGGTTGAGTAATTCTCTTTTTTTAAAATGTTGCGTGCGTTGTAGGCGGAGTTATCCAGAACGGTTTCATCACAATCGAGAATGATTGCAGGTGGTTTGTCGGCGAACTTACCTTCGGCGAGTTGTGCTTCATCAGCAGAAATCGTTGCATCATCAAGCGCGGTGACTAACGGGTGAAGCGCGAGTCGAAACGTCTGTTCCGTCAGCATTCGATATTCAGCTGAGTTTTGAACCCAGGTGAGGGCATCGAATCGTTGGTCTTGAGCTAGATCTGCAGTCTGCCCCAAAGCGGGCAGTGGTGTCATGACGACAAAACAGGCTAATAAAAAGCCAGTTGCAATTCCGCGTGTCATGGAGACGAAGTGAAAAACATAATTTGCCAAAGGAGCCGAGGGTCGCAACATGAATCCTGCCCTATTCAATGAAGAAGTAACGCTAATAGTTTACCGCGAATCTTCAGTTTGGGCAGGTAAGCATCGCAACGGGGTTTCGTTCCCGTCAAATTAATTTGACCGAGGGGTCATTTTTCACCAATACAATACAGAAAATCATTGCTTCTCAGCAGGATTTGGCCGTTGTGAATCGCGGGACTCGCATTGAACATATTTTCGTCCGATTCAATTTTATTAAGGGCGACCGGCGTAAATTTCGGTTCAGCGGCAAGTACCCAGACTCCGCTATCGCGTGTGGTTAAATAAAGGTTGTCGCCTCCCCTAACGATAGAAGCGTAGACGCGGGCTTTGGTCGGCATGCGTTCGCGATAGACGGGT
>JAAEMV010000427.1 GCA_024225195.1 Planctomycetaceae bacterium | reverse complement strand
TGAAATATCGTGCACTTATGGTGACCTCGGCCGGGCAAGACTGCGATTTCGTTTCCCGATTTTTTGCACCCGCCCTTGGGATTGATGAAGATGCGGTAACCGGCTCCGCCCATACCGTTTTAGCTCCGTTTTGGTCTGAGCGACTGAAGAAGAGTAAAATGGATGCGAAGCAGCTATCCCAACGCGGTGGTGAATTGACTTGTGAGGTGGTAGAGGACCGGGTGTTGATTAGTGGGGAAGCAGTTACTTATTCAATCGGCACTATTTTGATTGACTAGCAGTTGCTTAATTGGTGGAGGCTAAAAGGTAAGCAGCATTGGACAGAGAGTGGAATTGCCGTTTCGTTGTTTAGCAGCCGTGGTATCGTCAAAAAATTTGACTCAGCCAAGCTCGATGTCCCTCGACAGCTCAAACTCGGATGCGAGGTTCAGTGAACGACGATGCCATGATCAAGTTGAGTTTCAGGGTCTTTGAATGCTCGTTTTACGAACCCCATCCCGAGGTAGCGTTGGTCTCGAAGCGAAAAAGTGACGGAGCTAATCGTTCCGGCAGGTTCACCGTTGAGTGTCAGTTCGTCGCCAACCGCAGGAGGTTTTGCCGTTGGCTGTAGTTCGGGAAATTGAATGCTTACCAAGAGGCGATTGACCCGGCCTCGCGCGTCAATTCTCGCGACCGTTTCCTGCCCCAGATAGCATCCTTTGTTGAAGTTGATTGCTTTCGAATCTCGTTGCAGTTCCTGTGGAAGGTTGTTTTCTGAGATGTCCATCTCGTACCACGGCGTCGCATTTTCGACTCTACAGACTTGCAGCGCGTCGTCGCTGCATTCGGAGATCCCCGCATTCTTAAGGGCGTCTTTGATTTCAGGCAGGTAAGGTGCTTGAACCAGAATGAGATAGCCGAGCCCCGCGATTTCGAGATTGGCTACGAAAATTTCGTGATCTTTAAATTCTACTCGTTGAACTTTGTTTTCCGTCGGCAATGCGCCGACGAGTTGCGTCAGGCAACCATCGGCAGAGTTCCCTCTTACAAACAGTCCTGCCCAATTTGCAGTGGCGTCCTCGAGGGTCACTTCTTCCCGAATTAAATATTTATCGAGGTGGTCAACTGTTGGTTGGACGTTTATTCCATGGCCGAAAAGGAGGAGTTCGTCTTGTAGGTTGAGTGCATGGACGAAATTGAGAATCTTTCCTTTGCTGTTGAGGATAAACGCTTCGCATGACTCGCCAGTTTCAAGCTTCTTGATTTCGTTAGTGCAGAAGTTGTGGAAAAATGAAAGTCGGTCTTCACCAGTGAGGCGAATCAAGCCGTGGTTCGCCAGGTGCGAATAGCCGGCGTTGTTGGTAAGCGCGTGGTAATCGCGTTCAAGTTGGTTTGTCATGGCTTGTTTTAGCCTCCTTCGGTGGAAGGGGCGTCACCTGTTTTAATTTGAGTTTTGTGGGCGTCGCGAATGACCAGGCAGTCTTCAGAAGATTCAGCCATTCTAAGGATTTCATCGGCTGATTTAAGATGGCCGAGTCCTAGTTCCTCAACCGTTTGTTCCGGCAATGCGGACCTAAGAAAGACCGGACGGTCTTTGATGATGCCAGCAACTCGTTGAAGGGTTTTGGTAAGTTTGGAACTGATGTTGTCTTCAAATTGCGACATGCACGCTTTACGCGTGTTGCGATCAGGGGCGATTGAGATTTCTGACCAGATAATGATTGGCGATTCAGTTTGGGTGACTTCGCTTGCGGCAATCAGAGCCTGGGCAAAATCGTCCCATGACTGGTCCAACGGTTTGGCTTCGATGGTCGCGACGCAGAGGTTGGATGGGTTGGGCCACGCCAGTGACCATAAGTGATTGGTGGCGGTTCTAGCAGACTCAAGTGCGTCTTTCTTTGCGCCACTGAAGACTTGGCGAATAGTGTCCCCGGGTCCGCAGACAACTTGAACTGCAAAAAATGCGCCGAGCGATTCGTTGGCCAGTTCGATTTCGGTCCAGCGAGAAATGAAAGATCCTTTGCCCTGGGCGAATCTGTGTAGGGTCGAAGTCGTGCTGAAGTCTGGGTAGATGCAATCAGATTGTTGGTTAACTTCGCCGGGGCTAGGGATGCCGATGGGGATGACAACGTCAGCGTCAACTAGCGTTCGGTTGACGTACACGGGGTCCCCTTCTTCGTTGGCGGCAAGATAGGAATGGCCAGTCTGGTTTTCCGGGTCATGAACTTGCGTGTTGAGCGATTGAAACCCAAAGTCGAATGAGAATATGGGGGGGCGCTTTCCTTCGGATTTGTCTTTTTCAGCCATTTCATATTGGGCGGCGGGAATGCCGAGGTTTTCGGCGGTTCTTCCAGTGACGACGAGGGTGATATCGTTTATGTCGATCCCGGTCGTGATTAAATAATCTACAGTCGACTCAATTAAATAATTGGCGTGGGGAATGTCGGTTTGCAAGGCGATCGCGACCGTATCACCTGCGAAAACTGATTCAGAAAGTGGTGGGTAGAATTCGGGAGCATCGAGAGTTGCTTTCAATGCGCTCGATAAGTCGATGTTTGGCTCAATTGATATATCAAGTTGGGGTACTGAGAAGTTTGGTTTGTCGGCCAGTGGTCTCAATAGCTCAGTAACAATGCTGTCGTTGGGATTCGATTCAGTTGTCAAGGGAATGCTCAAAATGTTGAAGTGTGACGCCGGAATTTATCAGGTGGTGCAATCGGCAATCATATCCATCCTCCGGTCGGGGTCAACGACCGACTACTATCATCCTCAAAAGAAAGGTATTTGGCAGTCGGCTTAAAAATTTGTTGATATTTTGATCAGTTTTGAGCCGTGGTTGCAATTTATCCCAATTCTGGTGGATGCGGTTGCGATCGGAGCGAATCAATCTTTACCCGGATTTTGCAAACAGGTTAAATTAGCGGGTGATGTGACGTGCGTTGCAAATCTAAGAGACACTCATGAACGGATTCATTTCATCAAAATATCGATCAGTCCTGGCAGCCGTCGTTTTGATGGCGTGTATTGGCTGCGATCCGGCAGAAGTGCCTAAAAGTGTCGACTTACCGAGTGAGCCTGGATCGACGGCGGGATCAGCTGAAGAGTCGGGCGATCTGCACGATAGCGAATTAATGTCCGCCGAAATACTTGCCTCGGTAATCGAGCGTTACGCTCAAGCGGAATCCTATCAAGACCAGGCTGTCTTGTATCTGAATTATCAGCTTGAGGGTCGACAGACACAAGAACCACAGCGGTGGTCGACGGTTTGGGAGCGAGGCGGGAAATATGCTGGTGCTCTGTTCAACGGAAAAGTGGCAGCCAACGGTGGAATTTTAAGTTGCTACATCTTTGATATTGAAAGTGAAAATCTAGATAACCAACATCTTTTAATGACTTATCAGAGCAACGTCCCTTTCGCAAAGTTGTTTTCGGATTCGATCGCTAAATATTTTTTGGGTGGGTACTCCGATCTGCCATTGGATGAAACAAAAATTGAAGGATCGCCAAGCCTGCTACCTCCGCCCCTAACGTTGCTTGCTCCTGAGTTATCCAGTCCATGGATTCAAGGGTCAGAGCAGTCCTTGCGTCTGGCTGACGGAGACGTCGATGGCAGGAGTTGCTACGTAGTGAGATCGCTGTCCGATGATATGACGGCTGACATTTGGATTGATCGTGAAACTCTTATTATTCATCAAATGTCATTGCCACTGAAATTGCTGGTAGGGGAAGTCGTCACGTCTCCCGAGATTAAGGAAGTTCAGCTATTGGCTAAATTCCATAAAGCGATTTTTGACGAACCAATTGCCACGGCCAAATTTGCAATTGAAGATCGTGGAGATGCAACTCCGCTGGAAAAGTTTGTGGCGTTGCCTGAAGCGATTCCGTCACGATTAATTGGTCAAGCGGTTCCAGGTTTTCAACTCATTGGTGATCCAGGGGTGCCGGTTACCAGCGACCAATTCCGTGGCAAAGTGACTGCGGTGCTTTGGCTTGCCGGTCTGTCGTCTTATTCCTCCGTTCGAGATTTCGATTTGCTTGCCCGGGATTTGTCCGATAACCGGTTTCAGTTCGGCGTTGTCTATTCGGATGCTGACCTGAAGGAATTGGGTTCACTGGAAGTTGTGGATGAGCTTGCAACTGTTTCAGATGTTAAGAATGTTAAGTTTTATTTTGATCGCGCGATGAAGGCGAGTAAGTTATTGCAAATGAATGTCGTGCCGTCGGTTGTCGTGTTCGACGAGACAATGCAATTGCAGTTCGCCGTTCCTGTTGAAAATTCGAACTGGAAACGAGATCTCAAGGCAGCGATGCTGAGGGTCGCCGACGGTGAAAATGTCGCTGACGAAATGAGGGCATCCTACGGTCGGTTTATTGAATCGTATAAAAAGCAGTTGCAGGCAGTCTCGGCACAGCCCTTGCTCGATCGAGTCAAGGGAAATTGATTCACGCGGAATGTGGCACGGGAACGCAAAGAAAGCGCGTGCTCCCCGTGCTTGATTCAAGCCGTTGGTCTGCGCTGCTGATTCAATTCTACTGATTCAATTCTACTGATTCAGTATCAACGAATGCTGTTTTTAACATCGAGAATTTGTGAATTTGACACAGAGTTCCCGAATCTCTCAAACTGGTCGAATTGCCAAACCACTTTTTTATTTTTCGGTTCAATTTCTATCAACAATGGCTGACCGGGGCCGGCGTGACAGTTCCCAATGACGTAGTTTCCGTTCGGCAACACCTCAAGAGTGGTGACCCAGGCAAGTGTGATACCGGGAAGCTCTTTTTGCTTTAGGTGCCAGGCGACCTTTTTATCCGGGGTGACTTCGATAACGGAGTGGCCGTTACCGGTGGCGATCAGGGTGTTCCCATTGGTTAGCCGGACTGCCCCAAAAAGCTTGTTACCAAACGAATCCGAGCCGTGTCCGTTCTTTGATTCCTGTCCGAACATTGGGACTTCGTATTCCCAGACTACTTTGCCTGAGCCGTCGTATTCCCTCAGTTTGCCATCGCCTTCGTGGCACACAAGGTAGTTTCCGTTTTCAATTTTTCTGGCAAGCCGAGTGTCCATGTGCGGGTGTGGGTTGTCGACGGTTAGCTTGACTTCTTTCAAAAGTTTTCCGTCTCGATCAACTTCGATGATCCGTGCGACGCCCGATTCGGCGATCATAATGTTTCCATCCTTGAGTGGCTGGAATGCATGAACTTCGACCTGTTTACCGGCATTGCCATTTTGGTTTCCAGAATCATAGCTCCAAACAATTTTTTTAGTTTTGGGGTCGATTTCGACGACTTGATTTCTTCCTTTTCGAGTCAGGATGTTGCCTGATTCAAGGACGTGAATGTCGTGGATGCCGCCCCATTTCATTTCCCAGTCTACATCTCCCTGTTTATTTACAATTGATAGCTTTCCATTTCCCTGAGTCACCAAGGAATGTTGGGCGTTGGCGGGAATCGTAAACAGGCAGCAGGCGATGGCAACTAGGATGGATGGTCGATGGGGCAGGGTGGGCATGTCGTTCCTCAAATCGAAGGGGAAAGTTAAAAACTCGGGTTAAAGCATTTCGCCGAAATGCTTTGCAATGACAATTCGTTGCAGTTCTGGAGGTTCGCATGATACCACATCTGAATGCTCGGGGATAATCGCGAGATTCTTATAGTGTTAGCGCTCGAAACAAGGGCGAGGCGAGTTCAGCCAAGGCGCGATGACATCAGCGTTAATTAGGTACGCAGGTTCGTTAGGTACGCAGGTTTGGAGACGCTGAAAATACTTACCGGGGTTACGATTTCTTTCTGCCAATTAATACACTTTGCATATAGCCGTGGTGTTTACCGCGGATTTCTAAAATGTCAAAGAATCGCCCCCACGTTTTTTGTAAGTAAGCGTTGCTGTGTACAACGAGCGCTCGGTAGGGGCCGACGTCAGTGTATCGAAAACATTTCCGCTCTTGAGGGATGTCTTGTTTCAACAGTTCATCAAACTCTGGATCCACATCACGGAATCGTTTAAGCAGTCCGTTGTTATCATCAGCTTCTTGAAGTAGCGACCAGGTATCTTCGTTATGGACGGTGAGATAACAGAGACCGCCCGGTTTGAGCACTCGGTACAGTTCTGCCAGCCAAGCTGTTTCGAATGTGTCAATGTGCGTGAAAACAGAAAACGCGCTGACTAGGTCGAAAGAATGATCAGCGATGGGCAACTGAGGAATGCAATTATTATGCACAAGTTTTAACCGCGGGGGCATGTAGTCATTAAGCCATCTGATGTGGCGGCCGTTGATGTCGGAGCCCCATAAATTTGGTATCTCGGATTGTGCGCAAAAATGTCGAAGAACTCTTCCAGAGGCACAGCCGAAATCGAGATAGGAATTTAGATCCAACTCGTATTGCTGCGCGACCTGCTTGATTTTTAAAAAATCAGCGAGGCCCGTCATAAAGAATCTTGCATTAAAATTTGGGTTGTATCCTTCGCGGTCACTCGCGTCAGGGATGGGAAACGTGTCGCGTTTGACGAAATCTGCCAGCGGTGTGTCGCCAAGCAAATCTGGAGTCAGGACGTCATTGGCCTTGAACTCTTCTATTGGCATTTCCGAAGGCGATGGGAAATTGTTAAACGGCGTGGTTGAATCATGGTTGAGCGAAATGTCGTCTTCCCAGGTAGGCATTCGGAAATTTGCCCAGTTTGATTCCTGATTCATTTTCTTAACTCGATGGCGGATGTGTGTGGTTTGTCAAACGAATTGGGGAGTTTTGAGATGTTGCCATCCAGCGTGAATGGTTCTCGGTTGCCCGCAAAGATTATTGCTGAAGTTGCAAATTACGTCGACCTCAGTGTTGGACTGTAAGAAACCGCCCGCAAGGTGCGGACGGTAAGGATTTGCTTGTTTTTCCAAAAAGCTGTGGGCTTTTCGATCTAATTTAAACGGGATAGGCTAGACAGCCTTGGTGGGCTAATCGATTGGATTCCGAGTCATGTCATTTCGAAACGATAATCAAGATTCATCGCCGGTGAATCCCGTTTTACCTCGAATTGAGCGATCTGCCCTGAACGGAATCCTGAGCACCTCCTCTACGTTTTTAAGCGAACGGAACCTGCTGCGTTTGTTTCGCTGGGAAACAAGAAAACTTGATCGTTTGCTTGAAGCAGATGAGTCATACGACGTTTTTCAGGTGATAAAAATCCCGAGGGTTATTGGTGTTTCTGAGTCAAATCGAAACTGGTCTGTGTTAATGGTGATCGATCACCTTTGCCTCGTAATTGAGGATTGTAGAAAGGCTATTGTCTCATTGAGTGACGGAGTTGAGCCGCGAGGTGAAATTGACCTTTCCCTTTACGCGCCAAATCCAGACGTAGGGTTTGAAGTCCTTGGCCGTTTCGAGCAAACCACTCAAGGTTTCTGTCTAGACATTCAGACGGCGATGAAGCGGGAAACTGTCTTTTCCGGACCTGCGCGGTTTTCACATCCTTGCTTTGGAAGTATGAATGCGAAAAATTGGCTCGCATTTGCCGCCCTGCACCAAGCGATTCACAGACGGCAGGTTCAAAAAATTATCGTCATGCTCGGGATCACTTGAGCTCTGGGAAACGATCAGACTAGGTGCCATTAGCTTTGTTTGGCTGCCAAGCGTTTCGTTCCCCCATTGCCGTCGAAATGTCAAGTTGTTGGGCGTGTGCCGATTGTTACGGCGGGCCAGCGTCATTGTTTAACATGTAGACGCGGTGGTCGTTCACGTTTCTAAAGAAAGGCGACGGTAGGAATGTTTCTGTTGCCGATAATAAGTGTAGGTAGGGGGAATAGCCCGGCTAAATTGGCGGATTCATTTGGAAGGAGTCAAACGATGGATTTAGGTGACGATCCTGTTTTGTGGATTGGTTTTGGTATCGCGTTCATTGCATTTTCCGTAAGTTTGATTGTCGGAATCAGACTGTTTCGAAAGAGCAAGAAATCGAAGGGGTTGGTTTGTTCGGTTCTATCTTTCAGTCTGTTTCTGTGCACTGCTTGGGTGGGAGTGGAAATCCTGAGAGACGGTAGTCTTGATGCGATGGAAAATGATACGCAATGGTTGGCAGACCAGGAAATCCTAGACGAGCTCGAAGGGTTAGACTTCGAAATCGAATATTAATGAGAGAGTTTCATCTCGTTGGATGGTGGGTTAAAGCAGTTCGAGTGAGTCAAGGTGCATCAGAACATCTCACTCAACTGCTGGGTTGTCAGGATTGGTATTTCCAAGCGAGTCGCTTTTTCACTTTTGGAACCAGACCCAGGGCCAGCGACTAGATAGTTGGTCTTCTTAGATACGCTGCTGACGCACTTTCCCCCTCGCGATTCGACTTCTTTTTCCCAATGTTTTTTTCCTTCTGGGAAACCACCGCTAAAGCAGAACGTCTTTCCCGATAAATTGCCTTCGGATACCGAAGCAGTGGGTTCGACAAATTCTAGGAGTGCGTCAATATCTGTTTCGTGACTTGCGAAAAATTCTGCAATCGCAGTAGCCGTAATCGAGCCGATGTCGTCTACAAGCTCGAGTTGTTCAATCGATGCGTCACGTATCTTTTGGAATGTTCCGAAATGGTCGGCCAAGGCTTTCCCGGCCGATTTGCTTGCCGACTCGATTCCAAACGATGCGAAGAGCTGCCAAAGAGGCACTTCCTTTTTCGATTGAAGTGCTATCTGGATTGCTTCCTCGAGCAGTTCGTTAGCCAATTTATCGGGTGCAGGAATCATCTGAATCGCGGCAACGGCGAGCGTTGCCTGTCGGCGCGTTAAGCCAGATTTCATGGTGCTGTCGATATCTAGTTGATAAAAATCAGCAGGTTTGGTGACCAGGCCACTTTCAAACAACTGTGTGACTCGACTTTCACCAAGGCCAAGGACTCCAAAGGTCGCGAGGAAATAGCACAGAGAACTTATGTTTTGTGCCGGGCAGTCTTGATTGGTGCAAATGAGTTCCAGCATTTCCTCTGTTCCACCGGTCTGGAGTTTTGTCGGTTGCGCACACGAGGGGCAGGCCTGTGGAAACTCAGGCTTCCCTTGACCATCGATTACTTTGATCACTTTGGGGATGATTTTGCCAGCTTTTCTGACGGCAATCTTCGAGCCAATGGTGATCTGGTTCCGTTCCATAAAGCCAGCGTTGTGAAGCGTCGCGCGGGAGACGTTTGTTCCCGCCAATCGGACGGCATCGAAGACCGCAACGCTAGTCAACTTGCCAGTGCGACCCGTCTGCCATTCGATCGAATCAATAATTGGAGTCGCCTCCTCTTCCCTGAATTTCCAGGCAATTTTTCCTTTGGGGTTCCCAGTGACGGGGTCACCATGTCGACCGAGTTGCTCCTGTTGCACGAGGTTGTTGACGCCGACAATGACGCCATCCACTTCAAAATCAAGTTCAGAAATATTGTCTTCAAGCGCTTGCAGGTGTTTGAATCGAAAAAGTTCAGCGTCGATATAGGGTACGCCGAGAACTTGTTTGCAGAATTCGCATCGACCGATTTCAGTTTGGTAAGGAGGTTCAGCGAGTCCTTCGATGCTGTACGCAACGAAGCTCAACCGCATTCGCTTAGTTTTCTCAGGATTCTTGAATTGCCGAATTCCACCTGCCGTATGGTTCCTCGGGTTGGCTCTCAGTTTATCACCGGCAAGTGTAAGGGCTTTTTGCACTTTTTTGAAATCAGATAATTTGCAAATTAACTCGCCACGAATGGAGCACGTGATTTTCTTCGGCAGTACCGCGGGGATTCCGTCTACGTATTGTACCTGTTCAGTAACGTCCTCGCCGTTAATCCCATCTCTCGGTCGTAGTCCCGCGCTAATCAATTTTCCATTTTCGTAATAGATTGCGATGGCAACGCCGTCAAGTTTGTAAGTTTGGTAAAAGAATGACTCCGGAAAAGAGATCGGTTCATCTTTGTAAGACTTGCCTTGTATCGTTCGAGTGGCTTGGTCCACTTCAGACATTTCAGCGGACTGAACTGTTTTGGAAATCCATTTAAAAAGTTGTGTTTCCTGAATCTCGAGATTTTCGTGGCTCGCCTTTTCGATCGACGTCATGGGTGGGTTGTGTACAACCTTTAAATTGGTTGACACAAATTCAGAAGCCGTCGCGGTTGCGAATAAATCAGAATTGGGACGCAGTTCCTGAAGCTGTCGTCTGAGGCCGTCATATTGGCTGTCTGTGACAAGTTCATTCGTTACCGGGTGAACACAATCAAGGCCTTGCTCATAAAGAGTGTCGAGGTGACTGATAAGCTTTTCAAGGTCATCAGCTGGGTTTGCGTCAGACGGCAGTGAGAGTTGTTTCTGGTTTGACTTTTTAGCCATTGGGTGCTTTCAGACCGTTTCGAAAAGTGTTCTGCGCGGTTTTTATGGATCGCTGTGTTCGAGCTTTGCTTGTAGGTTCGGAATTCGAACCACCGGGAAGAGCGAATTAATGTTGGGGGGATTTTATACTGCTTTTATTCAGATTTGACATGCAAAATTTGGATGGCCTATTTTCGGGAAATGCGTTGGTTATGTTTTCGAATTCCCATTCTAAACCTCGCGATTATATCGTCAGGTTCCATTGTGAGCAGACCTGTATTTTCATTTTCGAGGGCATGTGTAGGTCGTTCATGGGGTTCGGGTAGGATCGTTGAGTGCTTCCTGAATCGATTTTTTTATGCTTTGCTGATTTTGATCTACCGGGATTTGATCGGTGATTCGTTCCAGCCATTGGGTTAGGCGGATCGAGTCTTCGGTTCTTCCGAGCCGCTGGAAGCTTTTGATGATTTCAACTGCCTTGCGGTAGGTTTGTGGAGTGCTGTCTGGGTGCTCGGTTAGGGTTTGGAAGAAATCTTTCACCTGCTGTCGAGCAACGGGGTCGTCCTCACTTCCAAGGAGAGCGATCTTGCGGGAATCAAAGCGGTCGTAAAGTAAATGTTCACGATACTGAAGTGCGATTCTACGAGACTGTTTTTCAGGGAGTTCAAATAATAGTTCAGCCAGTTGGGCAAAGGTTGTCGCCGATGGCGAATCGATCTCAAGTTTGTTGTGCGCGACAATTGCGAGATTGGCAAGCCTGGTTAGTGCGGAACTGTTTTTGGCGATCTTGGTAAGACGTAGACGACATTCGGATTCAAATTGAGTAGCCAGTGCCGGATCTTCGGTAACCATGAAGTCATACAGCGGTGCTAATGAGATGGCCAAATTTGCTTTGGCTGAGACGTCGAGATTTTCGTGCGAGCAATATCGTTGGTCAATTTCGACAAGTGAATCTCGGGTGTCGGGGAGGTTCATTTTACTCGACACGTTTAAAGAATCGATCAGACTGATTGCGTCAATATATGAGGTGATCGCAAAAATCCGCTGCGATTCTGTCAGAGAGCGGGTTAGTAAGTGTTGCGATATTCGCGAGCGTTCCTTGCAGAGAGCGACTCCAATTCCCGTCGCTTCACGTCCCCATGTTTGATGGATTTTGATCGAGCGTTCGATCAGTTGGTTAATCGACTGGTTTGCAAATTCAGAATCCGCCCCAGAGCCACGTGTTGGAGCAGTGCCATTTTCTTGAGAAACAGCACCGGCGTCTTGACCATCCAGACGTGGGGAATCGAGCGAAGGCTTAGGGGTTTGGGGTTGCGGCTCGGGAGAGCTCTTTGTCTCTCTCGATTTGTTGGCAATTTTGTTATCTTGCGATTGAATGCCTAG
>JAAEMV010000426.1 GCA_024225195.1 Planctomycetaceae bacterium | reverse complement strand
CGAGCTTAGCGGTCGAACATTTCATAGAACGGGGTTTTAAGCATCTAGCGTATTGTGGCGACCCGGCATTTCGTTGGTCCGATTCCCGTTGCGAACGATTTTCTGAGATCGTTAATCACAAGGGGTTGAAGCTTTACACTTATCAGGCAATTTCGCGGTACGATCCAAAATTTACCCTTGATCGGGAGAAGCGCAGAATTGCGAACTGGTTAAGGGAGCTACCTCGGCCAGTCGCAATCATGGGTTGTTATGACTACAAAGCGCAGCAAGTGCTCGATGTTTGCCGGGAATTAGATTTCGCGGTGCCGGAGGAGATTGCGGTGTTAGGCGTTGATAATGATCGCTTGCAGTGTGAGTTCGCCAGTCCCCCGTTGTCCAGCATCATCCCCGATACCCGTAGAACTGGTTTTGAGGCAGCGGAGTTACTTGATCGAATGATGTCGGGTGAAACGGTTTCGACTCAACCTTTGATTACTAAACCGCTAGGCGTTGAAACTCGCGAATCGACGGATGTGTTGGCTATTGAAGATCGGGAAGTCGCGGTCGCATTAAAATATATTCGTGAACATGCCAATCAAAATATTCGTGTCGCGGATGTTCTTCGAATCACTCCAATGTCTCGCCGTGTACTTGAGATTCGTTTCAAAAAGGCAATTAAGCGAACGCCTCATCAGGAGATCCAGCGAGTCCGAATTAATCGAATTGAGCAACTGTTACGGGAAACAGACTTAACGATTCATGAAATTGCCCAGTTATGCGGATACGTCCACGCGGAATATCTTGCTGCCGTTTACAAGCGAGAGACTGGGCGAACGCCCAGTCAATTTCGACAGCAAACATCAGTTGTTTCCCGTTCTTAATG
>JAAEMV010000425.1 GCA_024225195.1 Planctomycetaceae bacterium | reverse complement strand
CTAGATCGAAATTAAAGCACAAGTAGCAATAATTTGTAACATTAGCTAAGATATCTCGTTTCCTGATAATAATACTCCTGAGAGCATCGTAATGAAAACATATCCTGATTCTGACCCGAAGAAGTTGGGCGCCTTTACAAAACGCCGAGAACAAGCGCAACTCCGGCTTGCAAGACAAAGAATCTCAGCGGCCGTTAGTAGCAAATCAAAAAAATTGGATTTATCAAACCTCGAACTCCGAGAGCTACCTGACGAACTATTTTTGATAAATAATCTTGAAGAATTGATTCTCAACAACAACCGGCTCTGGAAATTTCCATTTGAGTTGGCAGAAATATCAACATTGAAAATTCTAGAAATGTCTCTAAACGGATTAGATGAAATTCCATCGAAGATTGGAGAACTGACAGAACTTCGTAAACTCGATTTTGGTTCAAACGAATTGAAAACTTTGCCCAGCACTATTGGGCAATTACACCAACTCAGGATTCTTGGTTGTCGGTCAAATGAATTGCAGGAGCTACCTGAAACTATCTGTGATCTGGAGAATTTGGAATTCTTGTGGCTACGAGAAAACAAGATTGAGATACTCCCAGAACGGATTGGACAACTTACCAATTTAAAGGACTTAGACCTACGTGATAATTTAATGTCGCGGCTACCATCGACATTGGGCCAACTGGAAAATTTGGCCAAATACGCAAAACTGGAAAATGAAGTGGGATTTGGCTTGGTACTCGACAGAAATCCACTTTCTAATCCAATTAGGACAATAGTCCAAACCACAGCACAACCCGAAACTACCAGACAAATAATAGACTATTTCCGGGATGGTTCGATAGAACATACCGATTCAGTTGGAACTCCTCCAAAAACAGGATTGCGGTTTGAAATCCAACCCGCACATACAATGGCAATCGGGATTCGAAATGGAATACTTCAGGAAATTGAAAGACAGCGCAGTAGCCGACCGAATACTGTCGACGAGTTAGAGAATTGGTCCCAAAAAGTCGCTATTTTGGAGCAGCTTAAATCAAGTTTCGATACTATCATCGGCGTACTGGATGATCGTGAAAATACGAAAAATCAACTCAATGCCATTCGTCAGACATCCGAGTTGTCATCTGAGATTTCCAGTGAGCTCAAGCAGTGGATAATAAATAACAAAGTGGAAGTCGTTGATTGGTTTTTTCGACTGCCGGTTGCGGCAATGATGATCGGCTTATTCAATTTGGCAGGCGCGAGCATGATTTGGGCCACGCCAATTGTATTAGCTGCAGTCGGAGGAAATACTATTAAGAATCTGATTAAGGATATTGTAAAAAATACAAAATCTAAATAAAATATCAGTTACCGATATGATGTCGAAATCTGGACAGAATGAGTCCAATGTCCGTTTTGAAGATGAGTTGCAATACGACATCACATATTGAATGACAGCAATGGGCCGAATGTGGTGCGGGCAACGAGCTTCTGGCAGTCAGTGTCGAACGCATAAGCCGCCATTCGAGATTCACAAAATAGAACATGGTTGCGAAATTTGCACCGCCATTTCCAGCACTGGTTGCACTTTCCCCGCCAAACGAATAACGTTTTGAAAATCGACCACTAACCAGCCAGACCACAGAAAATCCATCCGCCCACGCAGGTGCGCGGGTGTTTTGTTTTTGAGATGCAGTTCATGTTGGCTGCGTGATTTCAACGCACACCCTTTCACACGCACCGTCAGTGTCACCATCCGCCGATGGCGACTGGATGCTGGTTATGCCGGCTGGCCGGATCAAGCCGCTTGATGCGCGCCCGCCATTTATTGTTGAGGTGCAACATGACGGGCAATTCGCGCCATGGGATTACGATATCGTCGTTGTTTGTATATCAGAACACCTTATTTTGATTCAGTTCTGATTTTTTTGCTCACGGCTATTCGGGCTTTCGCCCGGCCTCCGCGAGGGCGGCGCACAGGCGCCGGTCGCTTTTCGCTCCTATTTGCAGGATCATTTTAAAGGTCTTCTGCTATATCTGTTTTTTTGCTCACGGCCATTCGGGCTTGCGCCCGGCCTGGGCGAGGGCGGCGCATCGGCGCCGGTCGCTTTTCGCT
>JAAEMV010000424.1 GCA_024225195.1 Planctomycetaceae bacterium | reverse complement strand
TGGTGTGGCCTTTCTCTAATTTTCCGTCTGCGAAACTGGTCGATCGACAGCTTCCATTCGATTAGCGACGCTGCCTAACCAATCCTAATTACATGCGAAACCTGTGAGAATCCTCAAATCAAAGCCACGTTTTAGCGGCCCAAACAATGGCGGCTGAAAACTAGTGTCTCTCATCGCACGTTTGAACATCAAACGGTTGAAAACAGAGTGTTTTCCAGACTGATAGAAAGTGGACCCGATCGGGATCGAACCGACGACCTCTACACTGCCAGTGTAGCGCTCTCCCAGCTGAGCTACGGGCCCTGAGATAGACGCACGTTTGATACTCATACGTGCGAAATTGCATTCCGAGAAAAACTATAACTGTCTCCCGTGAGCGAACAAAATATCAACACACCCAATCGGTGTCAAGGACGGCGATAAAACCAATCGGCTTTATTTAACGATGTGAAACGTCACAATCGAGTTGCTACAATTGCAATTCTCTAAAAACAACGCAGCAATTAGCCCGGAGTGCCCGCATGCGACAGCCGCTCATCAAGTCAGCTCTCTATTTCCTTTCGGTTACCGTTCTATTTTGCCTCAACGACACGGCCGATGGCCAGACTCAAATTCCGGAACAATCAGTAGAACTGATCGTCCTTGGCATCGCTCAGGACGCCGGATTCCCTCAGGCAGCCTGCCAAAAGCCATGTTGCAAATTGGCCTGGAAAGACCCAAGTATTCGCCGTCACGTCGCTTCACTAGGCCTTATCGATCATGCCACGGGACAAAAATGGCTATTTGACTGCACTCCCGATTTCCCACAACAACTGCAAGTCCTACAGGAACAATCGTCAAGCCAAAATGTACAGCCTGATAAACCGGTACTCGACGGAATATTTTTAACTCACGCGCATATCGGTCATTACTCAGGATTAATTCACCTCGGGCGCGAAGTTATGGGCGCACGACAAATCAAGACTTACTGCATGCCGCGGATGCAGGATTTTCTATCTCGAAATGGCCCCTGGAGCCAATTGGTCAAGCTAGAGAATATCAGGACATTTGAAATGGCCGCTGGAACAACGATTAAGCTTAACGAACGTATCGAAGTCACACCTTTCGTTGTGCCTCATAGGGATGAGTTTTCTGAAACGGTTGGCTTTAAGATCCAAGGCCCCAGCAAATCAGTTCTCTTTCTTCCGGATATTGATAAGTGGTCACGATGGGATCAATCCATCGAAAAGATGATCGAATCTGTAGACATCGCGTACTTAGACGGAACGTTTTTCGCGAACGGAGAAATCCCCGGTAGAGACATGGCCCAAATTCCTCATCCGTTTGTCAGTGAGTCAATTCGCCGGTTCTCTCCTTTGGTAGAGACTGAAAGGAAGAAAATTCGATTCATCCATTTCAACCACACAAACCCTGTGCTCCAGTCAGCCAACGCTGCAACAAGAAAAATAAACCAAGCAGGAATGGCCATCGCTAAAGAGAAAGAAACCGTAAAACTATAATGCATGACGACAGCATTGTTAATTTTTCAAGTAAGTCTCCCGGTTTCTTTGATTTCATCAAATCCCTCGACTCCCCCCCTGCATTTCCAATCGAATCAAGAATAAACTTTCAAGCGGTTTATTTGGTCGGGGATATCGGCACTCACACCGCCGACAAAACTTAAGTTCCGACTGCGTACGAAAAGATACTTTAAAGGAAACAGAGATGGCGGAAATTACTCTTAAAGGCAACCCCTGTAACACGACCGGCGACCTACCTGCAGCAGATGCATCTGCTCCCGGATTTACTTTAGTTGCGGGAGATCTAAGCGAAAAAACGATGGCCGATTTTCAAGGTAAGAATGTCATCCTTAACATCGTGCCCAGTTTCGACACCGGAACGTGTGCACTCTCAGTGAAAACATTCAACACCAAGGCAGGACAATTAGAGGACACCGTCGTCGTCAACATCTCAAAGGACTTGCCCTTTGCCCAAAAACGTTTTTGCGCGGCTGAAGGTGTTGAAAACGTCACGAACCTCTCAGCCTTCCGGTGCAGTGAGTTCGAAAACAACTACGGAGTAGGGCTTGTCGACGGTCCGCTTAAGGGACTTCTAACCCGAGCTGTCATTGTGGTTAACAAAGATGGCAACGTCCTCCACTCCGAATTAGTCGGTGAAATTGCTGACGAACCCAATTATGACGCGGCACTCGCGTCGCTTGGTTAGTTCTCATAAATTCTAAAAATTGGCAGGAGCGGTTTCTACTTACACCGCTCCTGCTTTTGTTTAGCAGGCAAAACGCGTAAGCATCTAATTACCCGCACAACAAAATTTGCGTTCCCTTCACGAGATCGGTTATAACCGTTTCTTGGCGTTGCCTGTTCAATGTCGCTTTTTTCAAAAATTTACTTTGTGTCATTCATCCCCAACGATGTCGCGACTTCGAGATTCGGCTGGGTTTGTTTTTTAGAAATTGAGCACGAACATGCCTGGTCGAGAGCATTTTGCAAGTCTTCTCGACGCTGTCTCCGATCCAATTTGGTCTATTTCACTCGATGGACTCAAACTTCTCCATATTAATCTCGCCGCCTCATCCGTATTTGGACGCACCCGGGAATCGATGCTGGAGTCAGATCGGGATTGGCAACTGCTAATTCAGGAACAGGATCGCATCTTACTCAATGATCGTTTAAGTCAGATTCAAACGCTTCAGTCATTCAGGCAAGACTTCAGCATCCTTACCCCTGGTTGCCCGCCTAAATTACTACAGGGACATTTCCAACTAGTCAAAACGTCAGATCCTTCCAATCAATTCATTACCGCGACGGCTCACGCTATTGATCGCGAAACGTCACCCTCGCAACAACAAGAAGACTCTCTGACAATTTACGATTCGTTGTTAGAAAGCCTGCCAATCAACGTTTTCCGGAAGGATCGCGAAGGAAAAATTGTCTTTGCCAACAACCGATACTGCACTGACCTTGGCCTGGCGCGAGAAGAGGTTCTCGGCAAAACTGATTTCGATTTTTTTGACCGGGAAACCGCCCGAAAATATCATGCCGATGACCAACGAGTCTTAACGACTGGCGTGCTTTTCCATGATACCGAAGTTCACCCCTCCGGGAACGGCCCGATCCATGTCGAAGTTTTAAAATCAGCCGTCGTCGACCAGACTGGAAACCGGATCGGAATTCAGGGAATGTTTTGGGATATTACAGATCGCAAAAATGCGGAGGTGGCACTGCGGCACGCAAAAGAAATTGCCGAATCAGCAAGTCAGGCTAAAAGTGATTTCCTCGCAAATGTAAGTCATGAAATCCGAACTCCCATGAATGGGATCATTGGCATCACGGACCTCCTTCTTTCCAGTTCTCCCGACCTCGAAGATCGGGAGTACCTCAACATGATTCAGCACTCAGCTGAATCTTTACTTGGATTAATCAACGACATATTGGATTTTTCCAAAATCGAAGCTGGAAAAATTGAACTAGACAACCAACGATTCGAACTAAAAGAAGCGTTAGGTGACACCCTCCGCTCATTGGCCTTCAAAAGTCTTGAAAAAAATATCGAGTTGATTCTAGAGGTCGCTTCTGATGTGCCCACTTTTATCATTGGTGACCTCACTCGCTTGCGACAAGTGATCGTGAATTTAGTAATCAACGCCTTAAAATTTACCCAACAAGGTTCCGTCAAGCTGGTTATTGAAAATTCAGAAATTTTTGAAGACGGGGTCGAATTGATGTTTCACGTAATCGACTCCGGCATCGGCATTCCTCTTGAGAAACAGAAACTTATTTTTTCAGAATTTGAGCAAGCTGATACTTCGACCACAAGAGAGTATGGCGGAACCGGACTTGGCCTTGCGATTTCCTCGCGTTTGGTATCACTCATGGGAGGAAAACTGGAGGTCGAAAGCCAACCCAATCAAGGGAGTCGGTTCTATTTTGCGTCAAAATTCAGCACGGATTCGGCAATAGCTCCCGTGGTAAAACAAGAGCTCAAAGACCGAACCGTTCTGCTTGTAATTAACAACTTCGACCTGTTATCGAATCTTGAACAAATCCTTCACGCCTATGGTGCGCAAACATACTCTGCGGCGAATACTGAAAAAGCACTGGATCTGTTAACCCGCTTGGCAAAGCAGAGCGCCCCTACCCCTCTGGTAATTATTGATGGCGGGCTTGAGCGTGATGGTGGTGCGGGTGCAGCAATGAAAATCCAACAAACTGCAACTTTCTCCCTGCCCCGCATGATTGTTCTTTTCAACGCCAAACAACAAGAGGCGAACCTTGATTCCACTCGCCTCACCAACGTTTCCCATGTACTTAAGCCGATCAAGGAATCTGACTTATTAGAGACAATTCGATCCTTACTAGGACTAACAGCGACACGCTTAACGCGGTCACAATCAACGAAGGCACCTATCTCTGGATCACTGCAGTTGAACGTGTTGCTCGCTGAGGACAATCTGGTCAATCAGAAACTGGCGGCAGCTATTCTTAAGAATGCTGGGCACACGGTTATCATGGCCAACAACGGTCGTGAAGCAGTTGAAAAATTCAAGCACTGCTCGATTGATTTAATCCTAATGGACATTCAAATGCCTAACACGGATGGAATTCAAGCAACACTTGAAATTCGCCAATTGGAGTCGGGGCGTTCGAAGCAAGTGCCAATCATCGCGATTACTGCACATGCCAGTGCTGACGATCGAAAACACTGTCTTGAATCGGGGATGGATGACTACATCGCCAAACCATTTCGCGCACGCGAATTGATCAATTTAATTCGTCTTCGCGCAGGCCACCCAGCTCTAAATACTTCAACTCCACAAGGAAAAGAAATGGAATTTAGCTCTGTTATTGAATGGAATCGTGCGTTTGAAACTGTTGGTGGCGACAAGCAATTGCTTGGCGAGCTTATGAAGGTATTTATTAAAGACCAAGAGTCGTTAATCAGCGCAGTTCAAAACGCTGTCGCCGCGAGGGATGGCAAGGAATTAAAGCTAAGAGCCCATTCCATAAAAGGTGCCCTGAACCACCTTGGCGCAATTCACTGCGCAAAACTTGCAGAAGCTCTCGAAGAGATGGGGAGTAACGACCAATTTTCAGATGCCGAAAATATTTTCAACGAATTCACGCAGGCATTGCGCCCGGTCAGCATTGAAATGATGAAGTTCATTAACACCAATGATCAACCCGGCTAAAGTTAACGCAAATTGGATCGGATTAACACAGATCTAGTATCAAGATTTCGAAGTCGAACGGACCACATCTTTCGCCCTCTTTAAACCTGCACTTAAGCAAATTCTAACCCGAACTAACTTGCATCTGTCCAGCGACTGACGAGGCCAGTTACATCAGGACTTGAGTTTCTGTAGCTGACTATTTCGATTTCTAAATCAAAGAACTGATACTTTTTCAACGAACGTTCGATCGCCGAGATAATCCACTCAAACTCATTTCCAAATGCACCACCGCCCAGAAGTGTAAGAAAGACTCTTCCGCTTCCCGTTTTAACTTGATTTAAAATTGCAGAACAGAATACTGCTTCGTAACTCGCCTCAAGCACCAACCTTGCAAATGCTTCCCATTTCGAACTTTCATGGCGAGAATATGCGACCGGAAGTGCCGAGCAAAAGGCTTGGGTCACTCGGTTACCACTGCCCGACAAAGTGACCTCCACTCCCCACTGCAAACCGATCCTTAATGCGTCGCGGAGACTGTCTAGTTCACAGTCAGACGCACCGGCAAGTTGCCCCGCAATCTCTGCCAAACCTGATTCAGAGGCCAGAGCATATCCATTTTGCATCCGCCATAAACGCTCGCTCTTATTCCCCAGCAACTCTCCAAGATCTTTTAACGTATCAATCTGACGGTTGGAAGTTTGACCAATTTTGCCATCGTGTTCCACGAAATAATTTCGATAAATCGTGGCCGCCCCAGCCGCAATCGCACACGCCGGGCCTTGCGTAAAATCCCTTTCGTAAATCCCAACTCCCGCTTCGGGAACAACGCTCGGCCCAACCATTTCCAGCAAATTGAATTGAGACGCCACCTGAAAAATTGCATTTTGATTCTGTGGATCTCGATGTAAATCCTGAACGTCAGCGACGGTCTCTTTAATTACGATCCTTCGCAAAGACTCTGCTGACGTTTTACTGAGTCGAAGATCTGCAACGCGTTTACGCAACTCTCCCAAGGCAACCACCTCGAGATGGCCGTAAGCGTGGGATGCTCCATTGATATTTGACCTCAAAACACCATTACACGCGAACAGGTGCTGCCGAACGCTCGCTTCAGACTCTTGCTCAAGCCCGGTAAGTTGTTGGAACCAATTCATGGCTGATCACCGCCCTTGATATCAATCACATCTGATTCGACTTCATCAAAAATAAACTCCGAGTTAAGAATAAGATTATCTTACCCGTTGCTTATTTTGATCGAACATCCAATCAAAATATTCACGTTCGTTAAAGACGGTCCGCGATGCATTATGGCCCTCGCTGGGGTAAACCTTGAGTTTCACTCGTCTCCCACCAGCTTTTTCAATTTCTCTCACCATCGTCTTTGACCGATCCGCAGGAACGACTTTATCTTTGCCGCCCACAAACGCATAAACGGGAACCTTCGCCAAGTTCCGAGCCCACGCACTCAGATCATCCGTAATATCTTTGGGACCTCCGGGGCCGATCCCTCCCACGATGGGTGCAATCGCAGCAAAATGTTCTGGATTGGATCCTCCCCACATCCACGAACCGTATCCCCCCATACTATTTCCAGTCAAGTAGACACGGTTTTCATTCAACGGGAGAGTCGCTTTTAAATGTTGGAATAAAACATTGAGATCCTGTTCATTCCAAATCCCCCGCTTGCCTTCTTTCGAAGTGCGAAGACACTGCGGCGCGACAATGATACAAGGTCCCTTTTTAAATTTCTCAATTCCACGACAAACCCCCATCGGTTGCCCTTTGATTCGATTGATGTCCTCCCCCACACCTCCAGCACCGTGGAGGTAAATAACCAATGGCACATTTTTGGAATTGCGAGGGTACAGCGAATACACGAGAAACTCTGGGTTGAGAAAACTTGTTTCCTTCTCCAACTCCAACGGTAACTTGCTAATCTTTGGTCTTACCGGCTGAGCCCAAACAGAGGAACAAAACACTAACATCAAAATTAGAACAACAGAGCTTCTCATCAATCCCCCTCTAACCTTAGGCGGCTAGTTACATCATGAAATCTAAACTTTTTTAAATTGGATCAAATCCTCTTTCAAAAGTCAAAAACCGACAACCGTTCCCGAACAGCCTCGATGTTGGCGGACAAGCATTTCTGAAGAACAAGATGCAATGCTCGATACCACCCGGCAGAGCCACACCTTAAGTCAATCTGCCGTAAAATGTTCTTCTTGCGCTTTCGGAAAGTGCAACACCGGGCAGAGAATTGTAAGCCAGAACGGCAAGAATCCGAGTCCGGTCACTTTCGTTTGGTGAGACACGATGCACTGAATTCTTACCGCGAAACAACACTAAAGTTCCCGGTTCGATCTCAAGTCGCTCAGGCTGCAATTTTCCATCGAGAAGATCTGTCACACCTGAGTAGTTCTCTTTTCCATCACTAGAGAATCTGTAATCGCGAATGAACTCAAATCGCCCACCCGCATCTGGCTTCTGAATCATTAAGGTGATGGCAAATGACGAATTGTCGAAATGCCAACCAAGTTCTTGATTTCGTTCAGCGTAGTGAATATTGATCGAAGAAAGGCTATCTGCATAAGGATAGATTTCAGCGTGACCCACTACCGTTTTTACAAATCCTCGAAACATTATCGAATCATAGAGTCTGCGTAGAATCGAATCAGGAGCAATGAGATCATCGCAAACGCAACCCTTGGAGGTTGTCACCGTTCGATTAAGTGGATGATTCGCTGGCAGACTATGGTCTGGTGCGTTCAGAAAAACCGAATGAGTCTGACGACAAAAATATGCCTGCTCTCGCAATCGTAATGATTCATCGAGCATATTTCCCATGGCTTCGGCATCTATGAACTGAGCTAGTGAAAGCACACCTTGCCTGTCCAAAGTCGCCTGACATTGCCTTTGAAAATCGAGATCAGATACTGGGTGACTTTCTAAATCAACAATGCCACTTAATTCCATGTTATTGCTCTCCAACGAACTCACAACCAACTAAGAAGCTTTCAAGCCAAAACAGGCTCAAACCTACTTACTCTCCACCACGTAAGACAACCGGATCCATGCTCCTCACGACATCATTTATGTAGCAAATCCGATCTCGCATAGACAATTTCAATTGCCTTTACT
>JAAEMV010000423.1 GCA_024225195.1 Planctomycetaceae bacterium | reverse complement strand
TTTGTGTGGAGGATTGGTGAGTCATGGGCTGAAACCGGAGGACCGAAGAGTGCATGCTTTAGAGTCGTTTGACGGTCAGTTCGTCATCAGGATTCCGAGCAGCAATCCAATGATCGTTATCACCACAGGTTGCTCGGTCAGTCTGGATGCGTGTTGCCGCGTTTGATCCCACATGAGTTTCCTAGGGTGGTCAAAAGTATGCAGTCAATGAACATGTCTCTGTGCACAGTTTCACCGCCGCTCGATCGAACATTACGCAAAAAAAATATGTTTTTTCGCGGATGATTGTGTTATTTCTGTAGACGAGCGAGAGCAGCTTATCAGCCATTTTGGAGTCTTTGCTAAGTAACGACATGTAACCGATGGGTAACCTCGAAACAGTGGGGTTCGTGTCGTTATCGATTGAGGGCTAAGCTGAGGGTTGCACCAAAGCGAATAAGTCCAACGTTCAAACCTGAGATGTTTACGGAGAATCATGATGTGGTCTGCATTGACTCAACTGCTACTGAGGCCGTCGGTTCGTCCGATTCTGAGCGTGGCTGTATTTCTAGTTCCCTGTTGGGCATCCATTTCCTTGCTTGCTGAAGATGGAGCGGAAACCACAAACATCGAGGGTTTTCGAGGGGCTTATTTCGTGGGCGGCGAAATCCATGTCAATGTTTTCGGTGTACCTGAGAGAAAACC
>JAAEMV010000422.1 GCA_024225195.1 Planctomycetaceae bacterium | reverse complement strand
GTGTACAAGATTTTGCAACCCAACGACTTCGCGATCGATTTTCGCGATTGCCTTCTCCCACTCCACGGACGGGGGAAGCTTGATGAATTTTAGTGCGACTTCGCGACCCTGTTCGGTTTGAATGGCGCGATAAACCTTCTGTCGACGACTGCCAAGTTTATTGACAATTTTGAAGGGACCGACGTGCTTATTTTCCACGGGACCACCTTTGATGTTGAAAAGTGAGGAGGGATGGAGGAAACAGGACGTTTCCGGGATGAGATAGCAGAGTTAGTTTAGTTGCTTTACCGAATTTTTCAAAACTAGGTTCACAACAATTTACAGTTCGATACGCATAATTCACATCTCTTTGGGCAAACTGGGCGACATTGAACCAACGCTCAACTGCCCGCCTTTAGTCAATATGCCGGACTAAACTGGCAATTTCCGACTGAATTGGAGCCAACCTAACTGGGGAAATCTAAACTGGTGCAAATCTAATGGCTGTATTGTTTGCGTAAATCTGATCGGCATGAACACTGAAATAAAAACTTCATCCCTGTGGAAACTGCCGCAAATATTCGTAAACCGCCATCGTAGTTGCTGTAACGACATTGTAGCTGTAAGGCATGCC
>JAAEMV010000421.1 GCA_024225195.1 Planctomycetaceae bacterium | reverse complement strand
AATCAAAGCAGGCAAGATTGAAGTTGCGGTTCCTGACGACGGCATGAACCCCAAATTCCAACACTCACTGCTGACTTCGCTCATAGCGCTCACCGGAGTTGCTTCACTGTCCGGCTTTGTGATTCTGGTGGGTGGGATCCGCATGGTTGGCAAACCTCTCAACCAACTCATTGAAAAGGTACGACGTGTTGGTGAGGGTGATTTTACCGGCCCCGTCCAAATCGAGTCAGCTGATGAACTTGGACGCCTAGGCAGCGCACTGAATGAAATGTGTGGGCAACTCACGAAACAACATCATGAAATTGAAATGGCCACCCGTGAAAAAATCAAAACGGTTGAGCAACTGCGCCATGCAGAACGATTGACAACGGTTGGCAGCATGGCTGCTGGGCTTGCACACGAGATCGGGACTCCGCTGAATGTAGTTACCGGGGGGGCTGAATTACTGGCAAGTGGCAAATTGGATCCGGAAGCAACACGCGTGAGCGCACAGGCGATTCAGTCGGAGGCCCAAAGAATCACAAGAATTGTGCGTGAGCTCTTAGACTTT
>JAAEMV010000420.1 GCA_024225195.1 Planctomycetaceae bacterium | reverse complement strand
CTCTACAAGGATTATGTGTAAGAAAGGATGTGTGGTGAGGTGCCAAGAATCGGATGAGGGGCATTTTAAAGCAAATCAACCTCGTTCCCACGCTCTGCGTGGGAATGCGGAAGGGACGCTCCGCGTCCCGCTTGCATTTGGTTGCCGATTTGAAGTTCTCCGGGTAAGCCGTCATTGGACGCTGAGCGTCCGGAATGCATTCCCACGCAGAGCGTGGGAACGAGCTTAACCACGTGACCGGAGGCCTCATTCTTTCCTATAAGAAACAATCTCCTTGCCACGAAGACCGTGGCATTATATGCGAATGCCGTTCGGACAGTCAAGACCGGCCATCCTCTGGTGCCCTATGAGCCCGTGAACGAGCTTGGTTCCGGTTATTTGTGGTTCTTACATTGGCGGCATTGCGACCCCGTTTGGCAGATTACAGTATTTTTTGTGAAATAACCGGGTCCGGACAAAAATGAGCTGCAAATCAATAAGGAGAGAAGACCAAAATGATGATACCACTGACCGAGGCGGAGAAAGCGGCACGAAGAAAGCTCAAACCCCCGTCGAAAAGGGAACTAAAAAAAGTCGCGAAAGTTGAAAAAAAAGAGCTGAAAAAGCATCGTCGCAAAGCACGGAAAAAAAAATAGTCAGTTTCGACAGTCTGAAGCAAATCAATCTTGACGCGGCGGGTTTGGATATCGGCGCATCCGAGATTTACGCCTGTGTTCCCGAAGGCCGCGTTGAAAAAAATGTGAGAGCGTTCAAAACCTTCACAATGGATCTCAACAGTCTTGCCGACTGGCTCGGAGACTGCGGCATAAAAACGGTGGCCATGGAATCCACCGGTGTTTTTTGGATTCCCATATACGAAATTTTGGAAAGCAGGGGATTTGATGTCAATCTCGTCAATGCCCGGCAAGTTAAAAATGTGCCGGGCAAAAAAACCGACATTCTCGACTGTCAGTGGATACAGCAGCTTCACACTTACGGTTTGCTGAGAGCCTCTTTTCGTCCGGAAGAAGATATGTGCGCGTTGCGGTCTCTTATCCGGCATCGTGAAATGTTGGTAAAATATCGGGCCTTCCACATTCAGCATATTCAAAAAAACATTGAGATGATGAATATCAAACTGTGCGGTGTTTTGAAGGATATCACCGGAGTTACCGGAATGAAAATCATTCGGGCCATTGTCGCCGGAGAGAGAGACACCGTAAAACTCGCACGATTCAGAGATCCGCGTTGTTTTTCCAGTGAGGACGAAATCGCCAAATCATTGGAGGGCAACTACAAATCCGAACACATGTTCGGTCTGACACAGGCGCTTCAACTGTATGACGATTACACCCGACATGTCGAAAACTGTGATCGTGAGATCGAACGGAACTACGGCGCTTTCAAATGTCGCAAAGGCAAAGACGATCTGGCCCCGTTGCCTAAAAAACGGATCAAAAGCAATAAAAAGAACAGACCGTCATTCGATTTGCGAAGCGATTTGTATCAGATTTGCGGAGTCGATTTGACAATGATCGACGGGGTTGATGCCCTGACGATTCAGGCGGTTATCGGCGAGATCGGGCTTGATATGGGCAAATGGAGAACGGTAAAGCATTTCACGTCCTGGCTGGGGCTATGCCCCTACAACAAAGTCTCCGGAGGAAGAGTACTGAAAAGAGG
>JAAEMV010000419.1 GCA_024225195.1 Planctomycetaceae bacterium | reverse complement strand
TGATCATCATGGTGAAACGGTAGTGTGTGTGTTTCGTCGTTCATTTAAGTCGGATAACGCTAATGATCACCGGGCCGCCGGAGTGATCGTGACTTCAGAAAATGCGCGGTCGGCGGCTCCGAGTGCATCATGTTGTTATCCGATTCTCTCCGAAGCTGCATCGAGAAATCGTGTGATCGTGCTTATTGCCTCCGTCCAAGACAGTCCCGCTGCGGCAGCACCAGCATCAACGACATCGTGGAAGGATGGAACGGCGGGATTAAGCTCCTCGCCGCGTTGAATTGCTTGAGCGATGTCCCGCATCGTTCCGCGAAGTGCGAGCGTCTTAAGCGCTACAGCAACATCGTTCGGGATTTCTTCGCCCAGCGCATGTGTGACCTCGCCGACGACGACTGCCGCGTGTGCTTCGGAACCCAAAGCGTTCGGGTATTGTTTCCAGTCGTCAATTTTGTCGCTTATCGCCATGCGCATTTCTCCGTTAGTAGGATAACAATTATTATAAAGGTACCGTCATAATAACGGGCCAATGATTAGCTCGCAAATGCATTTGCCTCGCTAAAAACCGAGGGGTTAGAAGTCAGACGTGAAATTAAGGTGTTTTAAGTCTGCTTGCACCATAATAACAAAGTACAAAAACACCGATGGAAGCTTTTGGCCGATAAAACGCAGGTCGATTAATGACTTGCGTTTAACTCGTTATGGAATTATCCGGCAAGCGGCATAATAACGCCCCGCACTCTTTTCGCCGACCAAATGAAACAAGCAAGAACCTGTTTCCGAAAAACAAGAACTGGCTTTCATCGCAGACTGCCAAAATGGCTTAAGCGTTTGTTTTTAACCAAAATTTTAAAATTTAATTTGCACATTGGCTTGTTACCGCTAAAATCTAAATAGTGTACCTATGAACACCACCAAGGAGTCGGCATGCCAACCTCTCACAAGCAAGGAAAGCTGTTAGACCAAGTGCGTGAGCTGATCAGAACCAAGCACATGGCAAAATCCACCGAAGAAGCCTACACTTTCTGGATCTACCGCTTTCTGCATTTCCACAAACTGCAAAATGGGAAATGGGTTCACCCTAACCTACTGGGAAACCTTCAAGTGAACGCGTTTCTTTCCCACTTGGCCATTGAACGCAAGGTTTCAGCAAGCACTCAAAATCAAGCACTCTCGGCCCTGCTATTCCTCTATCGCATGGTACTTAAAAAAGAGGTCGATTTTAATGCTGTCCGCGCTAAGCCGTCTAAAACGATTCCAACGGTACTTAGCCGTCAAGAACTCAAATCGATCATTCCGAACATCAACAATCGTGTTCACCAATTAATGGCATCGGTGATGTACGGCAGCGGCCTGCGCGTGATGGAATGCTGTCGATTACGCGTCAAAGATATTGATTTTTCCCGTTCTCAAATTCTCGTTCGTCAAGGAAAGGGTGGAAAAGACCGAGCAGCTCCCATGCCTGAGTTAACTTCCCAAGGACTAAGACTGCAACTTGATCTAGTTGCATCCCAACACCTCAAAGATATCGAAGCAGGTGCCGGCTGGGTACACTTGCCAAACGCTTTCGCAAAAAAGTCGCCGTCTGCCGGACGAAGCCTGTCATGGCAATATATTTTTCCGTCACATCGACTTAGCCGCGACCCTCGATCGGTCACCCACCATCATCCAGCAGGATTAGATTCCCTACAGATCCGACGACACCATTTGCACGCGGACGGAATCCAAAAATCACTCCGAAAGGCCACCCAAAAAGCAGGAATACAAAAACGTGTCACCTGCCACACCCTCAGACATTCTTTCGCAACGCATTTGCTGGAAGACGGCTATGACATTCGCACTATCCAGGAACTACTAGGCCACAACGATGTACGGACGACGATGATCTACACACACGTGGCCTCCACGGGGGCGACTGGAGTCAAAAGTCCGTTTGATCGCCTCTAAATTTATCAACCGTTGCCTGCAATGCGTTGTCCATTTCGCTTGCCCGCTGCTCAACGGAAAGGTGACTCATTAATTGCTTCGAAAATTTAAGCTCCCCGGCAATCCCGTTGCGAGTTTGTGACCACTGCTGAATAGAATCAGCCAGCGCCTCCGCATTATTATCGTATAAATAATCTTTAGCCTCCTCGCGCGTCATGGCATGTTCTAACAACTCCGGGTAGGCCAATCGATCCGGAAATAAAGGAATTAGTCCTGCTGCAATCCCTTCGGCCGCGGCAAGCCCAAAGAATTCGTGCTTTGCCGTCGAAACAAATAAATCCGCTTCGGCCAACGCTTGCCAATAGTCCGCTCTCGACTCCTGAAATCCACTACGAAGTATCTCCGCCTGGAACTCGGATTGAATTTCATCAAAGACACGAGGGGAATATTTAAACGATTGCCCAAGCAAACTCAATCGAAACAAAACGCCTCGTTCGCGCAAACTTCTCAAAGCCACCAACAGATCATCCGCGTTTTTATCATGCTCCCATCTCGCTGCCCAGACGAGATGAACTGGGACTCCGTTCGCGGCTCGCTGCTCTCTGGCCTGCTGACAAGGCACTAAATCAACCGCGGGTTGCTCAATTCCAAGTGGCTCAATTGTTAACTTATCCGCGAGAGATTCGATCGCCTTTCGCGGCTGAAAATCTGGCCAGCGTTTAAGTCGACGAGTGAGGCCTGCCACCATGGAGTCAAAATTATATTTTGAATTGAACCAGATGCGATCAGCCGCCAAAGCCGATGTAAAATTCGTGAAGGCCAAGTGCTCATCCCGCTGGTAGCCCTCTCGGACTGGATAGGCGAATTGATTTTCATGAAAAAACATGACAATTGGAATTCCGCTGATCTGCCGCGGCATCAAGCCGCGAAACTCCGCCAGATTAAGCATGTCAGAACAAAAGACAATATCCCATTGCTCACCTTCCCCGATCCGTCGCTTGATCTCTTCCGCAAAATAAATTGCAGCATGCCGCATCCGCCACTTCCAGTGTCGCGGCGGCAATGTCAGGATGGTCCACCGATGCTTGCTGTATTTTTCCCACCCTTGCTGAAATTGCTCATGGCTCCCGCCGTAATACGGCTGTAAAGAGAGCACGCGAAGCGGTTCACTCATCAGACCTCTCCAGCATGTTTGATCGTTTCAAACGAACCAAATTCCAGCCAACATCCGGGGAGTGGCGCGACTTGGTCAACCGGTTCCTGTGAAATCGGATGGATAAATGCAAGTCGCCGGGCGTGCAGCCCGATCCATCGCTGCCTCAAATCATCCGTTTGCGGGCCAAAGCTTATCTCAGATCCATAAAGGACGTCACCAACAATTGGATATCCGCGCGAGCCACATTGGAGGCGTATTTGGTGCGTTCTCCCGGTTTCTAATTCGATTTCCAATAACGACAGATCTCCACTGGACTCAACGACTCGGTAGTGCAGCACAGCATGCTTCGCACCGGTCTCCGCTTCCTCAACAATCTCTGATCGCGCTTCATCTGGCACCTTCCTCATCCAGTCTGACCAAGTCCCTGACTCGGAGGGCAAGCCACCGGCGACAATCGCCCAGTATTTTTTGGTTACTGTCCTCTTTTGAAATTGCTCAGAGATTCGTTTCGCTGCTCGAACATTTTTCACCACCACCATCACACCTGAAACTGGCCGATCCAAACGATGCGGAACCCCCAAATAAACCTTGCCGGGTTTTTCGTCACGCACTTTTAAAAACTGTTTTGTCCTCAGTTCAAGGCTATCAATCCCCGGTGGTCCTTGAGTCAGCAATCCCCCCGGTTTATTCATCACTAACACCGCACCACTTTCAAGCAGAATATCCGGGTCAGGCAGAAGCGAAGTATTCACGATGTTCAAAATTTCCAATGGGCACGGGAAGGTGTAGCTCAATGGTACCTGAAAACCAACCTCCGCGGAAAGCAGCACTGCGTGTCAGTTTTCAATAGTTTTTAAAATGCGTGAGATCGAATTAGCACGGCAAGTAAAGCGAATCGCACAAAAACCGAACGTAGGGAGTGGCTATTCGGTAGCGAGAGATGAGATTATCCACGAGATCGGGGCTTTGAATCTCTACCGGATCGAGCGCACAAATCCCAATGTGATCCTTGCGTTTTAAATCCACAATTAACGGATGATCCGATTCGTAATCTCGAGGGTTGCGGATTAACGTCCCCCCCTGGAGCTCGAATGTCTCGCGAAACGCCTTTGCACGGGTCACCCGTTTCCAACGATCCGGACGGTCGTCAATCAAAAAGCGGATTTTATTAAGGACTGGATTTTTTGGCCCCCAAATGCCGGCACCTGCGAAAATTCGCCCGGGAGCAATGTGGAAATAAAAACCGGGGGCGTGAACATCCTTTCCAAACTCATGTCGGAACTGAATTCCAAGATTAGTTTTAAAAGGAGTTTTATTTTTTGAAAACCTCGTATCGCGGTAGACACGCATGATTGATCCACCAGAGCGTTTGGCCACGGCTGAAAAATGTTTCGACACTTTTCGAAGCGGTCCAGACATCGCCTCCACAAATTCCATCGCCGGTTCGAGCACACTTGCCTCATAGCGAGGCTTGTTCTCGCGAAACCAATCACGATCATTGTTGTCTGCCAATTCAGCGAGAAACGGGAGCGTCTCTTTGGGAAAACCGTTGAACATCTGATTCCTAATCTAGCCTTTAACTGGTAGCGGCAAGTTGGTGAATTTGATTTCGGAGGTTTCACCCCCCGCCCGCTCGCCCTAGAGCGACAGCCAACCGAGCCTATTTGCCCCAAGGAGTACCGCATCCCGCTTAAATTCTAAACCAAAATTCCCTCGCCACTTAAGAGACTCTAAGCGGCAAATTGCCCACTTGAAGGCCAAGTTGGTGAAAATGAATGCCGCAATCTCAATCTTGGGAGCAGCAGTCGCCTCTTGGCACCATCCCCGAGTAAACAATTGGACTGCCTAATACTCCAGCTTCTTCAAATACGCCTTTGCCAAATCGTTCGGAATTGCGATATTAGTAGGCTTAAACAAAACGTTCTCCTGAACTACAGCATTCGAACTCCTTCGTTCGGCGATTTCAGACGAACCCAAATCAGCGGTTGCAACTCACCATTTACCTCTTAGAGGAATCTTTTCGTGCTAAGAACTCATACCTGCGGCGAACTAACGATCGAAAACGTTGGAGACACGGCCACTTTATGCGGCTGGGTAGATACCATTCGTGACTTTGGGGGAGTTACATTCATTGATTTACGGGATCGCTACGGCCGCACCCAGGTTGTGTTCAACCCGGATTCCACTCCTGAAGTACTCGCCGAAATGGGAAAACTCAAGAACGAGTACGTCATTAAGGTTGTTGGTCAAGTCCGACCGCGACCCGATGGTCAAAGCAACAAGAAATTAGCCACCGGCGAAATCGAATTCGTCGTCAGCGAGTTGGAGATTCTTAACGAATGCAAAACACCTCCGTTCGTTCCCGGTCAGAAAGACGTTCCAGGAGAAGATCTTCGACTCAAGCATAGATATTTAGATTTGCGTCGAGAGAAGATGTTGCAAACGCTGCAACTGCGAAGCCGCATCATCAAAACAATGCGTGACTACTGTGCTGATAATAATTTCATCGATATTGAAACTCCGATTCTCGGTCGCAGCACCCCCGAAGGTGCAAGAGACTATCTCGTCCCCAGTCGCGTTTTTAAGGGGAAGTTCTACGCGCTTCCTCAGTCACCTCAAATTTACAAGCAGATCATGATGATCGCGGGCTACGATCGGTACATCCAAGTCGCCCGTTGCTTTCGCGATGAAGATCTTCGCGCCGACCGACAACCCGAATTTACCCAGCTGGATTTGGAAATGTCGTTCGTCGACTCCGACGATGTCATCGGCATGATTGACGGCATGATGCAACGACTCGCCAAAGAACTGCTTGGGCTCGATCTCCAACTTCCCCTCCAGCGATTAACCTATGACGAAGCAATGACTCGTTTTGGCCATGACGCGCCTGACCTAAGGTTTGGGATGGAAATCGTCGATATCACCGACCTCGCCTCCACTTGTGGTTTCGGGGTTTTCAAGAGCACCGTAGAAGCCGGCAAATTCGTTCGAGGCGTCAACGCCAAAGGGGCAGCTCCCAAATACTCCAGAAAACGGATCGACGAGCTAACCAACATGGTCAAAGATGACTTTGGCGCGAAAGGCTTGGCCTGGTTCCGGTGTGAAGAAGATGGTTCACTATTTTCGCCGATTGCCAAATTTTTCTCCGAGGAAGAACTCGCAGATCTGAAAACCAGATTCGAAGCCGAACCGGGTGACCTCTTACTACTGATCGCCGACACCTGGGACATCAGCTGCAAAGGGCTCTACTCCATTCGAAAACGGATGGGCGTCGAACTGGAACTCTACGATCCCAAGGAAATGCACTTCTCATGGGTCGTGGAATTTCCAATGTTCGAACGGGGCGATGAAACAGAACGCTGGACGGCAATGCACCATCCGTTCACCGCTCCACGTGACCAAGACCTTGACCAACTCGACAGCGACGCAGGCAAGACACGAGCAAAGGCCTATGACCTTGTTATTAACGGTTACGAAGCAGGCGGAGGAACCATTCGAATTCACGATAGCGAAATTCAACAAAAAGTCTTCGGCTTGCTCGGACTCGACGAGGAATCAGCTCAAGAGCGATTTGGATTCCTACTCGATGCCTTGAAATACGGTGCCCCTCCCCATGGAGGCATCGCTCTTGGAATCGATCGCGTCGTCATGCTATTCGCAGGACTCGACAACATTCGTGACTGTATCGCATTTCCCAAAACGCAAAAAGCTTACGACATGATGACGGAAGCACCCAACGTCGTCGAACTACTACAACTGGAAGATCTGGGAATTGAAATTTCGAAGGCCGAGAAATCAGATTCCTCCGAGGGCGTCAGCGATAATTAAGCAGGGTTGGGAGGTTGATTGAGTTGCGAGAGCCCCGCCAACTGCGGTGCTCGCTACTCACGTTAAGAACCAGTGTTGTTATTTGCGTTTTCGTTAGCGGAGCTAATTAAACAAACATTCATTAACGAATAATCAGACGGGCGAGACTGTTAAGCATCAGCACCAGTGGAGCCAAGCAAACAAGAAAAAAGGTCGCTACAACGCCGGCCAAACTTCCTGACTGCCACACTAGCCCACACAGAAGACATCCCCAAACCAACGCTAAACCCGCTAGGCCACCCTGAATAATCCATGGCCATTGGTAGAGCTTGGATCTCCCTAGTTCAAAGCCGGCAGCAACGCCCGTGAACATCAGACTCATCCCCAAAACCGCGTTGCCGCATGTGTCTAAAACCACCGACCAAGCAAAGAAACCACTTGCCGCATCGAACTCCGCTTCGCCTACCTCAGCACGGACATAGGCAACTCCAAACATACTCATTAATCCGAATATGAATTTCGTAAAGTAAACCAGCCCGCAGACTATCGACAGCCCCAATCCGATGCACGACCACAATACCGACCCTGCACCGTCGGCGGGGTTGCCGTCCTTGCTTTTCTTGCGGATTGGTTGATGACGCCCTTTAACAACTTTTGAGGGTTCCCGAATAACACCGTTGGCCGGCGGAAGCTCCGGTTGAACCTCCCCCTGATTGGCTTCGATGTCTGCAAGTAAATCGTCCGGAATCGCCGCGACCGCAACATTATCCGGAGCACTGCCGACGCCCTGATGCTCAACACCAACGGATCGTCTACCTGCCGCGGGCTCAACCGAGTGTTTCATTTCTTCTGGAATTGGTGGAGGCAACGGAAAATCTTCCAACTCCATACTTCCCGAATCACCAACGAGTGATTCAGCATCTGAGACCAACGGAGACTGAATCTCATTCGAAGGCGAAAAAACGTCTTCTCGATTTGGGTCTAGCGGATCGAATTTCGGCAGCAGATCAAAGGTGGGATTTGCAATTTTGGGTCGCGCCGATGCCGCCACCTCCGCCTTTTCCGCGGTTCTCCGCTTTTTCTCCTTCTTCTTGCGAATGACTTCGCCAAAATCTTCATTCTTGTCAGCTTTGGATCCTAAACGAAATACGAACCCGCACTTACACTTCACCTTATATCCGACCATACCGCTATTTACGCGTTCATGCAGTTTGCCGCACTCGGGACATGAAAAGGATAGGGTAGCCATGCTGCATCGCTCTCTTAGAGCACCCATCTCGGTCAAAGGATCAAAAACCAGACTTGAAAATCGCTAGCACAGAGTATATCTAAAGAAATCCCAAAAGACACAGACGGGCGAGCCAATTTTCTAATAACTAGCCCAATGCCGGGGGCAACGAGAAATCAAGTTTCGAAAATTCGAGCCGCAAATAACGGCTGAACTTCAACAAATCTGTCAACATCGGCAAACTTCACCACCCCAACCGTCAAACCTCGCTAGCGAAGATATAGCCAAGGCAAATGAAATTGACCTGTCGTAAGGACAACAAAAAGCCTATTTACGGCAACGTTTCATTTGTGTGACGATTCTTCGCGACGAGAAAATTATGACGAATATCGCAAGGTATAGCCTGCTGTTAATCACCTGTTTTGCAACCTCTTTGCTATCGCCAGCGACTGGCTACGGTGATGACTTCCTCCCAGAATCGTTTACAAACGCCCAGTTCGTTGAGTACGAACGGAAACTCAACGCGCTTCTGAAAACCCGCGCCGATGAAGAAAAGAAATTTGTGAATCAGATCGTAATGCAAGTAAAACTTGGAAAAATCCCGTCTAGATTGGTCAGCACCAGCTACCAGTGGGGACGAACCAAACGACCAAACACAAACTATCCATTCATCTATTTTGAAAAAGTGATTCGCATTCAGGCCAAGGCGATGAAACTCGAAAAAGAGATTCCACCCTTCGACTATTCGATTTACAAATCAGATGGACAGTCACAGGAATCTGCGAAGTCCAACGCCTCTCAGGAAGCAACGACGAAGCGATCATTGTTCAAATTCCGTTCCAGCAATCGCTAACGGCACTGCGATCTAACGCACCGCAAGCCATGAAACAAAAACATAGGCAAGCTAGGCAGCCCAGCGAATCCAAGCCGTCCTTTCGGGCAATGATAATAGTACTTATTATTCCTTAGGTTCAGGCCGATCCAATTTTGCAGACACCATAACTGCGCCGGAATAGGTTTGGAGGCTCCCGTGAGGAAGTTAACGTTTTTTGCATCGCTCGTCGTTTTTTTAGCGAACGCCACTTTTGTACTTCAGGCGAACGCACAATCGCCCATGAGTGTGGCGAAGGATTCGCGTTGGACAGTAGAGTTCGGTGCGAAGGCTTACGATCGCCCGGGAGATGATTTGGCATTGCCATTGATCACCGACGAGATCACGCTCGCACCATTGTTTGATTCAACACAGGCATCCGATTTAGGGAATACCGTCGGTGCTGAAGTTAAATTCGCATTTGTCACTCCGATAGGCAAAGAACTGGAAGTTCGTTCCATTCTCGCCAGTTGGGACGAGGCTTACGAATTCGAAGGTGACAATTTTCAGTCACCATTTTTCCCGTCTCCGGACTTAGCTCCGACGACAGTCAACTATGATTATGAGTCTGATTATTTCAGCATCGAAGTCATGAAGCGACGAAACATCTCGCCAGGTGTTACCTTAATGTTTGGTCCAAGGTTCGTTTCTACGAGAGATCGCGTGAAAATTGGTGGATCAATTGAAATTGATCCCGGCGATGGAACGACAGTTGATTTCACGCAAACCCAAACCACCGAAGCAACCAACGCTTTGATTGGTCTGCAAACGGGTCTTGAGTTGAACATCCCGATGAATCGTTACTTCTATGTAAACAGCTTCATCCGAGCTGGTGGTTACATGAATCCAACCGAAGTGACAACTTCTGTGTCGGACACGGTTTCGACGGTTGAGACACAGACGAGCCAAACCAAGTCAACTGGATCTTTCCTTGGCGAGGTCGGCGGTCGACTCTACGTAGACATCGTTCCGAACAGCGTTTCATCTTACGTTGGCTATGAAGCAACCTGGATCGACGGTGTCGCCTTGGCACCAGCTCAGTTGATCACAACCGGCTCGACCGGCATTGAAACCGGCAACACGCCGTTCTTCCATGCAATTTCGTTCGGCTTAAATTTCAACTATTAATCGTGAGTTGCGGGGCAATTGACGGGCCCCAGTAAATCACAAATCAAAATAGAAAAGGGGAACCCAAATGGGTTCCCCTTTTTCAATGGTGACAATACAGGCCTTCACTCGGCCCACTCGGTTTGCCATCAACGATCGGCAATGTCGCTCTCCCAGATGAATCAACAGTGGAATTCACTAACAGAGGTTCACATCGCCTTGAACATCTCACTCTCTACAAAAAAACCGGCCCCGTGTGTGAACACGAGGCCGGCAATTTTCCGTCAATTTGTTCGTTGCACGAACAATTAACTACTTAGCACTGATGACGTACTGTGCATCCAACCACTTCTGAACCCGCGTTTGGGCATCGACAAGGTGGGCTTTGGTGTACGCATCATAGTTGTCGTTCTTTAGAGCCTTCTGCAACTTCTCATTGAGTTCCGTCAGCTGTAATGAAGCCAAATTTGCAATTGGCTTCATCGCGGCGGTTCCACCACGCTTCTCAGCACCAAGGTCAAACAACCGTTGCATGTGCTCAGTTTGCAGGTTTCTGCGAAGACTTGAGATTGCTGGATTTCGCTCGGTGAATTTCCCTTTTGGAGCTTCATTGATTTCCGACCAGATTGCCCCTGAAACCTTATTCAGGATTTCATTAAGCGTGACGGCATCCTGATCAGATGGAACGCGAAATTCATTGTCGTAAACCCGACGCAAGGTCGTTGGATTCATCAACTGCGACAGCACAGACGCCTGAACACCCATCACGCGATCGTGAACGGGCCAAGCTGGCTCGTTGGTCATTCGTGAGAGGAATCCACCGAAGTAGTCGGTTGTCATGTGAGCCAATAACTCAGGCGTCAATCCGTAACACTCATCGAAGAAGGTATTCGAAATGACAAAATCCAAAGCCGCTCTTTGTCGCTCAACTTCAACCACAACAATTGGTTTGCGAGCATTGGGATCACCTTTTTTATCGCGGTTGACGTAAGTTCCACCGAGCCAGTTTGACATCATTGAATTTGCTTTTGTTTGCAAACCGAGAGTCATCAAATAGCCCTTACGAGCCTTGGCCCAAGCGTCCCCGTCTTTGACAAAATTCTCAAGAATCTTCTCTCGATGCATTTTCGCCAAGGCGACCTGATCCTGAGCAAATTTCAATGGATCTTTCGCGAAATCATAGCGACGTGCGAGTGGATCCGGACCGTAAGTGTCTTCGTCCGTGCAAAACGCAAGTTCTGGCTCCGCGACTCGAGAAAGAATCTTTTTGAGTTTCTTGTCGTCGAGTGTGTAACCGTACTCAATCGCCCACATGTCGTAAGGGCCGACACCAATCATCGCATAGTCTCCCTGAACCGAACCATTTTCAACTCGGAAGTTGGTTGGCAGGTAGTCCATTACGCTTCCAGCAAGCGGCTTTTTCCCTTTGAAATCTTCGCTATTCATTTGCTCCAACTCATAAACGCTGGATGCTTTGAAGTTGTGACGCAAACCTAGTGTGTGTCCGACTTCATGCGAAACAAGATCAGCGAGAAGGGGGCCAATGAAAGACTCAGGCATGCCATCCAGCATTTGCTCTTTGTCTTCTTCAGCTTCTTCTTTGTCGTCTTCTTCGCCATCTTTTTTCTTCTCGTCTTTTTCTTCGTCAAGGCGAGCACGCATCATAGCCATGGTCATGCGCATTAGCCCTACATCAAAACCGCGTCCTTCGGCAGCCATGCAGGCTCCGTTGACTTGGCTCTGACGTCCAGCGATACCATCCATGGGCTCGTCGCCCATCAATCGCGTCTTCAGTTCCCACTGGTTGTCTGACTGTGAGGCAAGCTTTGCCTGGTGAGCTAATTGTTGACGAATAAAGTCTCGCTCAGAAGGATCTGCCATTCGAATTCGAGGATCCCACTCAGGATGCTTTTCGAACCAAGCCAAAGTTTCTGGCGTCATTCCGTCCATCACAATTTTAGGCATCAATTCAGAAAACTGATCTTCGAACACGCGGATCCAACCATCGGTCAAAACGATATCCGCGTCCAGGATCTCACCCGTGAGTGGATTCGCACGACTTGGTCCAATCGCAGTACTGACATTGTTGTTTAGCCAACGAACAAAATTATACCGCACGTCTTCCGGATCCAAATCAATATGCTGGTTGGTAGTCTTGTCCTGCTGTCGAACTTCAATCGCATCGAGAATACCAATTTGCTCGAACGCCTTGTTCCAGTTCAAAATCCCCTTACGAACCCAGCGACGGTAGCGAACCGGCGTTGTGTGCTCGATGTAAAATACGATGGGTTGCTTCGGAGGACTAAGCTTTAATTTAGGATCTCGTTTCTCGAGATGCCATCGGTTAACGTATCGGACGTCAGTATCATCTCCCTCGTACTTGCCGTAATCGCTGTAAGAGGTTGTGAAGTAACCAATTCGTTGGTCAGCCATTCTTGGCTTGAAAGTCGGAGTACCCTGAATTTTACTGATGGAATAGTGAAGCGTCTTCAAATTTCCGTTAGACATCGGAACTTCGAATGCTACTTCAATGTTGCTCGGAAACGCTTTCGCCTTTTTGATGGTCAACAAAGATGACTGCGGCGAAACGCCTGAGCCAAAAAACACCCGGGCGTTTCCAACAAGAAGCGCGTCGAGGTCAATAACCGGTCCGCCGCCTTTGGCCATTGTCAAAATCGGAAGGCTGAGAAGAACCTTGTCGGTGAACAAGCGGTCTACCGAAGATTTGGACTCTGCGTCCGATCCTTTGATCGATAGATTTTCCTGAATCAACGCGATCTTTTTACCGTACTGCTTCCAGTAAACGTAAAATGCGTCGGACTGCAAACCAGCAAAAACTTCTCCACCGGCGACGGTCGGAGCAATAAAGTGCCGAGTTTTAGAACTGGCAAAATCCTTCGGCAGCTGTGCCAGCATATTTCCATTCTTTGGGTTTTTCCAAAGCTTGAAAAACGGAGTGGTTCCGTCCTGCACCTTAATTTCAGTGTAACCCTCGATGATCTTCTCGAGCGGGGGAAAGTCTGGCTTAGCCGGTGGCTTAGTGACAGTGACAGGCTTAGGGGTGGTGGCAGGAACCTGCGCTGTTGCGTTCTCGTTTATCGCGATGTTTGCGATAAAAAGGGCGCACAGCGTAAGGCTCCAAAAGCGAAAGCGTTGCATGAAGTTACTCCTGATGACTTGGGTCAGTTTGGTGTTTTAGTAATTGGTAAATTTTAAGAACAGCTGTAAGACGAGCGGCACGTTCGCTCCACTTAGCCGCATTGTATTCGACCTGGAAGTTTCTTGAATGCCATCGACGCTCTCAATTGCGAACCCGCTCACGGAGTGAACGAATTTCTCCTTCTGGTCAGCAGCACCTTCTATTACGAAGATACGCGTTTACCAGCGAAAAAGGTTCGTTTCTAAAAGATAGGTCAGGAATCAATGGGTGCCGAACGATCTATCGACTTGCGACCAGTTATCCTTTCCATTGGACGCCATACTAGCTCAACACAAATCCCGTGCACGACTAATAAAGTGCGAATTACCGTTAAAAAAGGCATCTTGCACGGTGGGAGGCTAACGACCGGAGCCTTGGGGCGGCTTCGGTTGATCCATGATTAGCGAGCGGAGCGAAATTACCCCAAAAAACGTTCGCTCTCGCACCACTCCAACCTCTACGAACCTCGTCGCATGATTCCGGAACTGTTATACTGAAAAAAAATCCCCGTTACCGCCCGAAGACCGACAGCAACCACGATGTGGGCAGAAGAGAAAGATCGATAAGTTGTTAATTATCTTACGTTCTTTTGAAACCTAACGATCGATTGCTGTGTAAGTTCAAGGAGGCGTGACCTTTGGTTTACCCTCAAACATCCCGTCGTTTGGTATCCTGACGTGGAGGCGACTGAGCGTTTACTTTATTAAACTAGTCGAATTGTTAACGCCGGCAGAATTCTCGAACTCAATTTTAAATCCTCCTCACGATGAAATAACAAATGCCTCTTGGATTCGAAATCGGATTTGACCGTCCTTGGTTTTTATTACTACTTATTATCATTCCGGTAATGTGTGCCTTCAGCTACAACAGCCTCGCCGGACTCGGGCGTGGCCGGTGTATTCTTGCTCTCGCGTTTCGGTCACTCGTTGTTAGTTTAGTCGTTTTCGCAATCGCCGATGCAAAATGGCAGCGTTCGACTGATCGTCTCACGGTTCTATACCTGCTAGACCAAAGCGAGAGTATTTCCGTCGCTAAGCGAAAGTTAATGCTCGACTTTGCCTATGAATCAGTAAAGCAGCATCGCCGAGATCAGAAAAAAGATAAGGCCGGAGTCATCATTTTCGGCGGAAACGCGAAAATTGAATCAGCTCCTCACGATGGTGAAATTCCATCGATCGGTAAAATTGAGTCCAACATTGGGCTCGAATCCGGCGCAACCAACTTGGCCTCGGCATTGAAGTTGGCAAAAGCCTCTTTTCCCGAAGATACAGCCAGACGCGTCGTCATCATTTCGGACGGCAATCAAAACAACGGCGACGCGATCGAGGTTGCACAAAAAATGGCGGACGACGGAATCGGAATCGATGTCGTCCCGGTCGAGCTAATTCCCGGTGCCGAAGTTTCGGTTGAAAAAGTGGTCATCCCAATGGATGTTCGAAAAGGGCAGAAATTTGACACTCGTGTTGTAATTAATAACGAGGCTCCCAACGGCGATACCGTTTCTGGAAAATTGCGACTGACGAGAAAGACAGCTCAAAATGAAGAATTAGTCGATGAACAGGAAATCACACTTGAGCCGGGCAAGACGATCGTCGGATTCACCTCCCAGTTAGATCGTTCAGCAGTTTATACGACCGAAGCCGTTTTTATTCCCAATCAGGGTCAGAATGACGCTATCTCTCAGAACAACTCCGCCTCCGCCTTCACCCAAGTTCGTGGAAAGGGAAAAGTGTTGTTGATAGAGGATGCGTTTCACCAAGGTGAATTTTTACATCTCGTTGAACGACTGCAGTTAAACGCAATCGAAGTCGACGTCATCAACTCCAGCAACTTATTCACAACACCAGCGGAACTACTCCAATACGATTCAGTTATCCTCGCGAATTTACCTCGGGCGTCGAGTGATGACAACTCAAACGGGGAAATCCAATCGTTCAGCGACGCACAAATCCAAATGCTAGTTGATAACTGCGAACACATGGGTTGCGGAATTGTAATGCTAGGTGGCGATCGCTCATTCGGTGCTGGCGGCTGGTCAAACACTCCGCTTGAAGAAGCAATGCCAGTCGATTTTCAGATCAAGAATGACAAGGTTTCAGCGGTTGGAGCGTTGGCACTAATGATGCACGCTTCCGAGATGGCCAACGGGAATTACTGGCAGGTAAAAATTGGTGAAGAAGCTGTCAAAGTTCTTGGCCCAATGGATTATTGCGGCGTCATTGACTGGCGAGATTTCGGTGGGACCCCGAGATGGCTTTGGAAAATGCCAACGGGCGTCGATCGAATTTTTGGAAACCGCAACAAGATGCTCGCGTTAATTAACAAGATGAGTCCGGGCGACATGCCGGACTTTAATGCACCAATGAAGGTGATGCTCAATGGCCTTACCAAAGTCAACGCATCCATGAAGCACGTGATTATCATTAGCGATGGTGATCCAACACCTCCAACGGCAGCACTCCTCAACCAGTTCATCGCCGCCAAAATAAAGATTACGACTGTAGCAGTCGGAACCCATGGCCCTGCCGGGAGCAGCCCACTTCAAAAAATCGCCAACCAAACCGGTGGCAAATATTATGTCGTAAAAAACCCCAAAGCGCTTCCAAAAATCTATCAACGTGAAGCCCGTCGCGTTGCCAAACCAGTCATTAAAGAATCCCAATCTGGTATGAGGGTTGTCGGCGTATCCGGAACGAGCAATCACGAAATCATTCGTGGAATTGATGTTAGCCAATTACCACCATTCCTCGGCTATGTGATGACAACGCGAAAGCAGAGCAACCTTGTTGAACAACTCGCGATCTCAAGTGATCCAGCCAATGACGGAGGTGAAAATTCGACGTTGCTCGCTTCGTGGAGGTATGGCAACGGCCGAACTATTGCGTTCACGAGTGACGCTGGAAAGAAATGGACTGCCCAGTGGTTCAACACCGAGGTCTACGATAAGTTTTTTGCACAAATGGTGCGTCACTCCATGCGGCCAATTACCGAAGACGCAAATTTTTCAGTCTCCTCCGAATTAAAGGATGGCGTGGCGCGAATCGTCGTCACTGCCCTCGACGAGAACGAGGAATTAATTAACTTTCTGAATCTAACCGGAACCGGGATCAAGAATTCTGAAATTCCCAGTGAGACAGAAACAGTCAACCTCGAGTTCAATCAGGTTGGGCCGGGACGTTATGTCGCTGAGCATCCGGTTGAGGGAACGGGAAACCTGCTCTATACCATTTTCCCGGGCGATGGATACGAGCGATTGAATGCCGGCATTAACATACCGTACTCGACCGAATTTTCTGACCGGCAAGCCAACATTCCACTCCTCGAAACACTCAGTCAAATGAAGCCTCGGGGAGGAAAACCTGGAGTAACGCTTGATACATTGCCAGAACCGCAATCGGAATGGTTCAACTCGGGAGAACTGAACAAGCAAGGTAGATCTGCACTGAGCGAGTCAATTACGACCAACACATTCCGCCCCACGCTTTCTGCTGCAATCGGCATCCAGGATATTTGGCCATGGCTTTTGGTCATCTGCGGAACAGCATTCTTTTCGGATGTATTTGTCCGCCGAGTGTCGGCGTCTCCCTGGGCAATTATTAGCTGCTTTGCCGTTGTCTTTTCACTCATCGGACTTGTCGCATTAGCGATACCAACGATCATCGAACGAGGGTTTCAAGTCGAAATGCCCATCGTTGATTGGTGGACCATTGCGGGCGTGATCGCTTTATTAACCGTTTATGCCGCATTTTATCTATCATTCTTCGTCACCTCCGACTGGTTTACCGAGCGATTCGCTTCGGTGAAACAAAAACTATTCCGCCGAACTACCGAAACTGCCGCAGTGAGTATTGACCGTCTTAAAAGCAGAAAAGCAGAAATTGAAAAAGGAATTGAATCTCGACGGGCAACCACCAAATTCATTCCCGAAGATGAAACAAAGCTCAGCGGCGGTAAAAAGCTAGAGGAAATCATTGCCAGCGAAATTGAAAAGACACCTGCAATGCCACCCAAGATCCCACGCGACAAACTCGACGCCGATGAATCTAATTCCTACACCTCACGCTTGCTCGATGCAAAACGCAAAGTAAAGCATCAGCAACGAAAAACGGATGACTAACCAATTGCTTTAGCCGCGTGCTCCGGCGAATCCATTTTGACGAATCAATTTACGACACATTCAAACCCAACATTATAATTTAGCTCTCAGGAAATCTGAAAACTATGAACGACGAATTGCAATTCCAGGAACAAGCCGAGAAATTCCGCGAACGCTACCAGCAAATCAAAGATGAAATCGGAAAAGTTATCGTTGGACATGATGAAATCATTCATGGCGTTTTGACTTGCATGATGATCGGCGGACATTGCCTTCTTGAGGGTGCACCTGGTTTGGGTAAAACGCTTTTGGTTTCGACGCTCTCGAAAGCCCTAAACCTCCAATCCAATCGAATTCAGTTCACTCCGGACCTTATGCCCGCTGATATTCTCGGGACCAACATGGTTGTTGAAACTCCCGATGGCGGACGAGAGTTTCAATTCCAAAAAGGACCTATTTTTACCCAAATTTGTCTCGCGGATGAAATCAACCGCGCCACCCCGAAAACCCAGTCGGCCATGCTCGAAACGATGCAGGAAGGCACCGTCACCGTCGCCGGAAACCGCTACGTTCTCGACAAACCGTTCTTTGTTTTGGCAACTCAAAACCCCATCGAACAAGAAGGAACCTATCCGCTTCCCGAAGCTCAACTGGACCGTTTCCTATTTAAGCTGGTCGTTGGTTACTCCAACCGCGAAGAACTGGCCACGATTCTTGATCGGACAACGAAAGGAATCTCAATCCAACCTGACACAGTGATGGATGGTCGGGAAATTCAAGAATGGCAACAACTCGTTCGCAAAGTTATTTTGGCAGACCATCTTCAGGACTATATCGTTCGCTTGAATCTAGCCACGCACCCCGAGGGAGAATTCGCACCGAAGGTTACCAACGACTACCTTCGCTGGGGAGCAAGTCCTCGTGGCGCACAGACTGTCGCGCTGGCATCGAAAGTTCGTGCATTGTTAGCCGGACGTTTCAACGTCAGCTTTGAAGATATTCGCCGGGCCTATCTACCCGCGATGAGGCATCGTGTCGTTCCCAATTTTGAAGCGCAAGCGGAGGGCATCACCTCCGATCAAGTTCTCCTGGAAATCCTTGATCAGGTTCCACAAAAAATTGAAGACTAACCAACCTTCTTGAAGTCCTTTTCGCACTTAGATCATCGGTAAACTATGGCCAACGTAGCCCCTTCAAAAAAGAACTCATCAGACGAACCACTCTTGAGCCCTGCCCTCTTAGCACAATTAGAGCGGATGGAACTCGTGAGCCGTAAGATATTTCGCGGACGCATGAAAGGTGAACGACGGAGTAAACGAAAAGGACAGAGCGTTGAGTTCGCTGATTTTCGAAATTACGTCGCCGGAGACGACCTCCGGTTTATTGACTGGAATATGTACGCCCGACTCGACAAGTTATTCCTAAAATTATTTATGGAAGAAGAGGATCTTCACTTTTACACCCTGATCGACGTTAGCCCCTCGATGCAGTTCGGCAGCCCAACTAAATTTCAGTATGCCAAACAGCTTGCCGGAGCCCTCGGTTACATTGGTCTTTGCCGAGCTGACCGAGTTAAAATTGAAGCTCTCGATGGATCTCGTAATAGTAATGCCCCGACACTCCGTGGCCGGTCTAGCCTATGGCAACTCGTCGATCACCTCGAACGCATGGAATCAAAATCTACTGTCACCATGACGGAAGCGGTGAAGGCATTTTGTTTGCGAAATACAGGCAAAGGAATCCTGGTACTCATTACTGATTTAATGGACAAATCAGGTTATGAAGAAGCTCTCAAATATCTGGTAGCAAGAGATCTTGATATTTATTTAATCCACGTGCTATCCCAAGAAGAAATCGATCCCGATATCAACGGCGACCTTAAACTGGTCGACTGCGAAGACCAGGACATTGCCGAAATTAGTGTTAGTCAACGATTGATTGATCGATACAAGCAGACACTTGCTTCGTTTATTGAGCAGGCAAGGGACTTTAGTTCTCGGCGCGGAATCGTCTACACAATGACCAGCACCGAACGCTCGGTCGACCGTCTCGTTTCTCGCTATCTTCGACAGCGGGGACTAGTTCGGTGAATTTTATTAATATGCTGACATGGTATCAGTGGCTGATCTTAGGGGTTGTTCCCCCTCTAATTCTGTCACTCTACTTTTTAAAACTTCGGCGAGTACCGTTAGAGGTTCCAAGTACTTATCTTTGGACCAAAACCGTTGAAGACATGCACGTTAACAGTATTTGGCAGCGTTTGCGTAAAAACCTATTGTTGTGGCTCCAATTACTTGTCGTCTTAATCCTCATGATTGCCTGCTTGAGACCAGGTTGCACCGGTGAAGAGCTTGCCGGCGATCGATTCATTTTTTTAGTCGATAAATCGGCCAGTATGAGCGCGACAGATACCAAAACCGGCATCACGCGGCTGGAAGAAGCTAAAAATCAAATTTACACGTTGATCGACCGAATGAAATCGAGCGACGCCGCAATGGTGATTAGCTTCTCGGATACTGAGGGCGTCGACCAATCCTATACAAAAAACAAGGGTACTTTAAAACGGAAAGTTAAGTCGATCGAGGCGACACAACAAGGGAGCGATCTTAATCGCGCTCTGATCGCTGCGACTGGTTTGGCTAATCCTGGTCGTACGAGTGACAAATTCAGCAACACTGACGTTCAGGTCGCCGATGCACTTGCTGCTACTATGTTTATTTTTAGTGATGGTGCTATTAAGAACGTCAGCAAGTATGCCCCTGGAGAATTGACGACCATCTACCAACCGGTGGGAGCGGTGACCCCTGTAAGCAACATTGGAATCACTACATTTTCGGTAAACGACCAACTTGACACTGGCGGTTCGGTCGAGGCTTTTGTGCGATTGCAGAACTCAGGATTCGAACCGAAAACAGTAGGAGTCTCTTTATTTATCGGTGATCAACTGACCGACGCTGATACAGTGACGATTCCAGGTCGGGAGATTTCCGAGGACAACCTTTCACTCGGGGCGAACGACCGACTCGCCGACATCGACCAATCTCCCCCCGGTGGACTCTCACTTAAATTTGATCTTACTACTGTGGCGGCAGTCCTCGAATCTGCAGCCCCTATTCGATTTAAGATTGATGAACCGGATGAATACCTTCTCGATAATGAAGCTTTTTGCGTGCTCAATCCTGCTCGACTGACCAACATTTTAGTCGTTACGGATTACAACCCCGCGCTCAAGCTTGCCAGTTCGACTGACCGCCTCAAGAAGATCGCAAACATTGAATTCGCCGAACGCAAATTCCTCGAAGACAAAGAGTACCAAACGAATGCGGCACTTGGCGTTTACGATTTAGTGATCTTTGACCAGTGTTCGCCGAAGACAATGCCTGCCTGCAACACGGTCTTCTTTGCCGCACTGCCGCCTGGTGACGACTGGAAATTTACAAAAGATCTTGAGATCACGCCCATCATTTACACAAACAGTTCACATCCAGTCATGTTTGATGTACAGATGCAAAGCGTTTCGATTCTTAATGGCCAACTCATTGAAGGACCAAAAGGGAATACGAGTCTAGTCGAATCCATCGACGGCCCTGTCGTTGCGATCGGTCCGCGATCGGGATTTGAAGATATCGTGGTCGGGTTTCCCATGATTTTATACGAAGAAGATGGAGACACCCCTTACAACACGGACTGGCACAAGAAACCTAGTTTCCCGTTTTTCATGCAGAACATTATCCGCACCCTAGGTAGCGGTGCCCGTTTCAATTCTCTTCGTGCTAACCGCCCGGGGAATTCAGTAAAGATTAAACCGCGTTACCCTTACGAAGAAATTGACGTTAAAAACCCCAAAGGCAGGAACCAGTCAATTAAACAACAACCCAACAAGACTTTTGTTTATAATCAAGCTGAAGAGACGGGAATCTATTCCGTCAGTGAAAAAGGGAGTAAAGAAGTCGACCAATTATTTGCCGTGAACCTGCTTGACCGCTTGGAAAGCGACATCGCAGTCCGCGACGAACTCAAACTTGGTTATGAAGCGATTAAAGGAAATCCTACCCGGGAACCTGCCCGTCGAGATTTCTGGACATTGCTCGCGTTTTTTGCCCTCGCCGCCCTGACGCTGGAATGGATCGTTTATAACCGGCGAGTCTTTATCTAATCGATACGCTGACATTCCTTCCACATTCCAAACCGACACCGTTTGAAAGTAAAAAGGTTACCGCCATGAAATATTCATTAACAATGCGGTACGTTTTCTCGTTTGCATGTTGGTGCTTGTTCGCATGTGGCACAGGCTACGGCGTTGAATCACCCGATGCAAACGATATTACAGTCAATCGTTCCGTCAATGTGTCGGCCTTTAAAGACATTAAGAAACAAAAACTATCGATATCTCCACAGCTTTCCACTCAGAAGATATTCCCGAATCTCGAACCACTAATCACGCAGCTTCAGCGATTTTCCGAACTCAAGTTAATATCTCAAAAGCTAATGCCGTGGATCTATCTCAATTCTACCGAGTCCATGGTGGCAGATTTCGAAACTACGATCACACAACTTGAAATTGCTGATGCCAACCTGCAAAGTGCCATGTACGAAGCCTTTGTAAACAATGACCTTGTCGGCATGTCACCTAAAATAAAAAACGCTGCTGGCAATCTCGACCTTGCGGAATTTACGCTCAAGCTATTACTGGAAATTGTAGACGCCCAACTCTGACCCATCTACTTAGCGATTGCTCGGGCTTTTATCGTTAACAGCCATCTGCTGTATCCATTGAACCAATAATTCGACAGCTTGAGTATCAATGCGGTTACTTCCCAACCCCGGCATTCTCCCCTGCCCCAGCGTCTCAACACGATGAACCAATAGTGACTGGTTTGGATTTCCCTTCGCAATGATTTTTGCGTTTTCAATACCAAGATCCCCCTGCGCGGGCACAACTCCAATCGTTTTGGTTTCTGCCAGTGGCGTATCAAACTGCAAGTCAATCGTCGCGTTTCCGGAACCGGCGGGTCGATGACACATTGCACAGTTCACATCCAGCCACACTCGAGATCTCTGCTCAAGCGAAAATTGATCATCGTACGGCGAACAGAATTTCGCTTGCTCATCCCATTGAATTCCTGGCGGTGCTGAGAGGATACCCTTGCTCACCCATTCGGTAAGTTGGTGCTTTCCAGATTGCCCTGTGCGATTCAACTGTCGAGTGGACAAACCCAATACGTAACCCGCGCTATCCACGTGACAACTTGCACATTCCGACGCTGACGGAGCGTGCCAAGAGTGCACAACCGATGAGTTCCAATATTCAAATTGCTTGCCGCCGGTTAACAACTCAGCGTCGCCGCCCTTTTTGTCCCAAACGTAAGTAGCGGCTTCCCAGCCATTCTCCGTTCGTTTGATTAAACGAGTTTCGAACATCCGCAAATTCCCCCTCGATTTGACGTGAAAATTCTTAACCACCGTTGCACCGACGGGCACTTCCCAGCTACCTGACTCCCGATACGCCAGTTGACTACCTTTGGGCAGCTGAAAGAAACGGGATTTTTGGGCATTGTCCGACCAAAACGGGGCATTCACCTCATAGGGGATTAAATCTGCTGCCGGCTCTTTTGTTTTCATGGAGGCAAACAAGCCCGTTTCCGACAACCATTGAGGCCAATCAGCAAACGTATTTTCTGGTTCGGAAGTCGCAACAATACGGTAGATCCCACCGTCGAAACTCAACAGGTACAATTCGCCTTTATCGTCCTCACCGAACGAAGCAATACTTCGGCCCGTTCTTCGAGCCAGCTTAGTATCGTAACGCCCGTCTGTGTCCTTGGTGGTTTTCCAAAGATTTCCTGTCATGTAATCGCCGAAGAAATACGCCCCGTCAAGCTCTGGGAAACGGGTTCCCCGGTAGACATTTCCTCCAGTAATGGAACCACCCCACTGATGACCGTAGGTAGCAACAGGAGCTATATGAGGCTGGGAAGCCATCGCCGTATTGAGTGCGAAATCCTCATTAGCTTCAAAACGATTCCATCCGTAGTTGCCCCCCTTTTGAATAATATTTACTTCCTCGGTTCGAGCCTGCCCAACATCTGCCGCCCAAAGTTCGCCCGTTTTCCGGTCAAACGAAAAACGCCAAACGTTTCGTAACCCGCTGGCGTAAAGCTCGGGAGCCGCTCCCTTCACCTTTAGAAAAGGATTATCACTTGGGATACGGTACGATTTGGGGAGATCCGTAGAATCAATGTCAATTCGATTGATTCCGCCAAGCATGGTTTTTAAATTCTGCCCATTACCGAGAGGGTCATCTTTATAACCACCGTCGCCGAGGGAAAAGTACAGGAAACCGTCCTTCCCAAACGCCATCGCACCGCCATTGTGATTTGGAAAAGGCTGAGGAACGGTTAAAAGAATCTCTTCCGAATCTGGAAGCGTGAGATTTGGATTTTCAGAAACGGTAAACCTGGAAATCACATTCGACGCAACTTCTTTTTCGCCTGTCCGATGGGAGTTCGAGGAATAGTGGCAAAAAAGCTGTCCATTGTTTTTAAAATCAGGGTGAAACGCAAAACCTATCAACCCCTCCTCATTGCCACGGCGACTTACGAGCTTGCTAATATCAAGGAACACTCGGCTCGTTGGGTTTTCTTCCTTTTGGGAAAACCAGCGAACTACTCCTCCCTGTTCGACGACAAAAACCCGTCCGCTCCCATCGCCAGCCCCCGTTAGATAGATGGGGCGATTGAATCGAAGCTGAGAGTAAGCCCTTTCAATACCAACGAACTGACGCAATTCGGAATCGTCTGATTGCGGCGATTCGCTGGAGGCGTTGGAAATGTTGGTGGTCTCTTGAACGGGAAACTCTGTCGCCAAGCTGATTTCATACTGAAAAAAAACGGCAACCACGGCTATAAAAATTGCTTTTAACATCATTTCAAATTTCATTGGCAAATATTGGTTGGTACAACACCTCGAAAAAAACCTCAGTAGCTTAGCGCTCAAAATGTGCTTTTGAATTATTTCTTCAAAGCCTCACGCGGCATTGAATGCTGGAATCCTCAATAATAACAGAAATGGACTACCGCGCGGTTAAAAGGTTCTTCATACTGGAGCAGGGCGGGAATCCCGTCAGCGACAGCTCCAACATGATCTTTCTGAAAGAGTTTCGATGAAACAAGTTTATCAATTGATAACGTTTGCGTTACTTTCTTTATTTGCTACTTCGCAAGTCCATTCCGACGAGGGCATGTACCCGATTAGCGAAATCGCAAGGCTGAATTTATCCCAAAAAGGATTGCAGCTCACCGCACTGGAGTTGTTTAATCCCAACGAAACCTGCCTGATCGATGGAATCTGTCGCGTAAATGGTTGCACCGGCTCTTTTGTTTCGCCGCAAGGGCTAATCATTACCAACCATCATTGTGCCTATCGAGCCATCCAATCGGCCAGTTCCACGAAGAATGACTATTTAAAAGACGGCTTTCAAGCGAAAACCAAAGCAACTGAAATTCCCGCCGCTGGTTACACGGTTCGGGTCACAGAGTCCTTTACCGATGTTTCCAAGCAAGTTCTGAGCGTCGTTAACGCTGACATGTCCTTTGTCGAGCGCAGCAAAGCCATCTCGCGGAAGCGGAAATTAATCGAAAAACGGGCCGAAGAAGAGAACCCGGGCATTCGAGCGGAAGTCGCCGAGATGTTTACCGGTAAAACTTACGTTCTGTTTCTGTACACCTACATTAAAGACGTCCGACTTGTTTTTGCCCCGCCATCCTCCATCGGCAATTTTGGGGGAGACGTTGACAACTGGGAATGGCCGAGACACACCGGTGACTTCTCCTTCATGAGAGCCTACGTTGCCCCCGACGGTTCAACCGCTGACTATTCGCCCGACAACGTGCCTTACCAACCCAAGCGATTTATCCAAGTCGCTCCGCAAGGCGCTAACGAAAGTGATTACGTCATGCTGCTTGGCTACCCTGGACGTACGGCTAGGCATAAAACGTCGAGCTTTTTATCCTTCGAACAAGATGTCCGCTTGCCGTACATTGTTGACCTCTACGGACGACAGATCGAGACGATGGAAAAAGCAGGCGAACTAGATCGCGCTGTCGCGCTGACACTACTTTCCAGAATCAAGAGCCTTGCAAATACAGAGAAAAGGTCACGCGGACAGCTAAAGGGTCTCACGCGTAAACAAATTGTTGCCAAGCGTTCCGCTGAGGAACAAAAACTGCAGGCATTTATTGATGCCGACCCCGTTCGCAAAGCCAAATACGGCCAGTTACTGGATAACATCAATTCAGTTTACCAGACGTTGAGCGAGACCGCCGTCGAAGAAGCGAATTTCCAAAACCTTCGAAGCACCAGCCAACTGCTGCGGTTGGCATTTACGATTTACGACGGCGCCCATGAACGCCAAAAACCGGATCTCGAACGCGAGTCGGCATATATGGATAGAAATTTTTCGCAAACCATTTCTCGATTAAAGATGATCCAAAAGGATTTGAATCTGAACGTTGATCAAGCTCTACTGGCTCAGCTAATCGATCAAATGAAGAACGACAAGATGGAAGTTCCCGCACTCGATGGACTCGTCCTGGAGGATCTTTACAAGCAAACTAAATTGAAAGATCCGACCTTCCTGCAGACCTGCCTGAATCAAACTCCGGAACAGTTGAAAGCAAATTCGGATCCGTTCATCCAATTGATTGTGAAACTGTACCCTCAATACCTTGAATTACGAGAATCGAGCAAAGCCAGAGACGGCCAACTCGGCCTCTACTATGGAGAACTAATCACTTTAAAACAACAATTTTTAGATACCGACTTTGTTCCTGATGCAAATGGTACACTTCGCCTGACATTCGGAACCGTTCGGGGATATTCACCCGAGGATGCAGTTTACAAATCACCTGCAACAACCCTTAGTGGCGTGGTTGCAAAAACCACGGGTATCGCACCATTCATCACCCCCGAAAAAGTATTAGAAATGTCCGAAAAGCGGGAGTTCGGCCCCTACATGCACCCAAAATTGAAAGACATTCCAATTGCAATTCTGTATGACACGGATACGACCGGTGGTAACTCGGGTAGTCCGATACTGAACGGAAAGGGTGAACTTGTCGGCGTTAATTTCGATCGAGCGTTTGAAGCCACCATCAATGATTTTGCCTGGAACACCGAGTACAGCCGCTCCATTGGAGTCGACATTCGGTACGTACTGTGGATTACCGACAAGGTGTACGGGGCGAAACACTTAATTAAAGAGATGGGATTAAACTAGAGTTTTGTCGTGTTTTTACACGCCAAATCATCCCAACTGTATCTTTCACACTCGTTGACCCGTTAAACTTACTAACCACCAAAAATCGTAAATTGCAGCAACGCTGAATTTTTTTTACGATATTGTGCGAAGCGGCACGAATTAAGTTCAGCCCGTACCTAAACACCAATTGGATCAAAGTATATGTCCGAAAAACCGCCAACGCTGAAACCGATCGTTCTTTATGATCACCTTCCTGGCATTTTAGCTGGTTATCCCGCAGTTCTTTTCCTTGCATTGGCACTGCTTTCCCTGGTACCAGGGAGATCGATTGTGGGCTCAATCGATGAACCTACATTTGAATCCATAAAAACCCATTTCGAGAAGCAGGTCGAATTGTCTACCGAAGCGGGCGATACAGCCGTCGTTGCGGCTTACAATGAATCGCTTTCGCTGATGTCTGCCAAAACTCCCTTCTTTGACCCGCACATGCTGTTTTGGATCGGCCTGACAGTAATGCTGGTCTGGTACATCGCATTTCGATTCAATTTACCCAAGGGTAAGTTTTTCCTAATGTTTTTCATGATCGGCACCTTAGTAGGAATTCCGGTCGTTTTAGAACTCCAAGGTACCATCCGTCCGTTTAAATGGATGGGGGAATTTCTCGGTGGCCTCGAACCCACCATGGACACCGGCGGTTGGTTAATGATGTCGCTCGTGTTCAGCTGCATTTGGCTTGGCAATTTCATCTACAGTCGAACGCACATGCGTGTTCGAATTGACGAATCAGGTTTAACCGTGAATCGGCTCGGGGGAAAGGGCGAACGATTCGAACTGATCGGATTGAAAACCGAAAACGAACCTCTCGATTATCTGGAAATGTTTCTTTCCGGTGTCGGTTCCCTCTCATTGAAAACGAGAATGAACAAACCAATTTTTACCATGAAACGTGTCGTGGGCCTTTATCGCACGCCGTGGTTTCCGTTCTACAAAGGGAAGTTGGCTCGGATTGATGAGATGCTTAGTTTCCAAGGCAAAGTCGTATCGGTCGATCGCGGCGATCAATTAGACGCTGCTGAGATGATCGATGCCTCCGATAGTGGCGACGCTGACCACGACGATGTCACCAACGATGAATCCACCAGCGGATTCGATGCCACCTCTACACCGAACCCAGCACCCGATGATCGTGGCATTGATTAGTTCACCTGTTGAATAAACCTGAACACCTGTGGCATGTTCGGTCGGTAAATTTATTCCAAAAAAAAAGCGAGGCTCGAAAGCCTCGCTTTTCTTTTATCAATCGTAAATTACTTGCTCGACTCGTCACTCTCTTCCGTTACGTCGACCGCGTAGAGACGTGTGCGATCGGAAAGATACATCTTCCCGTTGGCAAACGTTGGTGTGCTATAGATCGCGGAGTAATTGACTGTCTCTTTTTTGGCCAAAACCTGAGCCCGCTTCTTAGACGCCTTGAATATCATCAGCGTACCGTCTTCGTTGCCAATGAATACTTTTCCATCAACGACCAAAGGTGACCCCCAAACTCCAGAGAGCATGTCGTACTCCCAGTGTCGCTGTCCAGTTTCAAGATCGATACAGTGAACAAATCCGCTCAGGTCAGCAGAGAACACCAATCCATCGGCAACGGCGACAGTTGACATCGTTCTTCGATAAACGGCCTCTCGCTCAGGGCTTAAATCTTTCTCAGTAAAATTCTTATGCAGAATTCCGCCATCAAATTTACCCTGATACTTCTTCATGAAATCAGCCAGACTCGCTCCTGAATTAGCAGGATTGGATTCAATTGATTTCAAATCAGCGAGCATGCTTTCGACTTCTGCCAATCGTTCTCCTTCAACGATCGTCGGTTGAGTTTCGCCACCGTAGGCCCAGATAATCGCACTGTTTGGATTCGGCTTACCCGGTCGGCCAATCTCCCCAAGCTCCGCACTGACGTCGCCTGTTTTCGTGGCATCTATCCGCCAAAGATAGCCAACACCCTCGCCGTGCTCCGGATCCTGTCCAACAGAGATCAGCACACTGTCATCATAAAACACAGGTGTAGAGATGATCGAATTACGAGTCCCTTTTCCGTAAAGCTCCCACTTGGTTACTTTAGGATTGAGATCGCACTTCCAAATTTCTTCTCCCGAAACCGCGTCGTGTGCGTAAACCCAGCCATCGCCACCCGGGAAAATCACTTGAGCTTTGCCGTTGACCATTCCGATCGCAGGTGATGACCACTGGCCATGAAGGATTCCATCAAATGGCTGGTTCTTTTCCCATAAAACTTCCCCTGTATTTTTATCAACTGCTAAAAAACAAGGAGATCGTGGAGAAGGAACATTTAAGTGAGCTTCGTCAACTCCATTCGAGGTTACCACGTAAACAATGTCGCCAAAGATCACAGGGGAACTAGTCGCCAAGTTATGCGGAAATACGCCTAACTCTTCAATCATGTCAAGATTCCAAAGAATATCGGCATCTTGTTTTGTAGCATCCACTTCATCCTTCACGACACCGTCATTGGTTCCGTCAAGGAAACCGTCGGTATCGAGACACATCAATTCGCAACGATTCGTCACGACCCACATTCGGTCACCCTCGACGGCCGGCACTGAGCAAATGCCTTGCAGCAACCAGTCATTCACGCGTCCCGCAGCCAATTTTTCGCGGGACAACTGCCACATGAACTTACCATCGGTTTCCGAGAAACAGAGAAGAACCCCCAGGTCCTTTTCAGGTGGATACTTATCTTTTCGCCAACCACCACCATTGTTGGTTCCAACGAAAACTTTTCCATCCGCAACAATTGGGTTTCCGTAGGTCTGTGAACCCAACCCTTGTTGCCAGAGAACCTTCCCGTCTTTGCCAGCCTGCAAATCGAATTTAATTGAAACTCCCTTTGCACCCGACACCATATTCCTCGATGGCGTTCCGCCCCACATTGGCCAATCAGCCGCTGCGTAGGAGAGCGTTAAAACCAGTGCGAGAGCCGCAAGCGATAATACTCGAATCGCTTTCATAATTATTCCTTGATCAAGTGTTAGTCTAATATTAATTTTTTTAGCGGAGCAAACCAAGACATCGAGCCCATCAAAATGAACTCGATGATTGAACCAGCCGACTCGCTTAGTTTTGCGTCACAATCACGTTGTCAAAATAGCAGTCAGCCAAAGCATAGAAATACAGTCCCGGCGAACCCGACTCATTTCCATTTGGATCAACTACCTCAATCGTCCATGCCTCGGGTTCAGCTTCGTCACGCTTCCAAACCTTGCCAGAGATTTTGGCTTCGCCGTCAGTGACATCAACCTTCATTTTCATGGTGTACCAAACATCGGGGTCACTTCGAAATCGAACACTCTTGGCCATTCGTTTGTGAGGTGCCCACGACAGGACTTCCAACTTGCTTGAATTTCCAATAAGAATCAAATTGTAGCGATTGTTTGAAAGTCCAATGCTTCCCAACTGTCGACGTTTTTCGGTCAACCGAACATCCGCTTGAATTTCATAATTCTTCATCCCAGCGTAACCGAGTCCAATTTGGTGACTCGGTCGGCCTTTGGCTTCTGCTCCGCCAGTGACCTTCAGGACCTTTTCGCCATCAACCTCGAACGGCTTTAGTTTAGCGAACGCTCGCATCCAACCGGCAGGAACACCCACTGGTGGTTTCAAGCCGTTGAAATCCCATTTCCAGACCTTCGCTGGATTAAACATTCGAATTCGGGCAACCGCTGTTTTGTCTCCGACAGTCGCCGTTACCGTTCCAGCGATATGACTTTCCGTGGTCGGTGCAGTCACCTTGCCACCAGCAGTCGTAAATCCAGCCAACCCGGCATCGGCAACTAATTCTTTGATCGGCAGTTTTCTTAGAAAACGACCGTTAGCATCAAAAGCGTGCATTTCGTACTCAGTGGTCGACCCGGGCTGCACTACGGTTTCGTAGGGCCGCAACTGAATCATGTCGATTTCGTCAACCGGAGCAGTTTCAGGAGCCAAAGCAATTGGCTCGCCATTGACGACTTCCTTTGATTCGTCCGCGATACAAATCGTGCGATCACGAGTGACAAGTACAATGCGACCGTCGGCAATCACGGGGGAAGCATAAATCTCATCCATACCGGAACCAACTCGGGCGGAAATCTTCTCATGCGAAAGGGTTTTACACCGTGCTCTGGAAGGCTCAAGAATCCACATGTTCCCGTTGACTTCGGTCGCGTAAATCTTTCCGTCTCCCCAAATCGGCGAACCCTTTCCCACGGTTCCGAGGTCATGAACCCAGAGTTCTTCTCCGGTCTTGGTGTCGTAACAGTACATATTCCCAAGATCCGCAACCACGAACAGCATGCCGTCGTGGGCAACCAAAGCCGTGTAACCCGCTTTGACGCCATCGACTCGCCACACACCGTGAGTATCGGTCACATCGCCGGTGCCAGTCGCATCGATGCATTGCACACGCCCAAACTCAGTATTATCAAAATTGTCCTCGCCATGTGACATGTAAACATAGTCGCCGACGACAACGGGGGTCGTATTCAATCCTCGAAGCGACATCTTGAATGACCACAACGGCTTTCCCGTTCTCGCATTGAGCGAATAAACATGGCCATCACAGTTACCACCAATTAATTGTCGCTGTCCTTTAACAACAGCGACCACGGGAACTGAATAATTTGTATCTTTAGGAGGACCACCAGGGGCCGAAACCCATTGAAGATCACCTGTCTTTTTATCAAACGCATAATAAAAGTGGCGTGGAGAAGGACCTTTGGTCGCGCCCCAGTTCGTCGCCATGAAACTTAAAACCAATCGATCCTCATCGATAATTGGAGTTTGCGTTCGTCCACCATAACCGGAAATCTTTCCGTACTTTTCTGCCAGTGAAATTTCCCAAACCTTCTCACCATCACCGGTATAGCATCGCAGGATTCCACTCACTGAGTGCACGTAGACGTAACCAGTTTCCTTGTCACCGCACATTGATGCCCAACCCACACGCGGTGCCGGAATATCCGTTTGGAAAACATTAAACACATCACGCCACAGTTCTTTGCCCGTTTCCAGGTCCCAGCAAATCACCTGCTCTCGCGCGTTTACTTTTTCATCCGGATCATTGACGTCATCATCCGTTCGGCAGTTGAGGTAGACTTTTCCATTGAGCACGATTGGAGTTGCCCGCCCGCCAACCTCGGACATCCAGGCTACGTTTTTACTTGGCTCGAGTGACCAATCATCAGGTAGGTTTGTGGATCGGGACATACCGTTCTGCTCTGGCCCCCGCCATCCAGCCCAATCCTGAGCAGACGTTGAACTAGTCATGGCGCTGGTCACACTAAAGACCGCAACCAAGAACAGCGAGAACTGAATCGATCTATTTTGCCTACAACAACGATTGGCAGGTGTAAGGAGATGAACCGCTTTTTGCATTTTCGGTACCTGAGAGTTGATAAATGGTTAGATTGGCTGTTGTTTTAACAGTAGTCATCACGGAATGAACCACCGCTCGCTTCCGCGGAGGTGAACGTAGCAACGGTTTCTCGCAACAATTTGCGAACTTTCCGTTCTCGCTACGCCCTCAATAATTTAATATCCATTGAACGGTTTTACCATGCCGAAGCCGTTTATTATAAATTAAAAGACTCTGGGAAAACGGATGCACCAGCTTTCAAACTTATTGATGTAATTTGTCTAACTTATCGGTCTCAACTCCCTCATCAGGACGAGTCTACCTAAACGCTAAATCGTTACCAATATTTAAAAAAGAGGTCGGTTGGATCGTAAAAGTTGACCTCTAAATTAACTCCTTCGTTTTAACTTAGATGCCTTCAACTTAGATACCATTACCCAGCCGACCGATGAATAACCAAAACAAACCATCCTGATCAACTTCCAACGCGAGAAATCCGGAAAGACGTCAATCTCATGCCCACCCCCCAATACCCCAACACCCGGATGCGTCGGGTGCGACAATCCGCATGGTCTCGCAACCTTGTTTCCGAGAACCAACTCAGCGTCAACGATTTGATTTGGCCAGTTTTTGTTCAACCCGGAAAAGGCAAGTCTGACGAAGTTGAATCAATGCCGGGAGTCTACCGTCATTCGATTGACAACTTGTTAGTCGCAGTCCAAGACGCCGCGGCGCTCGGGATTCCCGCGATTGCGATCTTCCCCCAAACCGATTCATCTAAGAAAACTGACGGCGCGGAAGAAGCAATCAATCCCGACAATCTCGTTTGCCAAACGGTAGCCGCCATCAAATCTGCCGTCCCCGACATCGGGATCATTTGCGATGTCGCGCTCGACCCTTACACATCCCACGGTCAGGATGGGTTAGTTCGCGATGGAATCGTCGTCAACGATGAAAGCGTCCAAATGTTGTGCGAGCAGGCGCTCGTCCAGGCTCGCGCCGGTTGCGATGTAATTGCCCCCTCGGACATGATGGACGGCAGAATTGGTGCCATCCGAAGTGCGTTGGATCAAGCGGGTTTCGAGAACGTGATGATCATGAGCTACGCCGCCAAATATGCATCTGCGTTTTACGGGCCCTTTCGTGATGCCATTGGATCAAAATCCAACCTGAAGGCTGGAAACATTTTAGGTGGCGGCAAACAAACCTATCAAATGAACCCCGCCAACACAGACGAAGCCATTCGCGAAGTTCAGCTCGACATCACCGAAGGAGCAGACATGGTGATGGTTAAACCCGGAATGCCCTACCTCGATATTGTTCAAAGAGTAAAGTCGACATTCGGCGTTCCCACCTTTGCCTACCAGGTCAGTGGGGAGTATGCCATGATGATGGCCGCTGTAAAAAATGGCTGGCTCGATCACGAGGCGGTGATGCTGGAAAGTCTGCTAGGGTTTAAACGAGCCGGTTGCGATGGCGTGCTCACTTATTTCGCAATCGAGGCGGCACGTCGACTACAACAGGGCTAGACTTAGCCACACCCAACTTGAGCAAGGTGGGAACAAAACTCACAATTAAAAAGAACCCGCTAAATAGCGGGTTCTTTCGTTTTTAATCCTGTTTGATCTCACAACGAAATCTCGTTCATCGCGGCTAAAATCAGCTCCGACAATGAACAAAGTCCCAAACTCGTTAGACCCGACTTTCAGACTGTTCCAGCTGAAAATACATGCTGGAATCAGCTTTCTTAGCCTTCAAATCTCCAGCTTCTCCTGGAATCCCACCTTCACTGCCACCACGTGTACTTGGCGGCACATTTGGAATTCGAGCGTCTGGGTCCGGTTCGTAGGCCTTCGTACATCCAGTGATCGAAACGCCCGAAACCGCCAAGGCTACGGATAACATCAAAACGCCACCGTATCTCGATACAAAATTCTTCATAATTCCTGCCGATATCCAAACGAAAATTTCTTTAGTCTTGCAGAGAATCTTACTCATCGCTGCTTATCGCAATTTAGCAATACTCTGCCCGCCAGCTTACATTTAAAAAACAAACAGTTTCGGCGTTGATTCAGGAGAAACAAACTTTAACTCCGCAACCAACGCCAAAACTAGAATTGCGATTAGTTGTATTCCAATCCAACCTCGCCACCGGCGCGTGTTGACATTTTCTCTAACACCGACATTTCAAATCCATTGCTGCCGTTATTTGGATTGTCCATGTTGTACGAGATAAATTGGGTACTACCATCCGCAAGTCCCCAAGTTGCACCGCCAGGATGACTACTCCAAAAATGGAAACGATGAATATTACCTGGACTGCGAGGATCTCCCGGTCGGAAATAATCAGTTTCGTAGCCATTTGGATCAGATCCCCAACCAACTCCAATTCGCTCGTGGACTCCTAGAACGACATCGGCTTCGCCTTGAACGTTGTCACCCGCTCCGGCCCATTGCCAACCGTACTGCAGATCTTTTGCCGGTGTTCGCTCGCCAATTAGTAAAGTGTTTGACGTGCCATCGGTCACCATTCCCATGGTGACTTTGGAATTGACATAAATCATGCCATCCTGGCCGCCGGTCGCCATGTAACTATCTCGCCCACTCACTCCCAAATAGGAAGTCACCGCCACTTTAATGTTCTCATTGTTTGGATCTTCCCACCGTTCATCGCCTCGTTGATCGGAAGGACAAACAAATGTTGGACAACTGACACCCATGATAGTTTCGCCGTTGGGCATGAATTGCCACCACGGCCACGAAGCACCACTGGCCGAAAAGTTGACTTGCTCATGAAGGTTGCCTTGCTCGAGGAACGGGGCAATTGCCATCGCCCAACTCCAAAACGCACCGCCGTGAGGATATGAATTCGAGGCATAACCATTGGGAGCTGGTTGAACCTCAAATGGACCGCCCCACCAGGAACCGTTAATTAAATGAGCTGGTGGAAATTTTTGATAGGCACTTTCGTAGTTGTGCAATGCCAACACCTGCTGGCGAATGTTGTTGGCACACGTCGCGCGGCGTGCCGCCTCGCGAACTTGTTGAACAGCGGGTAGTAACATCCCAATCAAAATTCCAATGATTGCGATAACAACAAGAAGCTCGACCAGGGTAAAGCCAAGCCGGTGGAAGTGTGTAGGCCGTCGCATGAAAAACTCCTATAAACGGTATAAAACAACACAGTTTGTTAAGAAGATATTAAGACAAGGGTTTAGCGCCTGCCAATGAATTGCGCAGTATTTGACAATTTTCACTAAGAAAGCCTCTTCGCGGCGAAAATACCCCGCGAATACAGATTTTAAACAAATACCCATTGCAGGAAGGCTGATTCCAAAAGAGCGGAAAACGACCTGCCTTCGTTCGAGTAAGGCATTTTCCCCCAAAACATTCGAAAGCAACCGAACGAAACACATGTTCTGGCCACCGAGAATCAACTCACCGAATGTGTTGCGCAGCAGTTGAGTCGAACGATCAGCAACATCGGCATGTTCGTCGCAGTCATTGTAGATCGTTAAACTTTGCCGGTCCTGTAGACTTTGTGGTGTGCGGTTCGATAGCTCTTGTACAACAGCACTCCATTGCACAAGTGAAAAAATATGACAACCGACGAAAATATAGCCCCCATCGAAAACGAACTCACCGATTTGAAACGTGCGAAAACACGAAAGACAAGTCGAAGCCTTCAATCTCCTCTCGAGACCTATCTGCGAGAGATCAATGAGACCAACCTGCTCAATGCGGATGAAGAAAAAGAGCTCGCACGAGCCATCGCCAAAGGCGACGTTCGCGCCCGAGATAGAATGGTGCGAGCCAACCTTCGACTCGTCGTCAACATCGCACGTGGTTACACCGGTAAAGGCCTGGGACTGCAGGATTTGATTGAGGAAGGAAACCTCGGATTGTTGCGAGCCGTCGAAGGGTTCGACCCCGACATGGGAACCCGATTTAGCACCTACGCCAGCTATTGGATTAAGCAATCCATCAAAAGGGCATTAATCAACTCCGCCAAAACGATTCGAATTCCCGCATACATGGTGGAGCTATTATCTAAATGGCGAAGAGCGAGTGTTCGATTGACCGACGAACTCAAACGAAACCCAACTCCTGAAGAGATCGCTCGCCTGCTTGGTTTGCCAAAGCGAAAACTCCCAATCATCAAAAAAGCGATTCAGATCTACAACTCAACTCCCCAAACAGATCAATCTGATTCAGGATGGTCGCTCGGCGAGATGGTGATGGACGAAAGGATGAGAAGTCCGGAAGAAGAGTTACTCGAAAATGACATCATGAAACAAATCAAGACCATGATGCATGATCTCGATGAACGGGAATTCAATGTTCTGAAAATGCGATTCGGTTTAGAAAATACAGAGCCTCACACCCTCAAGGAAATCGGGGAACAACTTGGCCTGACGCGAGAGCGTGTTCGTCAAATCGAAACCGAGGCCCTTCGTAAACTTGGAGATGGCCTCAGGGATCCTCTTGATATGGAAATGACCCTGCCTTTTTAACGGTTTACGCCCCGCGGACCCAATAAAGTTATACGGTCGATTATTATCGACCGTATTTTTTTATACCTACTTTCTTCCTCAGTCCGTTCCCGCCTCGACAGCAAAACCGCGGTTCGGCTGTGGGCAAAAAGTACACGGCTAGTCGGGAAAGCTTCCCTCGCTAGGATCGCATCTATCGATTTAATGTGAAATCGCAGCGTATGCTACGGTTCTCCCACAAACATCCAGTTCTTTTATCAAAGCATTCAGGCATTTACAGGTTTCAGCGGGAATCGGATTCCCCACGAACCTTGTCCAAAAACCAGTTATCCAGAATCTAGGCGGAACCATGCACATTGCAGTGATTGGAACGGGAATCGCTGGGCTGACCTCTGCCTGGTTGTTAAAGCGATCTGGACACGAAGTCTCTCTCTTTGAGAAGCAGTCCTCGTTGGGGATGGCGTCGCATGGCATTCAGATTTCCACCGATACCGCCTCACTGTCCTGCGACGTCCCATCGAGAATGTTTAACCCTCTGCTTTGGCCGAACCTCTCAAAACTGTACGACAACATCGGGGTCGAATCTGCCCATGTCGATCCGAGCAAATCATTTTGTCACTACGTACCCGAGCATGGCAATACTTCCAAAGCGATCCTCAAGTTGAATGACTCGTTTGACTTCAGCCTGGTACCGCAACTTCTCTTGCAACCAACATCTCGGAAAATTGTCACAGACATTGGCAAAATGATGGCTAGTGCTGAAAATGATTTGGCAACAATGCGTGATTCCGACGACAAACCTGTCGCAATCCCCAACTTCAAGGATTACCTCGACCGCAGCGGATATACGCAGGAATTTATCTATCAGTTTTTATACCCTGCCCTTTGTTCCACTGTTTGCACGTGTTCCTACTCAAGCCTTGATCTATATCCGGCGGACATTTTGCTTTCCGCAATGCAAATGCTGGTTGGAGCCAACCCGCTCCAACGAACCGTTCACGGAACACAACACACAGCCAATCTGTTATCTCAACACGTCGATTTTATCAATCTCAACACAACCGTCTCGACGGTTTGTTCCTCGGGTACCAATGCTTACGTCGAATTGGACAACCAAGGTATTCGGACGAAACAGGAGTTTGATCATGTCATCGTCGCAACGCAAGCCAACTCAGCAGCGAGCTTTCTTGGCTCTGAGTTTCAGCTCGAAAAAGAGCTATTAGGTAGGTTTAGATATGAAGACGTTTCCGTTGCTATTCATAGGGACGAAAAATTGATGCCACCGCGACATAAAGACTGGACGACATTCAACTTCTTATTTCAGAATGACAACCGCGCTGCGATGTGCTCGATCTGGCTTAACCAGTTCTATCCCAACTGGGCGACTGAAGAAGCCTATTTCCAAACGATAATGCCCCTCGACTCGCCCCGTCCGGACATGCTGATTGCCACCGCCAAATTACAACGGCCGACAGTCACTTCCAGCACCGAGGACGACATTGAACAACTGTTAAAGCTGCAACAACGACCTGGCCGAAGGGTCTGGTTCTGTGGTTCGTATGCCAACCCCGGCATTCCACTTTTGGAAAGTGGTGTTGTCTCAGCGTTTCGATTAGGAAAACAGCTAGGGTGTGAACTTCCAGACACGTGCAATATCTAGCCAATTGATTGACTCTGAGTCAACGTTTCAAACGAAGAACCTGACCTGAAGACAACGGAGAATCGATTGTTTTCTAAATGGGACTACATGATTGAGAAGTAGTTTTCGCAAGCGAAATCAATCGATTCCTTGGTAAGTTCAACAGGGCGTTTAAAATATCGGCAATAATTCCGAGCCTGCAGCAGTAAATCGCGAGGGTGGCAATTTCGAAGCTCCCGCTTAATCGGAGCGTAATGCCGCTGAATTAGATACTGCACCATCTTGGGTCGCCACTCAAAACCGTATTGAGTGCACATGATTTTGAATAGTCTGACAAAGTTTTCGATACTTGGATTCGGCACTTCGATCTTATAGGGGATCCGCCGTAGGAAGGCATCGTCGACTAAATCTTTTGGTTCTAGATTAGTTGAAAACACAACGAGCTGGTCAAAAGGAACCTGCACCTTTTTGCCGTTACTCGTATTAAGATAGTCATACCGCTTTTCCAACGGCACAATCCACCGATTTAACAATTCATCGACGGTCATTCGTTGTCGGCCGAAATCATCGATCAGCAGCACACCGGTATTACTTTTCATTTGCACCGGGGCTTCGCTGATGCCCGTTTGCGAATTGTATTGTAATTCTAAGTGTTCCATTGTCAGCTCTCCACCAACTACAATGGTCGGACGCTTGATTCGAACCCACCGATGGTCGAACGTCTGGTCACTGATTATTCCTTCGCCCTCATCGAGAGGACATTCCTCGTGACTCATCGGATCAAAGACGCGAATAATATCACGGTCAACGGTAATGGCGCGAGGTACCCAAACATAGGGACCAAAAGCAGCCGTAATTCGTTCCGCAATACTCGTTTTCCCGTTACCGGCAGAGCCAAACAGGAACATTCCTTTTCCACTGTTCACCGCAGGACCAAGCTTAGTCATCATCTTGTCGTCGATCAGCAAATCTGAAAATGCCCGATTTAGCTCGGCTTCGCCGGGATGCTGATTACCTATGGTTTGAGCTTTGACACTTGCGACGTAATCGGAAAATGCAACCGGGGCAGCTCCAAAGTAAGAGCAATAACTCGAATAGTTTACCGCGCGATTCCGGCCTGCTTCGGTTAACTTACAGGTATACCCGTTGACTGCGGACTGTCCGATGAAACCCAATAACTGTTCACTTTTCAAATGAGCGACCACGTCATCAATCATTTGGAACGGCAAGCCAACCTGCTCGCTCATCTGCCGAACCGTCACTTCGCCACGAGCCAGCAAAAACTTGCACAGCAATTGTTCAACCATGGACTCGGAAACTTTTGACTCCGCCAGAGTCGTTGGTTCCAAAGGGAAGAACTCACCATTGGCGTCACGATTATTTTTCGTTTCAATCGGCGCGCCGTTGGGTAATTTAAAATTCGAAAAGACACCGGAATCTGATTGAGTCTTTGGCTCAACGGCGTGGGTCGTGATCCCATTGATTCGTTCAAGCATCTCCTCGATACTTGCGTTGGGGTTTGGCCGGAATGAGTGTGAGGTTGGCACGTTCGGCATAATCAACTTCAATTTAAGACGAGTAGGTGGAGGAATTTCCCTGTTCCCCTGCAACCATAAGATTCCTCGCAGAGACACAGGACGCAGAAAAATAGGTCGCCGTTAATTCCCTGTCAAAAAGAACCATCCAGAAATCTCCTTCCCAGCCCCGCAAATCGTTGGTTCAACGCGATTCCACGGTAATCACCCCGAATATTCCGGATATACAGTCTTCCCCATCCAAGAGTTTCAACCCAACTGAATCCACGGGGGGAAAGCTACGCTCCACCCCGCCGGCGATCCAATTCGGCGGTCCAATTCTTCCCCCTCCTTGGTGACACCTCCAAACACCCTCAACGAGTGCCTCACTCCCCATTTAGTATTCGTCCATGACCTAAACTTCCCGTCGCTCAAGGTCCGCCCAAGGTCACCTCAATGCGAGGCAAAACGAGTGAACCCATTGGAATGTCCGTCTCCAATCCCAAGTAAACCCTCGATTTTTTGAACAGAAACGCAATTGTTTTGCGATCTTTCATTCTAAGAGTACATCCGTTGGGTGCGAATCCGCCGATTTCCTACTAAACTAAACGGTGCGCTGTTTGATTTGAAATGAGTTGCTTGCCGGTTTTCCTGCAACGCCCAACCCAACGAACGAACGTACGAACGCAACAAACGAACGCAACGAAAAAATTAAGATCGATTCCACCTATGACCGGACAAGACGCTACTGCTCAGGTTAATTCAATGCCCAAAGCTGCCGATGAACCCAATCAAGAGATTAAAGAGGTCATCGAGTTCATCGACAAAATCCGAACCCGCGTCGCTACGGTGGTTGTGGGGCAGGATGTCGTCGTTGAAAGGCTGCTGATTGCCTTATTCACAGGCGGCCACCTTCTCCTTCAAGGTGTCCCGGGATTGGCTAAAACATTACTGGTTTCCGTTTTATCAAAGACGATTGACCTTGAGTTCGCCCGTGTCCAGTTCACGATCGACCTTTTACCGTCTGACATTCTCGGTTCGGAGGTACTCGATCAAAAGACCAATGAATTCCGGGTCCACAAAGGTCCGGTTTTTACCAACCTCCTTCTGGCCGACGAAATCAATCGCGCCGCCCCAAAAGTTCAAGGAGCTTTGCTTGAGGCGATGCAAGAACGAAAGGTTACCATTGGCGGTGAAAACTTTTCACTGCCGGCTCCTTTCTTAGTGATCGCGACGCAAAATCCAGTTGAGCAGGCCGGAACTTTTGAACTACCGGAGGCCCAGCTTGATCGATTCATGATGCTTCATCGTTTGGTTTATCCCAAACCCGAAGAAGAAAAAGAAATTTTACGACGAAATGCTCAACTCGGTATTCGGGTCGAAGGGAAAGGCGCGGTAGCACAAACTGAATTTGACATGCTTAGTAATGAACCCGCCGGCTCCAGCGAAAACCTAATCGCGGCAATGCAGGCCGTGCAACAGGTGTATGTCAGTGAGGCATTTATTGAGCATATCGTTGAGATTGTAAATCGAACCCGCAACCACCCACTCCTCGAGCTTGGCTGTAGTCCGCGTGCGGGAATTTCGCTGATCAAAGCCTCCCGAGCACGTGCCTTAATTCGCGGACGCCATTATGTCGTTCCAGACGATCTTTACGCTCTTGCCGAAGATGTCATCCTCCATCGAATTCGCTTAAATTATGAGGCGTTGGCCGATGGACACACCGGCACCTCCGTGCTCCAAAGCATTTTGCGAGAGTTCGACTAATGCATGGAAACTTGGATTACGTCGATCCCATGGATTGGCGTCAATTTTTGATTGTCGTCAACAAACTGGCAGACAACTTTAATTACGGCACCGACAAATCTCCATTTCTTGGTTCCGGCGTTGAGTATGTGCAGTCGCGTCAGTACCAATATGGCGATCCAGTCCGCTCGATAGACTGGCGAGTTACCGCTCGTACTGGCAAAGTGTTCGTCAAAGAGTTCGAGTCTCCCAAGCAAATGCCCTGCTACCTGATGATTGACACTTCGGCGTCGATGCTGGTCAGTAGCCAACTTCGCAATAAATATGCCACGGCGCTTCACATTGCCGGCGGACTCGCTTTTGCCTGCCTCGAACGAGTCAGCCCGGTAGGAATCCAAACGACGGGAAGCGATGACTATCAAGTGGAACCAAGTTTATCCAAAGATCAAATTCTACAGTGGTTGCACCATCTAAGACGGTACACGATGAATCAGCAGTCCATCCTTGGGACGAGATTAAGTCAGTTGTGCGCTCGTTTAAAGAATCGGACATTAATTATTGTCATTAGTGACATGCACGAACCCGCCGCACTCAATTCACTGAAAATAGCAGCCCAGTTACACGACATCGCTGTCATTCAACTGCGGGATCCGGGTGAACGTGAACTTGGGGGCACCGGCTTTTTTCGCGCTCGGGAACCGGAAACCGGAAGAGAGTTCGTTACTCACGGAAATCGTGAATGGACAGATCCCTCTGTGTTAAACCAAGAGCTAAAGCGGCGGCAAATTGATCACCTCTTAATCGATATTGACGAACCTTTTGCGCATAAAATCCGCTGGTTTTTCCAATCGAGAGGATCACTCGGAAACGGAGCACGATGATGATTCGATTCTCATTTATTCTTTCCCTACTTCTCATTTCCTGCTCCAGTGGCGCAATGACCGCAGCACCGGTTCAGGTAACTGAAGCCAACGGAAATGAAACTGCCGAACTAAAAACTACCGTTGGATTTCCTCTTCGGATCCTTCAAAACAAGATCGCTGGTTCTCATTTAATTGCGAAACCCTACACCGATCGGCGCGTACCGGCGATGGTTCGAATCATCGAGTCTTTCCCTCATGGTTCAGACTTTCGCTACGACATTGAGTTTAAAGGATTTGAACCGGGACGATATAATGTCATTGATTACTTACAACGAGAAGACGACTCGGAGTTAGCCTCTGCTCCTTTGTGGGTAAACGTTGAACCGATTCTAGCGGCTGACAAGGTTCGCCCTATCCCGCTCCCGCAGAACACGAGCCAATTCCGAAGCTATTACGTCCCCATTTTATTTGTAAGCGGAATAGCCTGGCTGGCAGGTTTACTTGCAATCTTATTTTACGGACGCGGCACACTGAAAAAAGCGTCCGTCGTTATCAAAACAAAGACACCGGCTGAAAAGATGCGTCCCCTGATCGACGCCGCCATTGCTGGAAATCTGACAAGTGCTCAACAAGCAGAGTTGGAACGTATTCTTTCCGAATTCTGGAGTGGTAAACTAAATCTGGGACACCTTCCCGCCGACCAGCTAAGATCAACTTTACGGGAACATCCCGAGGCAACCAAAATGCTCGAACAAATTGATTACTGGCTCCACCGACCTGCCGGTGAAGCTACCCAGCCCGTCGATATAAATGCATTGCTCAAACCCTACCAGGGCCAATCCACAACCACCGCTTCGGAGTAAACCCCCGAAAACGAGACTCCGTAAAGGCTACTGATAGACGTGCAATTACCGATCCAAAATTTAACGCTTGACTTGCTTCCTAGCTTGCTTGCCGAATCAATCCTTCCAAACATTTCGTGGCTGCCCAACAGCTTTAACCGACCGTGGGTGCTGTGGCTATTGGTAGTTCCGGTGATTGGGCTCTACTGGATTTGGAATCGCCGCTCTCACGGGGTCCCGATCCCGGTCGACCATAGCGGACACGGATCGGGAATCGTCGCGAGAATTTTTATCAGTTTAGCTGAATCGACTCCGGTGCTAATTAGCATGATTGTCATTTGGATTCTTGCTGGACCGGTGATTCTTGGAAAGCCAACACAGAAACGGGCCGTAACTAACATTCAATTTTGTGTCGACATTTCGGGCAGCATGACTGCTCCATTCGGCACCGGGTCACGATACGACGCCTCGATGGAAGCCATCAATTCATTCCTTGACTTTCGCGAAGGGGACGCATTCGGCCTGTCATTTTTTGGTAATGCCGTTCTTCACTGGTGCCCACTGACGACGGACACGTCCGCAATCAGGTGTTCGCCACCTTTCATGCGGCCTGAAATTGCCCCACCTTGGTTTGGTGGAACATCCATTGGGAAAGCGCTTTTATCGTGCCGTCAACTTTTGATGGAACAGGCAGATGGAGATCGTATGATCATCCTCGTCTCAGACGGCGCCAGCAGCGATCTTTCCGGAGGGAATGATGCGGACATCGCCAAACGTTGCATCGAACAGGGCATTAAAGTGTTCGCTATTCACATCGCCAACTCGGATGCTCCGGCGGAAATCGTTAACATTACATCGCTGACGGGCGGTGAGGTCTTCAACCCGGGTGACCCGGCTTCTCTGGCAGATGTATTCCGTCAAATTGACAACATGCAAAAATCTGAAATCGAGCAGACCATTGCTGAACAGCTAGACCACTTTATCCCCTACGCTTTTCTTGGATTACTGCTGCTTGGCATCAGCCTCCTTTCCACGTTTGGATTGAGGTACACGCCATGGTAGACATGAATTTCATTCCTGAATTTTCAGCTGCGGGCGTATTCATTTTGAGCGCTGGCGCTGAAGCCATTCATATGATTCGCATCCGCCGGTTGTCGTCCTTGGCGTTTGGCCCTAAAGCAAGCCCGGCGTTTTGGGTAAGAGCAGCGGCACCGTTGAAGATAGTCGCCTATAGCCTGATTTGTTGGGGACTGGTCTCGTTGCTGCTTACTAAACCTAAAACGCACAACTCGACTGAAATTGACTCCGCCAAACAACGCCATGTGATTTTGCTACTCGATGTTTCACCAAGTATGAGACTGGTCGATGCAGGACCGACGGGGACGCTCAGTCGCACCCAGCGAGGAGCCGAAATTGTCGAATCACTGTTCGATCGGGTGCCAATCCGGCAATATAAATTAAGCGTAATCGCGTTTTACAATGAAGCGATGCCGGTTGTCATTGATACCGATGACCTCGAAGTCGTGAAAAACACACTTTCCGACCTTCCGATGCACTTCGCCTTCAAAGGAAAAGATACCGATCTGTTTAAAGGCCTCGAACAAGCTGCAGAGATCGCCGCACCATGGAACCCAGACAGTGCAATTCTAATGGTGGTCACTGACGGTGACACCGTTCCCGCCACAGGGATGCCTCCAATGCCGAAGTCGATCAGCAACGTTTTATTGGTGGGCGTTGGCGATCCAATCACTGGAAAATTCATTGCCGGCAAAAACTCCCGACAGGATACTTCCACACTTCGCCAGGTCGCCACGCGGCTCAACGGAGAGTTCCATAATGGCAATGTTCAACATATCTCATCGACCATGATTTCGAACTTAACCCAGAAAACCCAACAGAATCGCTGGCAGGATCTCACGCGACGCGAATACGCATTGATCGCAACTGCCCTTGGCACGCTAATTCTCTGCATCCTGCCGTTTCTTTTGCATTACTTTGGCACTCGATGGAAGCCTGGAATCGTTTAATTCCAATCGATCACTTTTAAAGGCTCACCCGACAATCTACTCAGCATCACTTGCTGGAGACGCTGTTCTGTTCTCAATTCTTCCGCGGACAATACGTTCCAACTCGCCCACAACTTCGCCTAGCGAGAGATCGTCGGTCAGCAATTCGATTGCATCTTCGGCTCTCATGAGTCGGCCGACCTCCCGGGTACTGTCTTGTTGATCCCGGAGTTCCTGATCCCGGAAGACGGCTTCGAACTCAACAGGTTTCCCAGACGAGTTTAACTGCTCAACGCGTCGCTGAGCCCGCGCTTTCGGAGAAGCCGTTAGGAAGATCTTGCAGAACGAATCTGGAAACGCGACGGTTCCCTGGTCTCTACCCTCGCACACAAAATCACCCTGAGTAGCGATCCGCCGCTGCAGGTCGACCAAATAGGAGCGAACTGACGGAGCATTTGCGACCGAAGCCACACTCCGAGTCACCTCCGGTTCACGAATCGCTGTGGTGGAGTTTTTTCCATCAATAAAAACTTCCTCACCATCAAACACGATTTCTATTTCAGACGCGATGGTTTGGAGGGCAGGCTCGTCATGCAAATCGACTCCTCGGTCAATGGCCGCAAGCGTAACGGCTCGGTACATCGCACCGGTGTCTAAAAACTGAAACCCAAGTCGTTCAGCGAGTAAACGTGTAACTGAACTCTTCCCGGCACCAGCGGGACCGTCTATTGCAACTATCATTTTTTCCATCGTATTAATACTTCAAAATAGTCATTACGACCAAACTCAACTGTAAAACTTGAATCACTGCCTTCCACCAATCCTAAAGCTTGGACTGATTCGCCCGAAAACTTCACACGTTCGACGGTGGCGATAGTCCGCGGGCAACGCACCGTCAAAGCCCCTGTCCGACCTTCCGTTTCTCGCAAACGTACCTTGACTCCCACCCACTGGCCAGAGGACGAATCTCCAGACTCTTGCTCAAAAATAGGACTCCACCAAGTCGCCACAATATTTCGACGATTGAAATGAAACGACCAGCTAGAATCGGCTACGCCTGATGAGGCAGCTTGAGAAGACCTTGTTTGAGAGGATTTTAATACGCAAGGCGGCGTCATTCGGGACATTGCCGCCGTTAGGGGATAATCAAGATTCACACCTAGTCCGAACGCAAACTTATGCTGTTGTTCATTTCCAGCGATCAAAACAGAATCAACAAATCGCCGCGAAGCACGTCGGTGGTAAGGCAAACCACCTGTCAGCATCGTGAGCCGCCCGTCGTCCTGCACAACTTCGATGTATTGAGTTGCATGAAACCAATCGGTGTAAATATCCTGTCGAATCTCACCAGCATTGGCGACCAATCGAGACGCCTCACTCTTCCACGCCAAACGGGAACAAGCGTAGTGATTATTCGATTTAGAAAATCCTGAAACCGGGGTAATCTCCCCCTCAACTTCGATTATCCGTTGGCCACGGGTTACACGAACCTTCTGCCAATAGTCCGCAATTTTGAGTTCTTCATCAAACAAAACGCCACGCGAGGTGAGTGTTCCCGCAATCCGCGACTCCATAGATAAAGTGATCTCATCGGCAGACATTCGGGTATACCGCGCCTTACCACCACCGCGAGGATTCGCAGCATCCTTGGGTAACCGGACTGCCAACTGTTGACTGATCAGGTTAACCCTATTCTTATACAGCTGAATTGAGCGAATACCTCCGGTATCTTCGTCGACCGACAATTCAAAGAATTCATTCCTCAAAGTGTTGTCTTCACCAATCGATGGGTCGCTCCGCAACAAGTCCTTCGTAGTG